>NVSD01000049.1 GCA_002401105.1 Flavobacteriaceae bacterium | reverse complement strand
GTTAACATTATAAGTAATGCAATTACTATTGATTTTTTCATAATCTTAATACATTTTAAAAGTTAAAAAAATCCTTAAAAATCTTATAGCTCTCTACTAAATTTACAAGAACTGGACCGTGTTTAATAATAGCACCTGCATGATACCTAAAGCTATAGCTCCATCACCCAAATCACCGCCGTTTATGTATTTTAATTCGTTTTTATCCAAATATACTAAATCTTTCATAATTTTTATTTTAACTCAGTACTATTTTTAATCCTTCTATAAACTTTTCTCTGTTGTCAAAGCAATAAATAGCTAATACTATAACAGGTACCCATGGAAATACCCCACCGTCAACATTTTTCATTTCTTTAGAGCCCATCTCCTGGACCCCATAATTCTCTAACTTTTTCATAAATATAAATATAAATATAAATTTTAAAATTAATAATTAGTCATCGTCAAATAAAAATGCGTCCATTTGTTTTTTGGTGTTAGAGCTAATGTAGGTTTGTACACTGCACAAAACGTGCACTGTATGAATTATTATTTAGGGAGATTGTCCTGCATATATTGTTTTTAAATACAGTTATGTGAATTAATGTGAAAAAGGACAGGACTGAACAGTATTCTTGATTTTGTGAATGATCCTAGCTTTTTTTCAAGTTAGGAGTTGTTGTTATGGGTCGAAGTTGGGAGACTTTGCGCAGCGGGGAGGGGGGGCAGGATTTTAATATAGGTTGCTTACTACAATAATAGTGCAATTGTATATCATATGAGAAAAAATAGCGTATTTAAAGCCAATGTGGATTCGAATCAGTCCAAATAGGATAGAGGAAAAAGAAGTTAAACTTGTGAAAATCACAATTACCTCAATAGTGTCATTAGAAAAATTATAAATATGGCATATTGAAAATAAAACGGTCAATACCCAAAATGCGTATTGTCTATATTTCACAAGGCGTTTGGAAATATATTTATTAACCTTGTGACTGTTTAAAAAAAATATAAGATATATGATAACACATGTAAATATACCTAAACTAGAAAATTTACTGACTATTAATACAGTAAATGGAATAGTTAAGAAAAAAATAATCGCAATTTTATTCCTTCCTAATAGGATTGGGTAACGGAATAAGAATTCTTCAACGATAGGATACAAAAGTCCTATTAGCAAAAGTTGTGATATTAAATTGAGGCTAAATAAAGCTTCTATGTTTTCATTCTTATCGATGTTAAAAAACTGTTCAGTTACCAAATATATTGTAATGTTAACAGTTATATTTAGTAGTGTGATAATTAAGAACCATTTTGTCTTTGGTTTAAATACATTTTGATACGTGAACGGATTTAATAATTTACGTATGTTTTTCATAATTTGATTCTTCTTTTTATGATTGGGATAAGAAAATCGACAATAATAATATACAAAAGAGCACTATAAATAATGGTTTTATTGTATGGTATTTCTACATGACAAATGCTGCAAATAGCAATCATGGTTATAATGAGATAGATTGAAAATTTAAACATAGTATAGAAAATGAAGGTGCTATAAATTAACACCTTCTTTTTTTGTTAGTTTGGGAGTGTATTTCAAACACTGCCTGTTGGTTATTTAATGCATGTCGTAAGATGCAACATATACACCTCCTTGATTTATATATGTTCCACTGTGTCCTTCGCATCCACTTGCTTCATGTGCAGCGGCAACAGCAAGGATAATTCTTCTAAGTAGAGGCCAAAACCCACCACCTGTACTTTTAGTTTCTTTAAAACTCATTTTAACCACCCCATAATTCTCTAAATTTTTTAATTAATAATTTCACATCATCAAATAAAAATGCGTCCATTTATTTTTTGTTGATAGAGCTAATGTAGGTTTGTACAGTGCACAAAACGTGCACTGTATAAATTATTGTTTAAAATAGTGCGTCCTGCATAAACAGTTTTTAGCTCTTCTTTTACGAGTACTTGTACAGATATGTTTACTAATAAGTCAAATGCATATTCGTAATAATAGGAATTGGATTTTCGGCAATATAATAATGGGGCATCTATTTCCTTTAAATACTCTAATAGGGAATGTAATAGGCGTTTGCTTATTTTAAGTTTGGCTGCAAATTCTGTTGGGTTTCCAGTGTTGCTGCTGTTAATTAATAGGTGTGCTTTACGCAGGCGTTCTAATTGTTTGAGAGTTTTCATTTTTCTACAGTTTTTTTTAGATATCTAGATTAGGCATTTGTAGCTGCCATAAATTATAATAATGTGCTTGTTTTTTCATAAGTTGTACATGTGAACCTTGTTCCAAAACTTTACCTTCAGAAAGCACGACTATTTCGTCTGCTTGTAATACCGTGCTTAACCTATGGGCAATTAAAATAATGGTTTTGTCTTGTGCACGTAAATTTTGTATGCTTCGCTGTATGTAATTTTCGGAACTACTGTCTAGAGATGAGGTGGCTTCGTCCAAGACTAATATTTCGGGTTGTTTGTACAGGGCTCGGGCAATGGCAATACGTTGTTTTTGCCCTCCAGACAAGGAAGCTCCATTTTCTCCTAAGTAGGTGTTAAAGCCGTTAGGAAGTGTGTCTGTAAAATCTTGAATGCCGATGCTTTTACAAATGCGGAGAATACGTTCCATATCAGGTTCAAAATCCCCTACGGCTATGTTTTCAATCACATTCCCAGCGAACAAGTCTATTTTTTGAGGGACTACGCTTACCAACTGTCGCAAACTTTTATTCTCTATATATTGTAAGTCATAATCTCCTATACTAATCATCCCCTTTTGTAAAGGATACATGTTTTGCAATAAGGAAATTAAAGTAGATTKACCCGAGCCACTTTCTCCAACAATGGCAGTAATCCTTCCTTTTTTTATCTGTAAATTAAAATTGTCGAATACTTCCACACGGGTTCCATACCTAAAGGATACATTTTTAAAAGTAATGTCTCCAATATTTTTAGGACTCAATTTGAATTTGTTTTCGGATTCCTCCCGTTCCAAGTCCATAATTTCGAACAACCGATCTGCGGCTATCAAGGCATTTTGTATTTCTTTGTTGGCACCTACCAAACTTGCTATAGGCCCCATAAAATAACCAATTATAGCATAAAAGGACATCAGCTCTCCTGGAGTTATTTCTCTAGCTATTACAAAATAGGAACCTGTCCATAAGAGAATAATGGTGAATGCTTGGGACACAGTACTAGAAGCAGTTCCTGTAAATACACTGTTTAAAGCAGATTTGTAACCGGTATTTAATAAGCTTATAAATTTAGTTTCTGTTTTAATATTTGCAAAGTCTTCCAATCCAAAACGCTTGATGGTTCCCATGGCGTTGATACTCTCCACCAATTGACTTTCAAGGTCTGCTGCCTTTTCCATCACTGCACGTTCTGTTTTTTTATTCAATTTGTTTACAATGGCGTAAATAATAATGTAGAACGGAAGGATGCAAGACATAATTAATGCCAATTTCCAATAATAGGTAAACATTAGGCTAAAAGAGAATAGAACAATCATCACATTCACAGCCAAGGATAAAGCCACTCCATTGATAAATGTTCTAATTTTTACAGCATCATTAATTCTTGATATGATTTCTCCCACACGCATGGTGTCAAAAAACTGTTGGGGGAGTTTTAGTAAATGTTTATAATAGCCTAATATAAGTCGTGCATCAATTTGTTGCCCTGTTTTTATCARGAAAACATCYTTAAACAWYCCTATAAAAATTTTCAAAGCAAGTAAYACCAACATAATGATGCTTAATAAATTCAGTAGTTTGGTATTACCGCCTACCAGTACAAAATCTGTAATTTTTTCTATATAAATGGCGGTTGAAAAACCTAGGAGCGTATAGATAAGTGCTCCTACAAATGCTTGTATTAAAACAAATTTATGTGGTTTTAATAAAAACCAGAAACGTTTGGAAACGGCGACTTTTTCATTCCCTGTTTTAAAACTTTCATCGGGTAATAGAATGACCAAAACTCCTGTCCATTCTTCCTTGAATTCGGCATGTGTTTTTTTATGAAACTTCCCTGTTCCAGGATCCATTATCTTAATAAAGCTCTTGGTAACTTCGTAAATAACTACATAGTGTTGCAGTTGTTTTTTCACAATAACATGTGCAATGGCTGGTTTTGGGATTTTGAACAAACTGTCAAATTCACCTCGTACACCTTTGGCTTCAAAACCTAATTTTTCTGCTGCTTCTATCAAACCCAATACATTGGTGCCTTTTTTGTCTGTACCAGCGTATTGTCGTATTCTTGCTATGGGAAGTTCTAAGTTATAATGTGCACTTATGGAAGCCAAACATGTGGCTCCRCAATCTGTGATATCATGTTGTTTTAATGCAATTTTTGCCATTTTTTTTAATTAAAATCATTAAATTACATTCATTCCGTTTGGATTGAGCCAATCGTCTATTTTGTCGTACAAGAGGTCAAATAAACTACGTTCAGCTAATTTAAACCGGGCTGTAAAAGTCATTCCTTTTTTTAAATTGCCTTTAAAATTATTTTTTAAGCGGAGGTGTTTTTGGTCTAATTGGCATTTAATTTTAAAAACAGGAGCTTCATTTAATAGTTCTATATCCTTGGCTATTTCTAGAATACTCCCAGTAGCCAATCCCCACTGGKYRKAAWTAWARKMKKCTANTTTGAAATTTCACAATGTTGTCTGGATAAATTAATCCGATATCTATGGGCAACACATAGCATTCGGCTATTAAAGCCCCATTTGGAGAGATTTCCGCTATGGGGATGCCCGCATTTATATAGGATCCGTTTTCTATCCCTATTACATTAATAAGTGTTCCAGAAACAGGAGCGGTTAATACATAATAAGATTTACTGTCGTTTTGTTGTTGTAAACTATTATAAAATTCTTTTAGCTGTCTGTTAAATAGGGTCAAACTTCCTTGCCATGTAGTAAACTGTTGTTTTTTTAATAATGAGATAGCAGCTAGGGTCAAATCGTAATCGTATTGGTAGTTTTCGTAAGTAACGGCTGCAATTACATCTTTTTCAAAAAGCGTTTTATTTCTGGTTAAATCGCGTGTTTGTTTTTTTAAGCGTGTTTGTAATTCTTGGAGCTTTTCTTGATATTGTCCATATTCTTGTTGGTGTTTTGGACTTCTAATAGTTGCAATTGAAATTTGTTTTCCGCTGAGTAGGTACCGTAAATCGTAGGTGAAGTCTCGGTACTCCTTTAYATTGGATGCTAATAAGTCCATTTTGTTATTGATGGCATAAGCATCTAATACAAGTAGCGTATCCCCTTTTTTTACTTCTTTATTGCTTCGTAAATTGTTTTCAATCACCTTACCGATATTAACAACGGATAATTTTACGCGTTCTTTTTCTGATCGTATGMGGCCACGGGAAGTAGCATAAATGTCAATTTTAATAAAAGGCAATGAGCAGAAAGCTAGTATGATTGCTATTAAAAAAGTACTGTAAATAATGGAACTTCTCTTTCTGTGCTTGAATTGGTGAACATGGGATGTGTTCTCCAAAATTTCTTTTGGAAATATATTTTTCATAATGATTGTTTAAATCATCAGCTTCAAGGGAAAGAAAATTATTAGCTAATAATAAGTCTTTGTGCGATTTTTTGGTCAATATAAAAATATTTTTCAAATAACGTATACATGTGTTTATGATTTTTAATAGAAAGTTGGAATTTTATTTTGTAAGAAATAACTTTGGACTGCATTTTAAGTAATTAAGAAATGTACAAAAAATGTCACAAGAAGAATTAGCGTATACTTCGGATACACCTATTTCTCAAACAGGTAGAATAGAACGAGGAGAAACAAATACAACTATTAGCACCTCCAACGTATTATCAAATGCGTTGGAGGTAAGTGTACCTGAAATGTTTAATTTTTAAGAAATTATTTGACTTTAAGAGGATGCTGGCGTGAATCAAATATTTGTAAAATATGGATGTCATTGTTTTTTTATTAGAGATACAATTTTAAAATTTATTTATACGGTTAGTGTATTTGTATTCAAAGTAGTAAGACTTTGCGTAGTGGGGACAATAAGTCTATGAGCATGATTAAAAATAGTTAAAGAAAAAATGTTAATAGAATAGGGATTGCATTGTATGCTGAATGTAACAGAATGGAATACACTAAGCCATACTTAATTCTTATAAAAGCCAAAGAAAAGCCGCTTAATATTTTTGGAGTAAAAAATAAAGGAGACATGTATATGATTGTCTGAGTAAGTTGATAATTTGTGATATGAACTAACCCGAAAATAATAGAACTAAAATATACAATAGAACGATTATTTTTAGAATACCAATTGTAATTAATTTGAAAAGAACTCAATTGAAATAAAAAGCAAAAAATAAAGGAAAGCAGTATTTTTATTAAAAAATAATCAAAGAAAAAGTAATTTAACAAGAAGAAAGTAAGGCTGAAAATAAAAAAACTGATGTGTTTTTTCTGAGGATATAGGAATGATCTAAACAAAAATTCTTCAAGAATAGGAGTGATTATCATGATTCTAAAAAGACTAAGCGTAGTTATTTTTAGAGATACAGGTTGTTTAATAATAAATAAAAAGTTGAGGGATTTAAAAAGTGCACCAATGAGGAATGAAATACAAACATAAAAAATCAAGAAAAATAAAGAGTAAAAGAAAAATGAAGTTACTCCTTTTACTCTTTTTGTAGAATTTGGATTTTTAAAAAAACGAATAAATTCTTGCATTAGTTTTGTTTCAAAAGTATCTATTTTCGTTTTATGATGTGAATTTATGTTTTAGTAACCGTGCATTTCTAAATACAAACCATCTATTAAATTTTGTGTGGCTTTATCATTATTAGGTCGTAGCATTGGTCCTTCATAGATCATACCCCCTCCACTGTATGAACATCCCCCAGGGTACCACTCATATCCTCCTTCAATCAATACATTCTCTTTAGCAGCCATTTCCAGAACCCCATAATTTTCTAAATTTTTCATAAATATAAAATTTTAACTTAATAATTTGTACCATCAAATAAAAATGCGTCCATTTATTTTTGTTGATAGGGCTAATGTAGGTTTGTACACTGCACAAAACGTGCACTGTATAAATTATTATTATTAAAAATAGTGTGTCCTGCATATACAGTTTTTAATTCCTCCTTTACTAACACTTGTACGGAAACGTTTACTAATAAGTCAAAAGGATATTCGTAATAATAGGAATTGGATTTACGGCAATATAATAATGGAGCATCTATTTCCTTTAAATATTCTAATAGGGAATGTAGTAGATGTTTGCTTATTTATTTGTTCTCAAAGTAGAGTGACTTTGCTTAGCGGGGGCTGAACAGGTGTTTATAAATTAGAATACGAATTGTTTTTAATTAGAGCTGTTTTTGATTTAAAGGTAGGGAGCGAACTTAAGTGTAATATTATCTAGAAAGTCTATATGCAAAAGGCTGCAATGAATTATATAATTAGGTTTAGCACTGTTTTTTTTAATTGCCGTATTATTTTTTTATTGATGTATGGGTAAAAGCTAACATTGTCTCTGTGGATAAGATTTATTTAACTATTTTTATTCTAGATTTAAAAACATTAAAATAAAGATATGAAGAAAATTATTTGTTTGTTGATTTGTATAAGTTTGGGACATGTTTCTATTGCTCAGAAAATGAAAGTTAAAGGAAATATAATAAAAATAGGAGGTAAAGATATTGCGAAAATTGATGCAAAAGAGGATGCGTATCATTTTTCTGATTTGGATGGTGAGTTATTGGCAATAATTGAATTTAGCGGAAGAGAAGCTACTTCATCTTTGACTGAAATATGGTATAATGTAAGTAATAGCGATAAGTCGGTTATCAATGAAGTTAGTTTTAAATTAACAGCTTTTAGTCTGAATCCTAAAAAAATATTAGCTAGTTTTATTCAAAAAGAATTACATTTTTTTGATGCAGAAGGGGTTAGTGTAAAAAATATAGATAACTTTTTTAGGTCGAAAACGGTTAGAAAAGGGAAGGAATTATATGATAAAATTATAGAAAATGAAAAAAAAGGAAACGAATGGTTATCGCAATTTGATGTCGAAACTTCAAATTTTACTTTAATTGATAAAAAGACCAAAAAAGTAATAGCAAAAATTATATTTCAAGGAGACGATTTTAAATTGCCATTATCTGTTTATGATAGAGATGAGAAGTTAATTCTTAGAATGCAAGAAATTGAAAGTAAAGGAGTAACTGTTGGAGGTGTTAATTTAAAACTATCTGGAAATAGTAAAATGGAAGCAAATGCATTAATTACCTCATGGAATAGGCAATTAAGCAAAATTTATTTTGACCCTACAGTATATAAGACTTCAGACGATTATGTCAAGTCTTTGTTCAAAAGCTTAAATAGAGCTGGATTTGATAAAGTGTTTTCGGAAGGAATAAAATCTGTAAATATACAGAACGCAAGAATCCTATCACTTAATTTTAGAAAACTGCTTTTTGATTTCAGTGATACTGAGGGGCTATCAGGATATTATATTGGAAAAAAAGAAGGGAAAAAGGAGACTAAAATAATGATTTATAACACAGCTATAAATATCCATAAAGGACTTAAATTGGAGGAAGATTTGAGGGCTGATATTAATTTCAAGTACAGTGATTTTAATTTGACCTTGGTTTCTGTTTTTAACCCAGATAAAGGAGATAATGGTAAGTATAGGGGGAAGTTTCCAAAAAACAGCACTAAATTTTGTTACCAAACAAGTGATGGGAAAGAAACTAATTGTTACTATCCTTATGGAGATGTTTTTGTAAAAGAAGGTCTAAGATCAGAAATGGTTAAATAGTAATGAGATAGAATATTATGCGATGTCTTTATTTTTATAATAACGATATCCTTGGATATAAAAGAGTAAAAAAGAGGTTGTCCTAGTTGGCATCCTCTTTTTTGTTGAATTTTCAGCTAATTTGTATTTCGGTGGATTAATGTTTGTTATTCATGGTTTTACTTAATTAGCTTTTTTATTGTAATCGATAGCCCTCCAACGCTGTTTTTAGCTGATTTCTTTGCAAAGAAAAAACAGTGGTATTCTTCTCTAATTCAACTAAAATAACACTTCCTTTTCTAGCAATTTCATGCCAATTATATTCTTTTTTGATTGCTGTCTGTTTGCTATGTTTTAGAAGTTCATTCAGCAACCCTACGAATTTTTCAATATGAATCTCTGGGATGTTTTCTAATTTACTGAGTAATGCAGTATCAGAAAGTGTTGTGATTTCTTGAAACGAGAAATTCCAGTTTTCTTTGATGAAATCATCAGTTTCTTTGATGCTATCTTCAATGTTATATTCATTTAAAGAACATATATTATGAATTAGTTTGCTAAGGAAATTGGTGACCCGTTGTACTTCTCTTAGTAGGAAATCGGCGTTTTGTTCCATTGAATATTGAAATTAAACATGAAATAACCAGGCTTTTTGCTAGCCTAAAATATCAAATGCAAATTTGCCTATTATTTCTCCTGCATTGTAAAGGTCTTCTATTATAGCCATTGCTATTAATATGCAAAGAGACGTTAAGAATATTTTTTTGTATTTGATTATCCTTTTATACATAGCTTTTTTATTGAAAGATAATGAATTTTATCGTTTGCTAAAATAAAAAAAATGATACTAGGTTTTGGATAGTAATACTGGATGTAATTTTTTATGCTGGATTCCCGTTTTCACGGGAATGACGGATACGAGTGTCAAGGATATGAGTGAAATGTTGAGATGATTAAACATCGACGTTCTWATTTATTTAAAGAGTTCTTTTGGTGGTAAAAGTTTCTTGTTTTTGAAATGTCTCTGCTCTTCAGGAATGATCTTCATAAGAAGATTATGTTGCAATAATCTTATCAGTGCTGCCACCAAAATGCTAAGTCCTATGTCTTATATCGAATAGTCTTAAGTCAAATAGTCCTACGTCAAAAAACNAAAAAAAAGTACAGACCAAATAGCCTGTACTTTTAAATAATATTTTGAAAATTTATGTTTTACTTCTTYAAATAACCGTTGATTTTAAATASCCATGCTTCGTTACTAGGCATTTCGTTATAGGAAACGGTATCTAAATAAATATGAAGCTTATCATTTTTGAAYTTCCATTTTAAATTTCCTTTTCTTCCCAATAATGTAATTTCYGTRTTTTTTGCAGGTTTAGGAACGTCTAGTACCAAGACTTCGTTTTCTGGCCACTCCAAAGAAATAGCGTATAAATTATCGTTGTTGGTGGTATAAGCGATATGCTGTAACATAGAACTGTAGGTTCCTGTTAGTCCTRGTTTGCTATTTTTAGCAGCAGTTAAACTAAATGCACTGGCAGGAATGGCCTCTCTTTCTTCATGCTTACTTTTCCAAAATAAATGGGCAAATGCATTTTGTCTCGACTCAAAATAATCTACTTTAATTTTGTGTTTCTTTCCTTTTTCTAATGTGATGGTGTTTGTTGCTTTTTCTGTATTTACATTGTTCATCACATTACCTTCAAACTCCTGGTCTTTGTTTTTCCATTGGTTTAATACCAGTTTTCCATCAATATACACGCGAATTCCATCATCTGCTTTGGCTTCTAATGTATAAATTTCAGAAAATTCAGGGGTGATATAACCTTCCCATGTCACTTCAAAATGGTCTTCTTTTATAGGTTTGATAGCCGTGTTTCTTGCCCAATAAAAATCAATATTTGCATCAATTCTTGTTTTGGAGATTTTCTTTTCTTCTCCCATAGTGGTCCATGGTCTTGAAGCGTAGATAGCTTCCTCGTTGGTTTTTATCCAAGCACCTAATTGAATCAGGCGTTCTTGCTGTAATAACGGAATTTGTCCATCAGCTTTAGGTCCTACATTTAAGGTGATTCCTCCACCATTTCCAACGGCTTTGGCGAAAAAGTGAATCAAATCTTTGGGGGTCATATAGGCATCCAATTCTTCGTTTCTGTTTAATCCAAAAGAACRTCCAATTCCTCTACATTCTGCCCAAGGTCTGTCTGGACTGTTGATACCCGCACTGTATTCCGGTGTCAGAAATCCGGTGTCGCTACCACTTCCCCAGCGGTTATTTACAATTGCCTCGTCTCCTACGGTATTGTAATACCAGGAAATTAATTCCTTAGCATGCCAAGTTTCGGCACTGTGAAACCATTCGCCATCTGTAAATAACACAGAAGGTTTGTAGGTACTTATCAAATCTTTAAATTGTGGAATCATAATCTTGTCTACATAGTTCCCTATGTTTTCATGTGGGTCCGTATACCAACGGTGTAATTTATTATTCCATTCAGGTAGTGAGTAATACAAGCCCATTTTTAGGCCTTTTTTACGTACTGCCTCCGTTAATTCTCCTACTAAATCACGTTTTGGACCTACATCTACTGAATTCCATCCGGGAGCTTGTTCACTTGGCCACAAACAATAACCATCGTGATGTTTGGATACAAATAATACATATTTAGCACCTGCTTTGTCAAATAAATCTGCCCATTCGTCTGGGTTGAACAATTCAGCTTTGAACAGCGGTGCAAAATCTCTATAAGTAAAATCTTTTCCGTAATTTTTTTCCATAAAATTGGTACGTAAAGAGTCTTTCATTTGTAAGCCTCTTAAATACCATTCGCCATAGGATTCTTTTCCTCCATAAGAAGGTACAGAATACAAACCCCAATGTATAAATATCCCTAATTTGGCATCTTTAAACCATTGTGGATATTCCCTTCCGTTGATGGATTCCCAAGTAGGTTCAATTTTTTCCTGTGCAAAAGTCGGACTTAAGAGAAGTGTAGTTAATAAAAGTAATAGGTAGTATTTGTTATTCATAATAGTTATGTTAACGGGTAAAGATACGTTAGAAACGTCAAGATTACTAAAGTTTTGGTTAAACAACCAAAGGCTAGGGGTGAAGGGTGGAATTGTATTTAATTTGATTGTTGTCGTTGCTATTGGATGGCGATTTCTAAATAAAGAAGCTGAAAACCATTCGGATTGAAGCGWATAATTCGTCATTATTTTTGTTTATTTATTGATAAATCATCGTATTATTTTAACGTAGGATTCCTATTAAACAAACAAAAAAAAGAGGAGTTTATCAAAATAATAATTGATAAACTCCTCTTTTAATATAATTTTAGTCACTATCTAATACATTGCTGAATTTCTCCTCTCAAGAAAACAGAAAACTGTCAAAAACAACGTATCCCAATTATTAAGAGTATGAGTGGCACCAACAACAAGCAACCAACAACTATCACCACATCGCTCAAATTCTTCCCTTCGGAAAATATCTATGTCAACTTGACTAAGCTTTTAAGAGAATGAGTGGCACCAACAACAAGCAACTATCACCACCTCGCTCTAATTCTCTCCCTTCATAAAATATCTAGTCAACTTATCCTAATTATTAAGAGTATGAGTGGCACCAACAACAAGCAACAAACAACTAACAACWAGCATTACATTGCTCTAATTCTCTCCCTTCGGAAAATATCTAGTCAACTTGACCAAGCTTTTAAGAGTATGAGTGGCACCAACAACAAGCAACCAGCAACAAACAACAAACAACAAACAACAAACAACTAAATTACTTCGTAGCAAACATTTTTACATCTGCTTCACTCACTTTTTTACCTCCTAAAATAAGCAAACGTTCAATTACGTTACGCAGTTCACGAATATTTCCAGTCCAGTCGTAGGCTTTTAATTTGTCCAAGGCTCCTTGGGTGAATACTTTAGCTGCAGTTCCATGTTCCGTGGCTATTTGATTGGCAAAAAAGTCTACCAATAATGGAATGTCTTCTCTTCTATCATTTAAGGCAGGGACATTTATCAAAATAACAGCCAATCTGTGGTATAAATCTTCTCTAAATCTTCCTTGAGCAATCTCTTGTGTTAAATCTTTATTGGTCGCTGCAATTACACGTACGTTTACCTTAATATCTTTGTCAGATCCCACACGAGAAACTTTACTTTCCTGTAAAGCTCTCAATACTTTTGCTTGTGCAGAAAGGCTCATGTCGCCTATTTCGTCTAAGAAAATGGTACCTCCATTCGCCGCTTCAAATTTTCCTGCTCTGTCTTTGTTTGCGCCTGTAAAAGATCCTTTTACGTGACCGAACAGTTCGCTTTCTATCAATTCAGACGGAATTGCGGCACAGTTTACTTCAATCATTGGTGCTTTTGTACGGTCACTTTTTTCGTGCAACCAGTGTGCTACAATTTCTTTACCAGTTCCGTTGGGTCCAGTAATTAAAACTCGGGCATCGGTTGGAGCCACCTTGTCTATCATATCTTTAATATGGTTGATAGCATCGCTCTCCCCAATCATCTGGTATTTTTTACTTACTTTTTTCTTGAGTCTTTTGTTTTCGACTACCAATTTTTTACGATCCAATGCATTGCGTACTGTGTTTAACAACCGGTTTAAATCTGGTGGTTTTGAAATATAATCAAAAGCACCGAGTCGCATGGTATTTACGGCGGTATCCAAATCTCCGTGACCAGAAATCATAACGAATGGAATTTCAGGTTTTAGTTTTTTAATGCGCTCCAATACTTCTACACCATCCATTTTTGGCATTTTAATATCACACAATACTAAATCGTAATCATTTTTACTGATTTTTTCAATACCTTCTAACCCATCACTTGCTTCAGAAACTACATAATCATCGTTTTCTTCCGAAATAATTTTGGTGAGGACTCTGCGTATGGCAGCTTCGTCTTCTATAATTAATATATTACTCATAGCTAAAAATACGTTTATTTTTTTCGTTTATTCCTTTTTAAAACAATTCCAATGGAGGCATAAATTTTATTCCCCAAATCGTAGGAGAATAATTCCTCGTTTTGGTTTCTTAAACTCACGTTATTTGATACAATATATCCGGTTTTTAAATTCAAATACCAGTTGTCGTGTATTTTATGTGAGATTCCTAAGGCCATTGTATTCATGGAGATAGACATTTTGTTGATGTTTTTTATCAGGTACTCTTTATCTTTATAATTAAATTTATCTTTTCCATTGGATAATTTTAAAGGCGACGAAATATTTCCATAATAACCATCCAGTGCGAATTGAATATTTACCTCAGTTTTTGGAGAAATGTTGTAGTTAAACTTTGAAACTGGGAATCCGATGGCATAATTGAAATTTTGATTGATAGTTCTATGGTATAGGAAATACGGCAATGGTGCAGGTATTCCTAATCGGTTGCTATATGATAATCCAAATGATAAACTACTTTTTTGAGATTTGAACCTTTTAGTAAGCCCAACGGCTCCTGTAAAATTAAAATCGTCCATACTTAAAGTGCTTTTTAAGTTAGAAGAAATTGTAGGTTGTGCATTTACCGATAGTAACCAACTGTTTTTAAGTGGTTTTATATAGGTGATTCCATATTTAAATTCGTGGAATTTTTCCAAATCGTCTACTACAAAAAAACTTGTTCCCGGAAAACTAAAATTTAATTGTTTATAGGATATTTTATGTAATAAAAAATTGTTGTTTTTTAATTTGGTRGGGATGGTAAACCATGCTTGAGTACTGTTTATATCCAATACATCTTTATTTCCACCTAAAAAACTATAACTAACTCCTGCTAATTCAGATTGAGCGAAACTGTGTAAGCCACTCAAAACTAAAAATAATAAAACTATTTTCTTCATACTTAATACATTCCTTCAATATCAATTTATGATATCGAAGGAATTAGTGCTTTTATTTAATCTGTTAATATTTTAACCATTTGTATAAGTCCTTGTAAGTCGGTTTTTTACCGTGCATTAAAATCCCAACGCGGTATATTTTTGCAGCAAACCATACAATTCCGAAGAATGTTACCAATAATAATGCCATAGATACTAGTAATTGCCACCATGGTACACCAAATGGAATACGCATTAACATGACAATAGGAGAGGTTAATGGAAAGATAGAAAATGCCACTGCTATAGAACCATGTGGGTTTTCAATAACTCCAAACCCTACATAAATAGCAATCATTAAAGGAAGCATCACTGGCATCATAAATTGTTGGGTATCCGTTTCGTTATCTACGGCTGCTCCAATGGCAGCATAAATAGAACTGTAAATAAGGTATCCACCGAAAAAGTAAACTATAAATGATAAAAATAGCGTCATTAATGGTAGGTTTTTTACTTCTAAAATCATGGCTTGAATATCYGTATTGGCAGATTCTTGCATTTGCCCCATCATTTCTTGGCTTGCTTGCATGGAGGGAGAACTTCCCACTAAATCAACACCAAAGAAAGCAGAGATGGCTAGCATTAACAAACTGGCAGAAATAATCCAAATAATAAATTGTAGGATCCCTGCAAATGCATTACCCAGAATTTTCCCCATCATTAATTCAAATGGTTTTACCGATGAAATGATTACTTCAATAATACGGCTCGTTTTTTCTTCTATCACACTACGCATCACAGAAGTTCCGTATATAATAATGAACATAAAGATGAGGTAGCCAAAAGCACCCCCAGCGATCATTTTTAAGACACTCCCCATTTTGGATGATTTTTCTCCAGCAAATGTTTCTGTCTCGATGGCAACATCGGTTTCTGCACCTTTAATCTTTTCGATATCAAAATGAAGTTGCTCTATTTTTAAATCTCTGATTTTGCGTTCAATYTTGCGTTCTAAGTCTTGAATCACAGTTAGGTTTGGTGAGTCTTCAGAATAAAAAGCAATACCTTTAGATAGCTTATCTAAATCATCGCTTTTTGGAATATGAATCAATCCATAATAGGATTCAAGGGTGATTTCTTTTGCTTTTTCAAAACCTAATTTTTCTAAATTTATGTACTTTGTTAATTCGCTATCTTCAAAAATACTTTTTAATTGATGCGACTCGTCTATATAACWAATGGTTCTTACTTCTTCTGCGTTTTTAACGTTTAGGAAAATAATTAAAGCCATCATCCCTACCATAAGTAGTGGACTTAAAATGGTCATGACTATAAAAGACTTGTTTTTAACTTTTGCTAAAAATTCTCTTTTGATGATGAGTGATAATTTATTCATTATTTTGTACGGCTTTAATAAATAGGTCGCTTGCGCTTGGGATTATTTCTGTAAAATGAGTCACTTGAGCATGTTGATTTAGAAATTGTAGTAGCTCTTTAGAAGTGTCTCCATTGTTTAAGGTAATATTCAATTTTAAATCGTTTTCTAAGGATTTAAATGAAGCGGGTTCAATACTAAAATTATTTTCGAGTTGCTCCTTTAATAGCCCTTCGTTTTCCGATTGCAATCCAACCTGAAATGAATTTGTTTTGAATTCTCGCTTAATGTCATCCAACTTTCCGTCTAATATTTTATTGGATTTATCTATCAATGCAATGTGATCACATAACTCCTCTACAGATTCCATGCGGTGAGTAGAAAAAATTACGGTGGCTCCTYCGTTTTTTAATTGTAAGATTTCGTCTTTAATTAAATTGGCATTAATAGGGTCAAAACCACTAAATGGTTCATCAAAAATTAATAATTTAGGTTGGTGCATTACCGTCACAATAAATTGGACTTTTTGTGCCATTCCTTTGGATAGTTCTTGTACTTTTTTATCCCACCACGATCCAATGTCAAATTTATCAAACCAATACTTTAATCTTTTCTTGGCTTCGGATTTAGACATTCCTTTTAATTGCGCTAAATAAAGTGCTTGTTCGCCTACCTTCATGTTTTTATACAAACCACGTTCTTCTGGTAAATAGCCTATTTGAGAAATATGTTCAGGTTTTAAAGTTTCACCATCCAATAATACTTCTCCTTGGTCTTGCAGTATTATTTGGTTAATAATTCTAATGAGTGTCGTTTTTCCTGCTCCATTTGGTCCTAATAATCCAAAAATACTTTGGTTAGGAATGGCTAAAGACACATTGTTTAATGCCTTGAAATCGCCATAACTTTTACTTATGTTTTTAACTTCTAATAAGTTATTCATATCAAATTTTATTTTTGTCTTTCAAATATACATTTTTGTCTAGTATCTGTTCCATTTTTTCTATCTTTCATGTCAAAATTTTGAAGTTTTTTCATTTTACTATGCATGCATAATATATTTTTGCTATATTTGGAACATGCAAAGAGACAAAACTATAGATCATGTGTTGCGAGCCACTTGGCAAGCCATCGCAAAAATGTACAATGAAGAAGCTGCTAAACACAACAGTACCATGGCCACCGCCTTTGTACTTTTAAATATTGATTCCGATAACGGAACTCCCTCTACATCTTTAGGTCCACAAATGGGCATGGAGCCTACCAGTCTTTCTAGAATATTAAAAAACATGGAAAAGGMAGGGGCTATTTATAGAGAACGTAATCCAGAAGACGGACGTAGCGTATTGATTAAACTGACGAAATTTGGAAAGGAAAAAAGAGAAGTTTCTAAGAAATTCGTGATTCAATTTAATGAACTGATTTTAGCAAATGTTTCGGAAGAACAGTTGCAGCATTTTTACGAGGTCACAGATATCATCAATAAACTGATCAATCAAAAACAAATATTTACCAAATAATCTAATTAACAAACTTTTATTTTTTATGAAAAAACGAAGTATTAAAAAAATAGCAATTATTGGGTCTGGAATTATGGGCTCTGGTATTGCATGTCACTTCGCAAATATTGGCGTTCAAGTACTCTTATTAGATATTGTACCACGCGAATTAAGTGCAGCTGATAAAGCAAAAGGATTAACACTTGAAAGCAAAGTGGTGCGTAATAGTATTGTGAACAACAGCTTAAAAGCATCGTTAAAATCAAAACCATCTCCTATATATAACCAAAAATTTGCGTCTCGCATTACTACGGGGAATTTAGAAGATGATATACATAAGATTAAAGATGTTGATTGGATTTTAGAGGTAGTAGTAGAACGCTTGGATATTAAAAAGCAAGTATTTGAAAATATCGAAAAATACCGTACTCCGGGGACATTAATTACCTCGAACACCTCTGGTATTCCTATCAAATTTATGAACGAGGGAAGAAGTGAAGATTTTCAAAAGCACTTTGCGGTGACTCACTTTTTTAACCCACCACGTTATTTAAAACTTTTTGAAGTGGTTCCAGGTCCTGCATGTAGTCAGGAAGTAACTGACTTTTTAATGATGTTTGGGGAGAAGTTCCTAGGAAAAACATCGGTGTTGGCAAAAGATACGCCCGCATTTATTGGAAACAGAATTGGAGTTTTCGGAATTATGAGTTTATTCCATCTTGTAAAAGAAATGGACTTAACAGTAGAGGAAGTAGACAAATTATCGGGCCCAGTAATTGGTCGTCCAAAATCTGCCACCTTCCGTACCTGTGATTTAGTTGGATTGGATACCTTGGTACATGTTGCTAATGGTGTAAAAGACAATTGTCCAGAGGATGAGTCTAAGGACATGTTTAACCTACCTTCTTACATCGATACCATGATGGAGAATAAATGGTTGGGTTCTAAAACAAAACAAGGTTTTTATAAGAAATCTGTAGATGAGAATGGAAAGAAATCCATTTTAACCTTGGATTTAAAGACCCTAGAATACCGTGCTAAAAAACGCGCGAAATTTGCCACCTTAGAAATGACAAAAACCATCGAAAAAGTAATCGATCGTTTTAAAGTATTAGTAAAAGGAAAAGACAAAGCAGGAGAGTTTTATAGAAAATCATTTGCTTCTTTGTTCCAGTACGCTTCGAATAGAATTCCAGAAATTTCTGATGAATTGTACCGTTTAGACGATGCTATGAAAGCTGGTTTCGGATGGGAACACGGGCCTTTCCAAATTTGGGATGCCATAGGAGTGG
>NVSD01000048.1 GCA_002401105.1 Flavobacteriaceae bacterium | reverse complement strand
CTATTAGCGCAGATGGTACTGCCCCTGGGTGGGAGAGTATGTCATCGCCTTTATTTTAAATCCTCAATTACTTACGTAGTTGGGGATTTTTTTCGTTTAGTAGAGACGTAAAATTTTACGTCTCTACTAAACGCGGTTGGGCGAATGCAATTCGCCCTTACTAGGAGACGTAGCATGCTATGTCTGTACTGTCAAGATCTATATGAATATCAATATATAGATCGATTTGCATATCTATATGAAGTCCCAAAATTTTGCGTCTTTTCTTAAATTAATGTATCTTTCCCTTGTCATAAATTGAAACAAAATGAAAAAGTATAAAGTGAAGGAACCTGTGGTGATTTCTGAATTAAAGACACGCATCGAATTGAAAAATGCTGAGAAAAAATTAGTCAAAATTAGAGCTAAAATCAGTAAGATTCAAGAGGCTATGTACGCGGAAGGAAAACATTCTGTATTGGTTTGTTTACAAGGAATGGATACTTCAGGAAAGGACAGTTTGATCCGAGAAGTCTTTAAAGATTTTAATGTAAGAGGTATTAATGTTCACAGTTTTAAGTCTCCAAGTAAATTGGAATTAAAATATGATTATCTTTGGAGACATTATATGGCCTTACCAGAACGTGGTAAATTTTCTGTATTTAACAGAACGCATTATGAGAATGTGCTAATCTCTAGAGTGAGACCTGAAATTGTAGTTGCAGAAAATATTCCAGGATTGGCTACTGAAGATGCTATTAAGCCAGAACTATATGTTCAACGTATGGAAGCAATGGTGAATTTTGAAAATCATATTTCTAATAATGGAACCATTGTTATTAAAGTATTTCTACATCTTTCTAAAGATGAACAAAAAAAACGTTTGTTACGTAGATTGAATATTAAATCTAAGAACTGGAAATTTGAACCAGGAGATTTAAAAGAACGTAGACGCTGGGACGATTACCAGGATTGTTATCAGGATATATTGAATAATACATCTACTGAAAAAGCACCTTGGTATGTAGTACCTGCTGATGATAAACCATCGTCAAGGCTAATGGTTGCCGAAATTATATTATCAATTTTAGMWRMSWATAMTYKNNTAMWWYRYYWKWACKTYCRCNTAMGNTMYMWKGCSGAMMKYGMGWWNNTYRTAAAAATGAATTATTACACGAGTAATGTTTGGGTATACCAACAACTCAGTTTAAATATAAGTATTAAAGGAATGGAATTAAATTTATCTAAACCTATTGTTTTCTTTGATTTAGAAACTACAGGTATTAATATAGCACATGACAGAATTGTAGAAATTTCAATTCTTAAAATTTACCCTAACGGTAATAAAGAAAGTAAAACTTGGTTAGTAAACCCTGAAATGAAGATACCTCAGGAATCGTCAGACATTCATCATATTACGGATGAAAAAGTTGCGAATGAACCAACGTTCAAAGAATTGGCTTCTGAAGTTAGTAAACTTATTAAAGACTGTGATTTAGCAGGATTTAATTCTAATAGATTCGATATTCCATTATTGGCAGAGGAAATGTTACGAGCAGAAATTGATTTTGATATGAAAAATCGTGTAGCGATAGATGTTCAAGTAATTTTTCATAAAAAAGAGCAACGTACGCTGTCTGCGGGATATAAATTCTATTGTGGACAAGATTTAGAAGGCGCACATTCTGCAGAGGCGGATACCATGGCTACTTATGAGATTCTACTCGCTCAGTTGGATAAATATCCGGACTTGGAAAATGATGTGAAATCGTTAAGTGAGTTTTCTTCTCATAATAAACGTGCTGATTTTGCAGGGTTTATAATGTTTAATAAGGAAGGAAAAGAAGTGTTTACTTTCGGGAAACACAAAGGAAAAGAAGTGGAAGCTATTTTGGCTAAAGACCTTGGGTATTATGCATGGATTCAGAAATCTGATTTTCCTTTGTATACAAAAAAGGTGTTGACAGCTATAAAGTTACGTAGTTTTAATAATAAATTGAGTTAATTATGGTACTAGATTTTAATAAATTACCGGCAGATTCTAGAGTRTGGATTTACCAATCAGATAGAATATTTACGGAAGATGAAGTTATCCAAATTGAGGATAAATTAGAGGTTTTTGTTGCAGGATGGACCCATCATGGGGATGCCTTAAATGGTGCGTCAGTTGTTAAATATAAGCAATTTATTGTATTGGGAATTGACGAGAATACAAAGGGAGCTTCTGGATGTTCTATTGATTCTTCTGTGTTCTTTATCAARSARATAGARAAACTTTTGAATGTRCAATTACTGAATCGTATGCAAACTGCATTTAGATTGRATGATATTATWGAGGTTGTGAGTTTAGCCGAATTTACGGGCTTGGTGAATGATAATAAAATTGTTRAAGATACKGTNGTGTTTAATAATTTAGTTGCAACCAAGGGTGAATTCGATAATCAATGGGAGGTTTCTGCAAAGGATAGTTGGCATAAACGGTATTTTAATTAATACTTCTATTTTWTTTATTGKGTGCTAWWATTATTATYRNNATNNATNNGGTACAAAGTTATTTGTTGTTTAAAATGTTACTATGAAATTAAAATTGCCTTTATTTTTACTCTTTTTTAGTGTTTTTTCTTTTTTTATCACSGCTCAAACAGATGACCCTTTAGTTACAAGAGATGCTATATCTCAGCAACAATGGGTTGATGATTTAATTTCWGAAATGACAATTGAACAGAAAATTGGTCAATTGTTTATGGTTGCTGCCTATTCTAATAAARATCAAAAACATTCGGATTATATAGATAGTTTAATAACTAAATATGAGATTGGAGGTCTTATTTTTATGCAAGGTACTCCGCTKGCTCAAGCTAAACTTACGAATAGTTTTCAAAAAAAATCTAACATTCCCTTGTTGATTGGTTTTGATGGGGAATGGGGCTTGGATATGCGTTTAAAACAAACGTTTAGGTATCCGTGGAACATGACCTTAGGGGCAATTAGAGACGATAGTTTGTTACAAGACTTTGGGAGACAACTTGGAGAACATTGTAAGCGATTAGGTATACATATTAATTTTGCCCCTGTGGTGGATGTAAATACAAATCCCAATAATCCAATTATTGGAAATAGATCTTTTGGAGAGAATAAGTTGAATGTTGCTGCTAAAGCAATTGCCTTTACAAAAGGGATGCAAGGTGTGGGGGTTTTAGCGAATGCAAAACATTTTCCCGGCCATGGAGATACTGCTACAGATTCTCACAAAACATTGCCTGTTGTTGATTTTACCAAAGAAAGAATTGAGTCCGTAGAGTTGTATCCTTACAAAGAATTGTTTAAAAATGGCTTAACCAGTATCATGGCGGCTCATTTGAGTGTGCCAAGCTTGGAACCAAATCCAGGATTGCCATCCTCGTTATCCTATAATATTATTACCAATATATTACAAGAGGACTTAGGGTTTAAAGGCTTGATTATTACGGATGCCTTGAATATGAAAGGAGCTTCTAATTTTGCCGAACCAGGCGATATTGATTTAGCGGCCTTGTTAGCAGGGAATGATGTATTATTGTTTCCTGAAAATGTTGGAATTGCCATAGAGACAATTAGAAGTGCAATTAAAGAGGAGATACTTACGGAAGAGCGATTGGATGTCTCTGTTAGAAAAATTCTAAAAGCAAAGTACTGGGCGGGTTTACATAAAATAAAGCCTGTAATTCTAGATAATTTAATTGAAGACCTGAATACAATTACGGACCATTTGTTGCACAAAAAATTAGTTGAAAATTCTACGACGCTTATAAAAAATTCTGACAATGTTTTTCCAATTCAAAATTTAGATAAAAAAAGAATTGCTTACGTAAAATTTGGTAATGCTGATAACGATGCCTATTTAAATATGCTTCGAAATTATACGGATATTACTGTAGTAAAAGGGAATACGATTGACATTATTTTAGAACAATTAGAGTCTTATAATCTGGTAATTATTGGAGGTCATAAGTCAAATAAAAATCCTTGGAAATCTTTTAAGTTTAGTTATAAAGATTTGTACTGGATGCAAGAAATCGCTCGTAATAATCGTGTGATACTCAATTTATTTRCKAGCCCATATAGTTTATTAGACTTTAAATCCTTTGAGAATTTTGAAGGTCTTTTAGTGTGTTATCAAAACAGTAATATTTCTCAAGAAGTGGCAGCTCAAATGATTTTTGGAGGGATTAGTACTAAAGGAAAATTACCTGTTTCTATCCGAAATGATTTCTCTGAAGGGCATGGATTAATGAGTTCTTCATTACATAGATTAGGCTATGGTATTCCTGAAGAAGTAGAAATGAATGCACTGGTTTTAAACGAAATTGACGAAATTGCTAAAGAGGTGATGGCTGAGAAAATGGCACCAGGAATGCAAGTGTTGGTGGCTAGAAAAGGAAAAGTTATTTTTCATAAAACCTACGGTTATCACACGGATAAAAAAGAGCGTAAAGTTAGAAAAGATGATGTTTATGACTTAGCGTCATTGACTAAAATATTGGGTGGATTACCTATGATAATGAGGAGTGAGGAATTAGGGAAGTTTTCTCTGGATAATACTTTGGGAGAAATTATGCCTATTTTGAAAGGTTCCAACAAGGATACCATCACCATACGTGAAGCTTTATCACATAATGGAAAGCTAAAAGCATGGATTCCTTTTTATCTAGAAACCATTGATAGCATCACTAAATTACCATCATTAACATATTACAGAGAYATAAAATCAAAAAARTTYCCTATTAAAATTGCAGATAAKTTATATTTGAGAGGTGATTATATGGATACCATTTTTAAAAGAATTGTGGAAATTCCGCAACGAGAAAAAAGTGGTTATAAATACAGTGGATTGCCGTTTTATTTATTTAAAAAATACGTGGAAGATAATTATTCTGAAAAAATGGATGTGTTGAATGATCGTCTTTTTTACAAGCCATTAGGAGCTAATTCATTAATGTACAATCCCCTTGATAAGATTTCAAAATCTAAGATTGTTCCGACAGAAGACGATGATTATTATAGACATCAATTATTACAAGGCTATGTGCATGATATGGGAGCGGCTATGTTAAATGGTGTAAGTGGAAATGCTGGATTGTTTGGTAATGCAAATGATATTGCTAAAATGATGCAAATGTACTTACAAAAAGGATTTTATGGAGGGAAACGTTTTTTTAAAAATACCACTATGGAAAAATTTACGAAAAGGCATTATGCTAAAGATAGTATCAGGAGAGGTTTAGGTTTTGATAAACCGCAGATGGATACTGAAGGTTCATCAACTTGCGGCTGTGTTTCTAGTAAAAGTTTTGGACACAGTGGCTTTACGGGAACCTTTGCTTGGGCAGATCCAGAATCAGAAATTGTGTATGTATTTCTATCCAATAGAGTGTACCCAAAAATGAATAATTACGGCTTAGTTAAGGAAGGAATTAGAACAAGAGTCCAGCAAATTATTCAAGATGCTATTATTATAGATGATGAGGAGCAGTTTTTACGTAGAAAAGTCCGCTTAGAAAAGAAAAAGCTAGATAATACCAGTGCCAAATCCCCTCAAAAACAAGAAGGATCATAATACTTTGAAAAATATAATACAGAGGGAATAGTGTAATTAAAAAAGCAAATCTAAACGTTGATTTAAATTCGATTTCCTTCACTTTTGTAGATGCTTTCTTCCATAAAAGCCATGGGATTAGGCTATTTAAAATTATAATTGAATAGAGTRGAAATCCCCAGTTAGTTTGTTTTTTAATWSGCCTATTACGAAGTTCGTCTGTCTGGAKRTTTTTTAAAACTTGGTTTGTTTTAGTTGGGTTCAAATAGTCTACTTGAAGTATGTCCAARTTRTTTTTTATTAGGCGGTAATTTTCTTGATTATCTATATGAACYGTCAATTTTTTTAAKGAATTACTCACAACTTCTTTTAATGTGTCTACCGATTGTTTAAGTGACTSTTTAGTATAAAATTGAGCTACRGAAATTGRTGRTCCGTAGTGGATGGCTACTTGAGAAGGAAAGTTTGGTGAACTTGTATAATTTATTCCTACAGGAATTATGGTGATAGGAAGGTYTGGATAYTTGTCSAGTGTMCCRAACAATATKCGGGTAAATCCTTTRCTTAAAGGTCTGATTCTCTTGTTGATATTATGACTRCCTTCSGCAAAAATMACKATGGATTCATGCTTGTTTAATAAATCATAGCAGGTTTCAAAAATCGCTTCATTTTTACTRAGATTAGACCARCCATCACGAACCCTATAAATGGGAAGCATTTTCATCATGGTAAAAAATTGAATGATATACTTGTTTTTAAAAACTCCGGCTCTCGCTAAAAAATTACTCGTACGTTTGTTTGTAAGGCCAATTAATAACGGGTCGAGTAGTGCATTTGGATGATTGGAAATAAACATAACGGCACCTTGTTTAGGTATGTTTYCCGMACCGATTACTTTGATTTTTTGAAAATAACAAAAWATACCAATCTTAAAATAAGCTTTTACAAATGTGTACATACCGTAGCTTTTTTACTCCAATAAATGGCAATAGATAATCCCGAAACAATGTCCCAGAGGCCCCAAAATGCGGCTAATAAAGCCATCCCTCCGAGTCCTTCAAAGAAGGAGAAAATTAATAGTAATCCCAGTCCAGCATTTTGTATTCCCGTTTCTATAGCAATTGTTTTTTGATTATTTTTAGACAATCCCATCAYTTTTGAAAAGTAATATCCCAACAGTAATGCCAGTGTATTATGGGCAATTACGAATAGAATTACATAGTGTGCGTTTGTTAAAAAAATGGAGAAGTTATTGATGATTATCATCATTATAAAACCTAAAAACACGACTAAAGAAATAGGTTTTAGAATTTTAGATATTTTCTTTGCAAGCAATGGTTTTAAATATTTAAAGAGCATCCCTGTAAATAGAGGAATTCCAATTATCACCACAACAATTTGGATCATAGTAAACCAATTGAGGTTTACTTTTCTTAGTATTTCTGCTGTTGGAGGGTAGAGATTAGCCCAAAACTGCAAATTTAAGGGAGTCATAAATAAACATAAAACACTTGCAACAGCGGTTAAACTAACGGATAATGCGGCATTTCCTTTTGCCATATGACTCATAAAGTTTGAGATATTACCACCTGGACAAGCGGCTATTAATATAAGTCCTAATGCAATGCTTGGAGTCGGTGTGGTAATTCTTATAAAAACAAAAGTTAAGGCAGGGAGCAGTATAAATTGAGCAATTACTCCTGTAAATAGTATTTTAGGATTTTGTGATAATTTTCTAAAATCGGATGTTTGAATGTCTAAAGCAATACCAAACATCACAAAAGCGATGATAATGTTGAGTATCCATAAACTCCCTGAATCAAAATTTACTTGTAATTTATCTAATTCCACCATGTCTAATGAGTAAATACATATTCAATAATATTACTACCCATTTGCAGCGCTTTTTGCCTAGTAGCCTCACTGTTTCCATGGACAGCGGCATCTTCCCAACCATCACTTAAATCGGTTTGGTAATCATAAAAAATAAGCATTCTATCCTCTATAAATAATCCAAAACCTTGTGCTGGTTTTAAATCGTGCTCGTGTATTTTGGGAATCCCATTTTTAAAGTCATATGTTTGATGATAAATGGGATGATTTTCAGGTATTTCTCTTAAAGATTCATTTGGAAATAATTTTTTTAATTCTCTGCGAATGTACCTGTCCAATCCATAATTATCGGAAATATGCAAAAATCCACCAGACAATAAATAGCTGCGTAAATTCTTAATGTCTTTTTCAGAAAAAAACACATTTCCATGTCCCGTCATAAACAGCATAGGGTAGTTTAAAATATCTTTAGATGAACTTGTAACTATTACAGGTTTTTCTTTGATCGTCGTAGAAATATTAGAATTACAGTATTTAATTAGATTAGGTACTGCCGTAGGATTTGCATACCAATCACCTCCTCCTTCGTATTTCAAAATAGCGACCTCTTGTCCAAAGGAATTTGGAATAGAAATCAAAATAACAGCAGTAAATATTAAGAATTTCAATAATTTTTCTTTCATTATTCATTGGCAAACGCGATACTGTGTACWGCTACWATTCCGGCAGTTTCYGTTCGTAATCGGCTTGTACCCAAAGATACAGGAATATATTTATGAAGCAAGGCAAGTGCTATTTCTTTTGTAGAAAAGTCACCTTCTGGACCTATTAAAATGGTATAATTTTCAGTTTTTTTTATCACTGATTTTAAGGACCTTTTATCCGTCTCTTCACAATGGGCAATTAATAAATTTCCCTGAGTCTCATTTTTCGTTAAAAACTCACTGAAYTTGATAGCTGGGTGYAATATKGGAAAATGGTATTTCAGCGATTGYTTCGMWGCGGAATGAATKATTTTTTCCATGCGCTCATGTTTAATCACCTTTCTTTCGGAGTGATCACAAATAATAGGCGTGATTTCATCCACYCCAATTTCSGTTGCTTTTTCCAGAAACCACTCCAATCTATCATTTAGTTTGGTCGGKGCRATYGCKATATGTATGGAATAGTTWCGCTCTTTYTTATACTGTTTTACTTGGTTTATCTGGACCAAACATTTTTTATCACTGGCCAATATAATCTCACAGATAAACAAATTTCCTAAKCCGTTTGTAATGCTTAGRATATCTCCTTCTGATTTACGTAACACGCGTACAATATGTTTGCTTTCTTGCTTGTCAAACGTGAAAGTGCTATCGTTTTCCTGGATGGTTTTATTAAAAAATAATTGCATTATATATCTTTAAGGTAGGTGCACCTTTTTTTGTGAGTAACAGGTTTAAAGTTTTTCCATAATTGGTGTATGGCTTTGTTTTCTTCAAGTTCAGGGGTTCGGATACAGGTTTCAATACCCCTTTTTTTAAAGACCTTGTGATATTCTCTGAACAGGACGGAAGTGACTCCTTTATTTTGGTAGTCCGGATGGATTCCTATCAAGTAAGAAATAATTTCTTTGCTTTTTTTTCTAGCACGTAGTAAGTGGAAAATTCCAAAAGGAAATAATTTACCATTTGCTTTTTGTAATGCGGTAGAAAATGAAGGCATGCTAATTCCAAAGGCAATCATTTTCCCCTCTTTGTCCAGTACAAATTTTATGTATTCTGGATTTATAAAGCTGATGTATTTTTTTTTGAAATATTCTTTTTGAATGTCAGATATCGGAACAAAAGATGCAAGAGACACGTAGGATTCGTTAAACAAGTCAAACATTTCATTCACATAGGGCATTACGTCTTTTGTTTTCTTAAAGTTTAAAACTTGTAATCCATATCGTTTTTCTATCAAGGTAGAAATACGTTCAAAATATTTAGGTAGGATGTTTGAAAAATCCATTTTATTTTCTAAAAATACTTTTCCTTTTGTAAAACCTAGTTGTTCAAAATGGTCCTTGTAATAGGCGTGGTTATACCAAGTTATCATGGTACCTAAATGGTCAAATCCTTCGGTAAGAACACCAACTTTGTCTAAGTTTGAAAAGCCAACAGGTCCTTCCATAAATTCCAATTGATGAGATTGACCAATGGTTTTAACTTCATTTAGTAAGGCTTTAGTAACTTCAATATCATCTATCATATCGAGCCAACCAAAACGCATTTTTTTTATTTTCTGTTCTTTTATTTCTACCCAATTTACGATGGCAGCAACGCGACCTACAACCTTTTCGCCTTTTAAGGCAATAAAATAGCGTGCTTCGGCATGTTTAAAAACGGGATTTTCTGTAGGGTCAAAACTTGCTACTTCGTCCTTGATAATTGGTGGAACCCAATATTTGTTATTTTTATATAAACTAAAAGGAAAGGTCACAAATGTTTTTAGTTCCTTTTGAGTATAAAGTTCTTTTATTTGAATCATGGTATTTAGTTCCTTTTAAATAGTTTAGAGAAGAATCCGCCACTTTTTTTAATTCGTTTCGGCCTGGTTTGTTGTGTTGTGGTTTTAAATGAATCTTTATGTAAATCTAAGCGCCAACTACTGCCCAAAGCAATATACGCATAGGTATAACCTTTGTCAATATTTGTTCGGATAGAAGTATCAAATTGTAGGTTTGGCGAGGCTAAATAAGCTAAACCAGCACCTAGCTGAAATTTATTATGTTGGTTTTTTATAAACACACCTTGATTTTCAAYGAACATAGATATTCTTTGAGAGGCAGTATAAGTGATGGTGGTGATATAACCGTATTCTGGAGAGTCCGTAGTTATTTTGTCTCCAATTATATTGGTAATAAGTACAAGTCTGTCTGTAAAATCATTTTGCAATAATATAGCTGCTTTGGGAGACATTCCTTCTTCTTTAAAATCTTCACCGAGCATATTAGTATTTAGTCCAAGGTAGAGTCCTACAGATGGAACCATTCGTTTCCAGTCAAAGTCAAACTTTTTTTTCCAACTTCTAATTTCTTTCGTTTTATCTGTGTATTCTTGCTTATAAATCATGTATTTCGCACCTAGCGTAAATTTACTCAAACCATTTACCTGGTATTTAGATGTAAATACATTGCGAAATTCTCGATCATCCTGTTGGTAGGCGAGGTCTAAATTAATTTCCAATCGTTCAAAAAACTGACCTGTTCTTAAAAAAAGACGAGACCCTATGGATCGYGGAGTACTAAATGTAGTCATCTCGTTRCTTTCCTTATAAAAGACACCCGCTTCTACTTGGTATACTCCTGTTCCTACACTATACGGGCTTTCAGAAAAACCGGGTCGTTTTGAGTTTATTATCTCGGTATATTGAGCTTTTACCCAGTGACTTGTGCAGATTAAAACTAAGGTTAATAAAATTTTTTTCATCTTTTTTGCAGTAATTTTAGTCAAATATAAGATTTTATCTTTTTTTAACGTTTTTAGTTGCCCACAAATTGTTATTTTTGGGGTAAATTAAAAAAAAATCATTTTAATGAGATTTATAGTTATTTTACTAGTTCTTTATCTAGCGTTCAAAATTATAGGTAAATACATAATGCCTTTGGTTTTTAAGAAGGCAGTTTCATCTATTGAGAAAAAGATGAGAGAACAGCAAGGACAGCAACCTTATACGGATACGAAAGTAAAAGAAGGAGAGACTGTGATTGATAAAAAACCTAGCCCTAAAAAGAAGAGTAATGATGTAGGTGAATATATAGATTTTGAAGAGTTAGACGATGAATAGTAGCTCCTTAAAAAAAGTATTTCCCTATCTTATTTCTTTGGTTATTTTTGCCTTGGTGTCTCTTATTTATTTTAGCCCTGTGCTAGAAGGTAAGAAAATTGAGCAAAGCGATATTCGACAATTTATTGGAATGTCTAAAGAAATTGTGGATTATAGAGCCGAATTTGACGAAGAACCCTATTGGACCAACGCTGCTTTTGGTGGAATGCCATCTTATCAAGTAAGTACATATTATCCGAACGATTTTATAAAAAAAATAGACGGTGTCATTCGTTTTTTACCGCGCCCTGCCGATTATTTGTTTTTGTATTTTGTGGGCTTTTTTGTGCTATTATTGACACTTAAATGTGATTGGAAATTGTCTTTAATTGGGGCATTGGCTTTCGGGTTTTCCACCTATTTTATAATTATTTTAGGCGTAGGACATAATGCAAAAGCACATGCTATTGGTTATATCCCAATGGTACTTGCAGGAATATTGATGGTGTTTCAAAAACGCTACTTATGGGGGTTCATTCTAACGACTTTGGCCATGGCATTGGAAATAAATGCGAGCCATCCTCAAATGACATATTATCTCCTTTTTTCTGTGCTTATTTTAGGAGTATTTAAATTGTTAGAGGCTGTCAAAGAAAAACAGCTTCCCGAACTAGGAAAGCAGTTGGCAATTTTAGTTGTTGCCGTAGTACTGGCCATTGGAACCAATGCCTCCAGCTTACTTGCGACTAAGGAATATGCGGCACATAGTACAAGAGGAAAAAGTGACTTAACAATTAATGAAGATGGAAGTCCTAAAAAACAAACAAGTGGACTTGCAAAAGAATATATTACCGCCTATAGTTATGGGAAATTAGAAACATTTAACTTGTTTATTCCTCGTTTTATGGGGGGAGCTAGTGTTGAAAATGTAGGGACAGACTCTCAAATCTATTCGTTTTTAAAAGCTAAAGTGGATCCAAGGCAAGCCATGGATTGGTCTCTTAGAGCACCTACATATTGGGGGACACAACCAGGAGTTTCGGCACCTGCTTATATTGGAGCTGTTTTTATCTTTCTTTTTGTACTTGGATTATTCTTGGTAAAAGGGACTCTTAAAAAATGGTTAATAGGGTCGGTTATCTTTTTTATAGCCTTGAGTTGGGGTAAAAATCTTTCCTTTTTAACCGACTTTTTTATTGACTATATGCCTTTGTATGCTAAGTTTAGAGCGGTTTCGTCCATGCAAGTATTGGTGGAGATTGCGATTCCACTTCTWGGWATGCTCGGYTTGAAAGARTTATTATCGGAWACTATTGACAAAGAAATTAARMWAWAGKWYKTNNWRAATATKCMRTSMKMRKYANWNGMSSAYYGRYARMWWKATWTMTKRYRWKTGGGACTACARTTTTTGATTTTGTGGGYAATAGTGATGCACAGTATGATCAAATGCTTCCAGGTTTGGCGGATGCCATTCAGACAGATAGAAAGGAGATGTTTTTTACAGATAGTTTRAGAACCYTATTATTAGTACTTGCTTCGGCAGKGGTACTMTGGATGTTCTTAAAAGAGAAATTAAAACGTGATTTYACCATTCTTATCATTGGAGGACTATTGTTATTTGATATGTCCACGGTAGCTTATAACTATGTAAATACTACAAATTTTGTRGCAGCTAGGAAAGTAGATAAACCTTTTGTTRCAARTGCTATTGATAAAGAAATTTTAAAAGATACCAGTTATTATCGCGTSGCGAATTTGGCAGGAAATCCTATGAATGATGGKGCTACTTCTTATTTTCATAAATCTATTGGAGGATACCATGCGGCYAAACCAGGTCGTTATCAAGAGCTGTATTACCATCATATAGCTGGTAATAATATGGAAGTATTGAACATGTTAAATGTTAAATATTTTATGTTTACGGATGCTGATGAACGACTAAATGCAGAACAAAATGTAGCCGCTAATGGAAATGCGTGGTTTGTATCCAATATTAAATTGGTGGAATCTGCAAACGATGAGATTAGTAGTTTAAAAAGTTCGGTTTTCAATTCTAAAAAGGATGTGGTTATCAATAAAAAACAATTCAATCCAACGACATTAACAATTCCATTGGATACCACAGCAATTATTAAACTGACAAGCTATAAAGCGAATGAATTACACTATAAATCATTTGCAACAGCTCCGCAATTAGCCGTATTTTCAGAAATGTATTATCAACCGGGATGGAATGCTTATTTAGATGGTGAAAAAACAGATCACTTTAGAGTAAACTACGTGTTGCGTGCAATGGAAATACCTGCTGGAAAACACAGTATTGTATTTAAATTTGAACCGACAGTAATTGCCACCGGAGGCCTTATAAGTTTGATAAGCTTTATATTGATGATGGGAATGGCTGGGGCTTGGTTTTTTGTTGACTATCGAAAAAAAACAGCGTAAGTATGAATATTGGAATGCTATTGGACAAAACATTTCCTCCGGATCCACGGGTGGAGAACGAAGCTGTTTCATTGATAAAAGCAGGGCATAAGGTATTTTTGTTTTGCTTGACCTATGGAGGAGAATTGATGGAGGAGGAAATCAGAGGCATTCAAGTAAAAAGAGTCGCTTCCAATAAAATAACCTATAAGTTCTCTGCATTGGCCTATACAGTTCCTGTGTATTCCATGCTTTTAAAGGGAGCGATAAAGAGTTTTCTTAAGAAGCATTCAATTGATGTAATACACATCCATGATATTAGGGTAGCAGAGGCTGCTTTTTGGGCAAATAAATCGTTGAAATTACCTACGGTGTTGGATTTACACGACAATATGCCAGAGATATTAAAATACTATCCACATACTCAAAAGTTTCCAGGAAAGTATTTAATTTCTTCRAAACGATGGAAGAGAAAGGAAGAGTCCTTTATTCATAAAGCAACCAAAGTAATAACGGTTTCCAATGAATTTATAGCGGAAGTTGTGGGACGTACACAAATAAGCCCCACTAAAATTAAATTRGTTCCCAATACCGTTTTATCGTCCTTTTACGAAGATGCGATCATCGATCAGCAAATTCTAGATCGCTATAAAAATAAGCAAGTATTGTTATATTTAGGGGATACAGGACTCAGAAGAGGCTTGCAAACGGTAATCGAAGCCATGCCTTTATTAAGTGYAAAATTTCCAAMYATTAAATTRGTAATTGTAGGTAAAAACTCTTCAGATGCTGTTTTGAAAAARCAAGTGGAAGATTTAAATTGTCRCCCTTATGTAGATTYTGAAGGCTGGCAAAAYGTWTCTTTRTTTCCTTCTTATATTATGGCAAGTACGGTGTGCTTATCACCATTGCATAGRAATATTCAACACGATGTGGCGTATGCAAATAAGTTATTTCAATAYATGAGTTTTGAGAAACCCTTATTGGTAAGTAATGCYACGGCTCAGAAAACATTGATTGAACGYACASAGACGGGATTAGTRCATATAGAACGTRATGCCAACGATTTTTCCGAAAAAGTGACTACTTTATTGAATGATGATRSCATGAGAGAAAAAATGGGAGCGCATGGAAAAGCATTTATCGTAAATGAATTTTGCTGGGAAAAAGCTTCCAAAAATTTGATTGATTTATATAAAAACATATTRTAAGGTGATAAAAGTACTCATCATAACTTATTATTGGCCACCTGCAGGWGGTTCWGGTGTACAACGATGGTTAAAATTCGTGAAATATTTGCGAGATTTTGACATAGAGCCGATTGTATTTACAGTAGATAATCCTTCTTATGCTATTAATGATGCCGCTTTAAAAAATGAAATTCCTGAAGGTATTGAAGTTATAAAACAACCTATTTGGGAACCGAATGATTTGTTTTCCTTTTTAGGAAGTAAAAACAAAGGGGTAAGTGCGGGATTTTTAAGCCCAAATCCTTCCGCTATAGGAAAAATGCTACACTATATAAGAGCCAATTATTTTATCCCTGATGCGCGTAAATTTTGGATAAAACCATCGGTGAAAAAACTTAAAAACTACCTTAAAAATAATAGGGTGGATCTAATTATATCCACGGGACCTCCACATAGTGTACATTTGATTGCTAAGGAGTTAAAAGATGCCTGTAAGCTACCTTGGATTGCAGATTTTAGAGATCCTTGGACGGACATCGATTATTTTCATCAATTACCGCTGACTAAAAAAGCAAAGAACCGTCATTTTCAGATGGAAAAGGATGTTGTTCAAACCGCAGATGCGGTGTTAGTTGTGGGGAAAACAATGCAAGAAACCTATCAGAAATTGAATGTAAATACCCATGTTATTTACAATGGTTTTGATACTAAAAAAGAGAATGATTCCAAGATTCGTCTAGACAAAGAATTTAGTTTGACTCATATTGGTCTCATGAATAATGATAGAAACCATGAAATTTTATGGCAAGTCATTTCAGAACTTTGCATAGAAAACGAAGGGTTTAAGAATGATTTTAAACTGAACTTGATAGGGAAAATAGCGCCTGAAGTATTGGATTCTATAAAAGAATTTGATTTAAAGGACTATGTCACCATCACTAATTATGTGCCACATAATCAAGTGTTGGAATTCCAGAAAAAATCGCAGGTATTATTACTTTCTGTAAATAATGTACCTAGTGCCAAAGGAATTTTAACAGGGAAAATATTTGAGTATTTAAATGCCAAGAGACCGATTGTTGCGATTGCTCCGTCGGAGGGTGATTTAGCGGCTATTTTAAATGAATGTAATGCAGGTGTTTGTATCGATTTTACAGATAAAGAAAAGTTAAAGAACGTATTACTTAATTTTTATGCGGATTATAAGAATTCAAATTTGGAAAGTAAGGCGGTGAATATAGATCAGTTTCACAGGAAATCATTGACAAAATCGCTCTCAGAAATAATTTGTACTTTAGTACAGGCAACCAAAAACAATAAATAATTGAAAAAAATAGTCACCATATTAGGGGCGCGTCCTCAGTTTATAAAAGGAGCGGTGTTAAGTAGAGAAATTGCTGCTTGTAATAATATAGAGGAAGTTATTATCCATACAGGTCAGCATTATGATTCGAATATGAGTGCGGTGTTTTTCGAAGAAATGGAGATTCCTACGCCAGCCTATCATTTAAATATTAATGGTTTATCGCACGGGGCTATGACGGGGCAAATGTTGGAAGAGATAGAAAAAATACTAATATCAGAAAATCCGGATGCCGTAGTAGTTTTTGGGGATACAAATTCTACATTGGCGGGTGCATTGGCAGCAAAAAAACTAGGCATTAAATTGGTACATATAGAGGCGGGTTTACGTTCGTTTAATATGCAAATGCCAGAGGAAATTAACAGAATACTGACCGATAGAATTTCAGATTTATTATTGTGTCCTACGCAACAAGCCATTGATAATTTAGCATTGGAAGGTTATAATAATATTGTGAATTCCGTAGTAAATAGCGGTGATATTATGAAGGATGCCGTGAATTATTRCAGTCGTTTTTCAGCAAAGAAATCCACATTGTTAGCTACGCTAGGACTTACAAATACTCCTTTTGTATTGGCAACCATCCACCGACAAGAAAATACGGATGACCTTTCTAAATTAAAAGCCATTTTCAAGGGATTGGAAGAAATCGCTAAAAACGAGAAAGTAATTATGCCCCTGCATCCAAGAACAAAGGCCATACTAGAAAAGCATCAGTTGCATTATAATATCACTTTTATTGCTCCTGTAGGCTATTTTGACATGATGGAATTATTAAAACATTGTACTGTGGTCGTTACCGATAGTGGTGGATTGCAGAAAGAAGCCTTTTTCCATCAAAAGCATTGTATTATTGCGCGTTCCGAAACGGAATGGGTGGAACTGGTAAAGCATAATTTTGCGTGTATAGTTGGGAACGATACCGAGAAAATACAAGAGGCCTATCATTCATTTAAAACTAAAAAGAGTGATTTCTCCATGAATTTATTTGGAGAAAATATTGGAGCGACTATTGTGAAAGAAATTCAACAATTAATAGCGTCATAACTGGTAGCATATGGGAATTGTACTCAATCAATCGTTTAAAAACACCTTATTAATTATTGTAGGATTTGCCATTGGTGCGGTCAATACTATTTGGTTTTATCCTCGTTTTTTACAGGAGGAATATTATGGGTTGGTTACTTTTTTATTATCGAGTTCCAATTTATTAATGCCTTTAACTGCTTTTGGAGTACAATACACTATTATTAAATTTTATGGTTCTTATACGGATAAAAAAGAACAGGATACGTTTTTGTTTACCATGCTTATTCTGCCGTTATTTGTGGCCATTCCYTTTGGATTTATTGGAAACTTATTTTACGAGACGCTTTCCCAATGGCTTTCTGTTAAAAATGAAATAGTAAAGCAATACACGTTTATTATTTATTTTATTGCCGTGGCTACGGCTTATTTCGAAATCTTTTATGCCTGGTCTAAAGTGCAGATGAAATCTGTATATGGAAATTTTTTAAAAGAAATTYTTCCGAGAGCGGTGGTCTTTTTWTTATTGATTGGATTCAGTTTCGGGTTATTTTCAAAAACTAACTTTATATATTTACTTACAGCGGGTTATTTTGTACGTGTATTTTTAATGATGTGCTACGCTTTTTACCTGAGAAAACCAGTACTTAGATGGGAAGTGCCTTCTAATTTAGGGGAAATATTAAAGTATACAATGTATGTAATCTTAGCGGGTTCTGCTGGGACCATATTGTTAGACATTGATAAGTTTATGCTTCCTCAACACGAGRCTATTGCTATCACTGCCTATTATTCCGTGGCTATTTATATAGGTTCTGTAGTGGAAATGCCTGGTAGGGCAATGTCGCAAATTGTAAACCCTATAACGGCCTTGGCTGTCAATGAAAACGATTGGGGGAAAATTTCTAAATTGTACAAGCAGACTTCTATTAATTTGATGTTGGTTGCTGGTTTGATTTTCATTTTGATAAACGTAAATATTCGACAGTTGTATGTATTTATGGAAAACACCTTACATACGGAGAATTATACCCTTGGAATTCCGATTGTATTAATGATCTCTCTTTCTAAATTATACCATATGGTTTTAGGGAATAATGGGGCTATTATTTCCAATTCAAAATATTATAGAATACTACTTCCTTATGRTGTTTTAATGGCCTTGAGTGTGTATTTTTTGAATAGTTATTTAATTCCTACTATGGGAATGAACGGAGCCGCATTTTCTACTTTTTTAGTGGTATTTCTCTTCAATACTATCAAGTTGTGGTATGTAAAGCTAAAATTTAACTTTTCTCCATTCAGTAAAAAATCATTGGTACTATTAGCTGTTCTTATCGGTTTTTATATGGGCTTTGTATTTTGGGAATTTAATTTTAATCCACTATTGAATATTATATGTAAAAGTGTTATTGTTACAGTACTATATCTTTTTACAGTTTATTTTTTAATGATATCTAAGGATGCAAATGAGCTTGTAAACACGGTGTATAAAAAGTTAAGAGCTATTTAATTTGATAAAAAAAAGCCTCTTAATAGTGAATTATTAAGAGCCCTAAGAATCAACAACATGTACTAGTTGTTTTATTAAATAATTATAGAMTAAAGKTACAACGAATTAAGGTATTATTATTATTATTATTATTATTATGTAATGTAGGTTACATAACTATTCGACTTTTTTAAAAAAT
>NVSD01000047.1 GCA_002401105.1 Flavobacteriaceae bacterium | reverse complement strand
ATTTTTTTAACTTTTTGATTTCGGAACGATAAATTGCAATGCTTTTGCGTGCATTTTTAACTCAAATCCTCCCGTTCCAATCAACTCTCCATCTGCTTGAATATAAGCTTTATCACCTTTTAAAACTGTTACTTTTAAGGCATTGGTTTTAAAACTTTTTACAAATTTTTTACTAGTGATTTTACCATTAAATAAGCCTGGTAAATTATTGATTAACTGGACCAACGTAATTTTTTTAACACTGGTAATATCAAATAATCCATCAGTAGTATGTACGTTTTTTGTCAATTTCATGCCTCCTCCGCAGTATTCACATAAGCCCATTAAAAATAACAACGATTTTGTTTCAATRGTAGTCCCGTTCATTTCTACTTTTAAATGCGTTCTCTTGTAGGCCGCTATACTTACTAAAGCTCCTACCAAATACGCTAAAACACCTAATTTTTTATAATYATTTACTTTGTAAACAACATGTCCATCAAAGCCTATTCCTGCCAAGTTATTAAAGTATACCTCTTGTTTGGAATTGTCTAATTTTAGAAAGCCAATGTCTTGAAAAACAGAATRATTTTGTTTGAGAATTTGGATGGCTATTTTGTAATCTTTTTCAATATTATAWGTTTTAATCCAATCATTACCAGTTCCTAAAGGGATAATMCCCAACTTTACATGCTTCGTGTTTTTGGCACAATTCATCAAACCGTTTACWACATTGTGTAAGGTTCCRTCGCCTCCCACACAAATTATATGGGTATATCCTTCCTCRACAGCGGATTGTACTARTACGCCTTCGTGGGATTTATATTCAGAAAATGCGACTTTAAAATCGAATTTTTGTTGTTTTAATTCTTCTTCAATTTCATGCCATTTTTGAGCAGTTTCTCCATTTCCTGCAACCGGATTTACGATTACAAACCATTTAATATCCATATCAAAAATTTAATTTGCGCAGCAAAATACAAATAGTAACATTAGAATAGCAAAATTTAATCTACAATTTACAATTACAATAAAACGATTCATATATAAGTAGCTGTAATTTAGTTATTTATTAATAATTAACAGAGAGATATATCTCACAAGAAAAAGACATATGAGTCCTATAACGTTTTAAATGTGTATTTTTACCGATAATAAGTAAAAAAAATATGTCAAGAAAAAATAAAATGTTCAAGAAAAAAGGAAAAGTCATTAAAGATTTGACCAGAAAAGTACTTCGAATATTTAATAATAATCCGGATGGATTATACAATTACAAGCAAGTAGCGTCAAAAATTAAAATTGAAGATACGGATGGTCGTAATCAAATCATTAAAAAATTAGCAGCCTTAAAAAAGGAAGAAAAGATTGAAGAAGTAGATAGAGGAAAATATAAATTAGTACCAAGTACAAAATATGTGATTGGTAAGTTAGATTTAACCTCCAATGGAAATGCTTATTTAGTAAGTGAAGAAAGTGAAAACGATGTGTATATTCCTGCACGTAACCTTAACCATGCCTTGGATGGGGATACCGTAAAAGTTTATACCTACAGTCGAAGAAAAAACAAGAAATTAGAAGGTGATGTGGTAGAAATCATTGAGCGTTCTAAAGATAAATTTGTTGGAGTATTACAGTTAAACAAAAAGTTTGGCTTTGTAGTACCTGATAATTTTAAAATGTACACAGATATTTTTATTCCAGAAAAGTGTCTTTCTACCGCTGAAGACGGAGATAAAGTATTGGTTCATATGACGGATTGGCCAGATAATTCTAAAAATCCTTTTGGGGAAATTATAGAGGTGTTAGGGAAACCAGGTGATCATGATACAGAAATTCATTCTATTTTAGTAGAGTACGATTTACCTTATAAATTTTCGGAAGAAGTAGAAGAATTTGCAAATTCTATTTCCTTAGAAATTACGGAAGAAGAAATTGCAAAGCGTAGGGATATGCGTAAGGATTTAACCTTTACCATAGATCCAAAAGATGCCAAGGATTTTGATGATGCCTTATCGTTTACCGAGTTAGAAAACGGGAACTACGAAATTGGGATTCACATTGCCGATGTATCACATTATGTACAAGAAAATACAATTTTAGAAGAGGAAACTTATGAGCGTGCAACCTCTGTATATTTAGTAGATAGGGTAGTACCTATGTTACCAGAAATGTTATCTAATGGAGCGTGTTCTTTACGTCCAAACGAAGAAAAATTAACGTTTTCTGCCGTTTTTGAGATTGATAAAAAAGCACATGTTATTAACGAATGGTTCGGACGTACGGTTACCTATTCGGATCAACGTTTTGCTTATGAAGAAGCACAGGCTATTATAGAAAAGAACGAAGAAGGTGCTTTTGAAATGCCAGAAGATATTTCCATTACAGATGGCTCTTATACAGTATCTCCTGAAATAGTTAAAGCTACTTTAACCTTAGATGTATTAGCAAAGAAAATGCGTGAACGCAGATTAAAGCAAGGTGCTATTACTTTTGATAGAGTAGAAGTGAAGTTTAATTTGGATGAGGACGCAAATCCTATTGGTGTTTTCTTTAAAGAAAGCAAGGATGCTAATAAATTGATTGAAGAATTTATGTTATTGGCTAACAAGAAAGTGGCTGAATTTATTGGTCGTAAAAAAGGAGGAACTCCTACAAACGATACCTTTATTTACCGTGTTCATGACGAACCAAATATCGAAAAATTACAGTCTTTACAAACCATTGTTTCTAAGTTTGGATACAGCATAAATACGCAAGATAAGCAGTCTATTTCTCAGTCGTTGAACAAGTTATTAAGTGATGTTCATGGAAAAGGAGAAGCTAATATGATTGAAACCTTAGCTGTTCGTACTATGAGTAAGGCGGTTTATACCACAGAAAATATTGGACATTACGGTTTGGCATTTGAYTATTACAGTCACTTTACATCGCCTATTCGTAGRTATCCAGATGTAATGACACACCGTTTATTACAGCATTATTTAGAAGGAGGATCTTCTCCAAAGGCAGCTATTTATGAAGAAAAATGTAAGCATTCGTCAGAACGTGAATATTTAGCTTCTAAAGCCGAGCGTGATTCTATCAAATACATGCAAATTAAATACATGCAGGACCACGAAGATCAAGAATTTGAAGGGGTTGTTTCTGGTGTTACAGAATGGGGAATTTATGTAGAAATTATAGAAAATAAATGCGAGGGTATGATTCGTGTTCGTGACCTAAAAGGCGATTTCTTTATATACGACGAGAGTCAATATGCCATGGTAGGACAGTCTTCAAAACAAGTGATTCAGTTGGGTGATAACCTGATTGTAAAAGTGAAGAAAACGGATTTAGAACGAAAGCATTTAGATTTTAATATGGTTAGACATATTGGGAAAATAATTTCGGAATAGTTATTGTTAAGTAGCTAATTATTCATTTTAAGCTACTAAAAATTAAATAGCATTCATAAAAATTAAACTAATGAAAAAAATAACCTTTTTATTCTTGTTGGCCAGCACAGTGATGTTTGCACAAGAACCGACTTTAAAAAAATTAGGAGATTTTAATACCATCAAATTATTTAATGGATTAACCCTTAATTTAATTAAATCTAATGAGGCGAGTATCCAGTTATTTGGAGAGAAAGCAAACGATGTGGTGTATAAAAACATCAATGGGATGTTAAAAATATCCATGAAATTCCCGGAGACTTTTAGTGCCAAAGATGTATCTGTAACGGTATATTTTACCGATGATTTACATACGATAGATGCTAATGAAGGAAGTATCGTACAATCCTCAGATGTTTTAAAAGGACAAAACTTAGAATTGCGTGTACAGGAAGGTGCTCATATAAATTTAGAAATTAAGGCGAAGTATTTATCTTTAAAAGCTATTTCTGGAGGTATATTAACACTGGATGGAGAGACCATAAACCAGAGTGTTGAAGTAAACACAGGAGGTATTTACGAAGGCTATAATTTAAGCTCTGTACATACGGATATTATGTGTTCTACAGGTGGTCAAGCAGGAGTGCATGTTACGGAGGATCTAGATGCAAATGTGCGTTTTGGAGGTGCTGTAACCTATAAAGGAAATCCGAATGCTATTCAAAAAAATAAATTTTTAGGAGGAAAAATTAAAGCCTATAAATAAGATGATATTAAAACCATCTATCAAATTTTTAGAAGAAAAGAAATTGATAGGAGCTAGTATCAAAACAAACTTAATACAAAATAAAACCGCGACCTTATGGCGTGGTTTTATGGGTTCTAGGCATCAGATATCAGGGACTATTAGTGATGATTTATTTTCATTACAACTATATCCCAAGGATTACTTTAAGTCTTTTTCTCCAGCGACTCATTTTATAAAATGGGCTGCTAAAGAGGTTTCAAGTATTGAAAATATACCAAGTACAATGCAATCTTTTATATTAGTAGGAGGGATGTATGCTGTATTTGACTATAAAGGATCTAGTGACGATCACACCATTTATGATGTTATTTTTACAGAATGGCTTCCTAATTCCGATTATGTATTGGACAACAGACCTCATTTTGAAATCCTTGGAGAAAAGTATAAAAACAGCGATGAGAACTCTGAAGAACAAATTTGGATACCTATAAAACATAAATAAATATACCCCATGCGAAACCTATTAAAATTACTTCCCTTATTGTTTACAGTGTTATTAACTGCACAACAAAATCAAAAAATATATAAAGTTACGTACGATTCGTATGCTAATGGAAAAAAGAAAGACCGCCAAGTACAGTTTGATTATCACAGAGGTATTGTGTACAATTCAAAAGATAGCGATAAGATTAAACAATATACCGATGTAAATACCCAACAAAATATTAGTACTATCACCTATAAAAATCAATTGTATAAAAGTGTGATTGATTTTAAAGACCTTCCAAAACCTACCTTTGCGGAGAAACCCGCTACTATTTTAGGCTACGATTGTAAGTATGCATCCTTCTTTTATTTTTCCAATACTATAGAAGTTTGGTATACGGAAAAAACAGAAGCTAAAGGTTCGCCTTATAGTCGTTATTTACCTGCTGCGGATGCCTTGGTACTACGTGTCTTAATCAACGGAAATAGAGAGTTAAAAGCGAGTGCTATTCAAATAATCACTCCCGTAAAGGCTCCTGAGTTTAATGTAGAAAATGCGATTGCTGTGGATAAAGCGGCCTTTGAAGAGTTRAAAATTAACTCAAGATACCATAAACTAGTTATTTTTGATAACGAACAAATAAATTTTGATCCTTCAATTCCCGTAATAAAGGATGCAGAATTAGCCTTGAATAAAACCTATCATTTTGCCAATGGAACGGTACTTATGAAAAAAATTAAATTGACAGACAATTTAAAAAACAGTAAAGTATTTGCCAAATTATACAGCCGTTCTAATGGTGACGCTTATGATAGAACAGGATCGGTTTTTATCATTCCAGGGAGCCAAAAAGCATCTATATTAAATGGTTTTCAGCATGGATTGGATAAGTTACCAGTGTACACAGATTCAAAAAACAACAACTATCAAGGAGTGTTAAATGATGGGAATTATGCACCATCCATTGAATTAATGCGATTTTTTACCGCTTTCGGGACGCATCATTTTAATGATAAAAGAGAAATTAAAAATTATGATTGGGCAGAAAATGTGATGTACAATCAAGAGGTAACTAAATTAATTCCATCGGACGAAGAAGAAATTTGGGTAGGTGTATTTATTGGAAATTACAATAAAGGTGGTCATAAAGTAAGTTTGGAATTGGATTTTTATCCGAGCATGTCTACTTATAAAAAGCCCGTAAATAAATACATCAATTCGTTGTTTTCTACCGTGAATAGGATGGAGGCAAGTGGACAAAATTATGGACGTTTATTTAAAAATGATACCTTAAAAATACATTTTGAAATCAAGGAAAATATCAACGATTTACAATTAATTTATACCACCACAGGCCATGGAGGTTGGGATGATGGCGACGAATACATGCCACGAATGAATCGTGTATTGGTGGATGGAAAGCAAGTATTTGCAATTGTACCTTGGCGTTCGGACTGTGCTACTTATCGTTTATCAAATCCTGCATCTGGTAATTTCGGAAATGGATTATCATCCAGCGATTACAGTAGATCTAATTGGTGTCCAGGTACTTTAACTACCCCATATTATATTCCTTTGCATCAATTAAAAAAGGGAAAACATACCATGGAAATTATTGTAGAACAAGGAAATGATGGCGGTACAAGTTTTAGTCATTGGGGAGTAACTGGAGTATTAACAGGGAGTATTGCGGAGTGATTTTGTGAAAATGAAATAATTGTTACAGATAATGTTATGTTAACGACCACTTTATTATTAGTGGCATATTGAATTTATTACTATCTTTGTACCTTAAATAAGAAATAAAAATGAATACACTTACTATATTTTTAGCAATACCAGGAGGTTTATCAATAGCACTAATAGCTGGTGCAGTAATTTTATTATTTGGAGGAAGAAAAATTCCTGAGTTAATGAAAGGAATCGGAGGCGGAATTAAAGAGTTTAAAAAAGCGACCACCGATGATGATGATGAGAAAAAAGAAGACACTAAAAAAGTAGACAAAGAATAACCTTTGTTAAACAACTATAAAAAAAGCCTATTTCAATTATTGAAATAGGCTTTTTACTTTTACTGGAGTTTGTGTTATAATTTAACAGCGGTTCCAGTAGCGGTTACCATAAGCATGCTTCCTCCTTGTCCTACGGTTTCGTAGTCTAAATCTATACCTATAATGGCATCAGCTCCCATGCGTTGGGCTTGTTCTTCCATTTCTTTTAATGCGATGTCCTTGGCCTCACGCAATACTTTTTCGTAAGATCCAGATCTACCTCCAACAATATCACGAATTCCCGCAAAAAAATCCTTGATAAAATTGGCACCTATAATGGTTTCTCCTGTAACAATTCCCATGTATACACTTACCTTTCTGTTGTCTAAACTAGACGTGGTAGATAAAATCATTAGTAAGTTTCTTTTTTAGGAGGAAGTCCAGGTTCATTAATTTTATTGGCAGCGACTAAACTTGTTACCATGTCATTTAGCATGCTACTTGCTGCATTTGGATTGTTAGGTAATAAGATTAAGTTACTATTGGTACTTGAACCAATACTTTGTAAAGTATCGTAGTGTTGGGTAATTACAATCAATGCAGATGCCTCTTGACTGTTAATACCTGCTTTGTTTAATACATCCACACTTTCTTCCAAACCACGTGCAATTTCTCTACGTTGATCTGCAATTCCCATCCCTTGTAAACGCTTGCTTTCTGCTTCTGCTTTGGCACGTTCAACAATTAAAATACGTTGTGCGTCTCCTTCAAACTGAGCCGCTACTTTTTCACGTTCTGCAGCATTAATTCTGTTCATAGCTTCCTTTACTTGTGGGTCTGGATCTATGTCCGTTACTAAGGCTTTAACAATGTCGTACCCGTAATTTAACATTGCTTCCTTTAACTCGCGTTGGATAGCATGTGCAATATTATCTTTTTTCATAAATACGTCGTCTAGCTTCATTTTTGGAACTTCGGCACGTACGGTATCAAATATAAAAGCGGTTATTTGCTCGCTTGGATTTTGTAATTTGTAAAAGGCGTCATATACCTTTTCGCGTAAAATTTGAAACTGAACAGATATTTTAAGGTGTACAAACACATCATCAGACGTTTTTGTTTCTACAATGACATCCAATTGCTGAATTTTTAAACTCACACGACCTGCGACTCTATCTACAAAAGGTATTTTGAAGTTTAAACCAGCTTGGGCAGTTTTTACAAATTTTCCAAAACGCTCTACAATAGCAGTGGTTTGTTGTTTGACAATAAAGAATCCCATTACCAAAAGGATAACAAGAGGAATCAATAAATAAATCATATTTTAATTTTTAATTGGTTAAAATTTAATAGAATAAAGATACGTTTTTTTAGAACTGATTATCGATACTTTATAATTATATGTATATTTAACCCAACAAATTGTTACACAAATGCGCAAATTTATTTTTACAGCGGTACTGGTCTTTATATTAGGGCTAGTAGGATATTTTTTAGTTGTCTATTATGTGCCTTATAGCGAAGGTTATAGAGCAGGAGAATTGGTAAAAATCACCCACAAAGGTTTTTTATTTAAAACTTGGGAAGGGGAAATAAGCCAAGGAGTTTCTGAAGCACAACGGTTTAAATTTTCTGTGGAAAGTAGTGAAACGGAAGTGTTAGAAGACCTTAAAAACTTTCAAGGACAAAACATTAARCTGACTTATATAGAGCGTTTAGGAACGTTTTTTTGGTTGGGTGATACCAAGTATTTTATTACAAAGGTGGAAAAGACAGCTCCCTAGCACTGTTGACTATTAGTTACTTGTTGTTGCTTGTTGTTGCTTGTTGTTGGTTGCTTGTTGTTGGTTGCTGGTTGTTGGGCTTATTGTTGTGGATATAGGAATGCTATGCTGTTGTTTAAATCATAAATAAATAAATAAAAGAGATGACTATTAAAAAGAGAGACATTGGTTTTTTTATACTTGGACTTTTTACCTTTTTTGTGATTGAAACGGTGATGAATTGTTCCGAAATCAAGGATAATATGATCCAAAGTGGAGAAGATGAAATAGAAAAAATTAAGATAGAACAAGGAGCGCAATAGGCTTGTCTTATTGCCCTAATTATAAAAGCTAATAGGTATTAATAAATACCTATTAGCTTTCTTTTTGTTAGAATGTACGCAATAGGTATTTGTATCTTAGTTGAAAAAGAAAGGAACAAATAGCCAAGCCTACGGGAAAACCAAACCAGATGCCCACAGGACCAAAACCCCAAATAAATGTACAAGCATAACTAAAAGGGAGTGAGATTATAAAGTAGGATATAAAGGTAATTGTTGCAGGAATTTTGGCATCAGCAAAACCTCTTAAAGTACCTGAAAGTATTATTTGTATACCATCTAATACTTGCATTATACCACATACTATTAACATTTGACCTGCTAATTTTATCACTACAAGATCTGTGGTAAACAGGTGTGGAAGTATATTTCGTCCTCCTAGATATAGACTGACAGAAAAGAGACAGTAGCCATACATTAAATGCATGGATGTTTTGGTCACTCTAATAATTCCTTCTTTGTTATTTGCTCCTTTAAAGTGGCTCACTCGGATGGTTGTACCTGCTCCCAAGCCCTGATAAATCATAAAACCTAAGGTAGACAGCGAGATTGCTATTTGATGTGCAGCCATGCCTATTTCGTTTACCCATCCCATCATGATAGCACACAGTCCAAAGGCACAAGCTTCCATCACAATTTGACCTCCTAAAGGAATTCCAAGTTTTACAATTTGCATGCACTTATCCCAACAAAAAGAGCTTTTTTGTAGTAGTTTTTTGTATAAATTATATTTCTTGCTCGTATAAAACATGAAAATAAAAGCAATCGCCATAAAGAGTCTTGCTAATAAAGTTCCAATACCTGCTCCTGAAAGGCCCATTACTGGCAGGCCTAACTTACCATACATAAATATATAATTACCAAYAATATTTATAATATTGGCCCAAAGCATAATTTTCATGGCTGTTTTTGTATCTCCAATACCTTCTGCGAATTGTTTATACCCATAAAATACCATCATTGGGAATACCGATGTTATAAGTATGGACAAATAGTCTTGGGAAGGTTGTAATACGGATTCGGGTTGTCCCATATWGGGGATAAGCATATATAATCCGAGTAATACCAATACTAAGGATATGCCCATAAATATATTTGCAATCATTCCATTTTTAATCCATGATCCGATGGCATTGTAATCTTTTTCTCCCCAACTTTTACCAATTAATGGTGTGAGAGCAAAGGAATAGCCCATTCCAAAAATTAATATGAGATTGAAAAGGGTATTGCTAAAAGAGGCCGCCGCAAAATCGGTTGTACCGAGTTGGCCAATCATTATATTATCTATTAATCCAACAGTAATTTGCCCCGCTTGAGCAATAATTACAGGGATGMTAAGTGCAAGTGTTTTTTTGTATTCATGAKAATTATTTCTCCAAAATGTATTCATTTAATGATGTTTTGTTTATACGGATTGTATAAAAAATAGTACTTGAAAAGTTAACTATTGATACGATATTGTAACAATAGGTATTTATGGATGCTTATATGTAAGTCCATAGCATTGCTATAAATTTCCCCTGAAATTCATATATTAATAAGAGTGTATGTAAACTACTTTATGTTTTTTTCATTTGGCTTTATGTATCTCTTTTAGCCTCATTTATCATGGCTGCAAATATATTTGATGCAATTCTAAATTTACTTTACATTTGTTTATTCTGAACTATTTTTTATGAAAAATGTAATGTCCTGCCTTGATGAGTATTATAAATTATCCAACCAAAATAAAGCGTTGATAGTGGATAATCTTGAAGTAATTCATCTAAAAAAAGGGGCTGTTTTGATCCCTGAACTCACATTATCTCCTTATCTGTATTTTATAGAAAAAGGAGCTGTTAAAACATATTATATTGATGAAAAAGGAAATAAAAATGTAGTGTGGTTTGGATTTGAAGGAGATATTTGTTTTTCTATTAGTTCCTATATTAACGTACCGTACATTCATGAAACTATTGAGTTGTTTGAGGACTCTATCTTCTATAGAGTAAAAATTGATTATGTAAAATCTTTATATAACAAGTACCTTGATTGGTCTAACTGGGGCAGGTGTTTTATTGAATTTAACTTTGCTAAAACTGTCAAAGAAATGGACGAACATAAATTACTCAGCGCCAAGGAAAGATATAAAAGTTTAATAAAAAATAAGGGTAAAGTAAGAGAAAGGGCTYCATTAAAAGATATCGCATCTTATTTAGGAGTGTCTCCAGTTACCATTAGTAGATTAAGAAAAGAGATTAAAAATGAAGCGTCTTTGGATTTATAAATTGACAAACGATAGCATAAAAAAGGAGTAAAATACAATTGTATTTTACTCCTTTTTTTATAAGTATATATCACATTATAGTGATTAGAAACCGTCCTGTCTCCTGCATCAATTAGYCCTACGTCCAATATCCACAAAAGTACTTCCACAACAGTGCTCAAATTCCCCCTTCGGGGGCTAGGGGGCTACAATGTCTCAATCGCAAATTGCAATCTCCCTACGGTGGCTTCTTTTCCAATCATGGCAGCAATATCAAACAAGTGTGGGCCTTTTAAAGCACCTACAAGGCTCAAGCGGAAAGGTTGCATTACCTTACCAAAACCTATTTCTTTACTTGTAATCCAAGCTTTTACTTCTGTTTCTACATTCTCAGAAGAGAAGTCTTCTATCTTATTAATTTCAGCAATCAACTCTTGCATTAATGCAGGGGTTGCTTCTTTCCATTGTTTTTTACTTGCTTTGGCATCAAATTCAGTTGGATTCGCGAAAAAGAAATCACTTAAATTCCAAAAGTCTTTTACAAAAACAGCACGTTCTTTTATCAACCCAACTACTTTTTCTGTATAAGCAGCATCGGAAGTAATTCCTTTTTCAGCAAGGATAGGAGCGTATAAACTCGCTAAATCGGCATTTGATTTTAACTGCATGTATTGCTGGTTAAACCATTCTGCTTTTTCCTTGTTAAACTTAGCACCACTTTTACTCACGCGTTCTAAGCTAAAGTCAGCGATTAATTGCTCTAAGTTAAATAACTCTTGTTCTGTTCCAGGATTCCATCCTAAAAATGCCAACATGTTAATAAAGGCATCGTTAAAATAACCTTCTTCTTTATATCCAGTACTAACATCACCCGTAGCTTCGTTTTTATAGGCTAAAGGAAATACAGGGAAACCAAGTTTATCACCATCACGTTTGCTTAATTTTCCTTTACCTACAGGTTTTAAAATTAGTGGTAAATGAGCAAATTCTGGAGATTCCCATCCAAATGCTTCGTATAATAATATGTGTAATGCCATAGATGGTAACCATTCCTCCCCACGGATTACATGGCTAATTTCCATCAAGTGATCATCCACAATATTTGCTAAATGATAGGYAGGCATCCCATCACTTTTAAATAAAATTTTATCGTCTAATACATTGGTGTCAATTTTTACCTCTCCACGAATCATGTCTGTCATCACCAAAGTTCTATCGGTAGGTGATTTAAAACGGACTACAAATTTATCACCATTTTCCAAGCGTTTTGCTACTTCGTCAGCAGATAGACTTAAAGAATTGTCTAATTTTAAACGGTTGTGATGATTATAAATAAAGGTTTTTCCTTTTTCTTCATGATCTTTTCTGTGGGCGTCTAAGGCTTCAGTAGTATCAAAAGCATAGTAAGCATTTCCAGAATTGATCAAAAGATCAATGTGTTTTTTGTAAATATCYTTACGTTCAGATTGACGGTATGGTCCAAATTTTTCGTTGCGGTTTAAACCTTCATCAAAAGGGATTCCACACCAGTCTAAAGCATCCACAATATACTGTTCTGCATTGGCAACATAACGTGTTTGATCCGTATCTTCAATACGTAAGATAAAAGTTCCGTTGTGCTTTTTAGCAAATAAATAATTGAATAATGCGGTACGAACTCCGCCTATATGTAGAGGTCCTGTTGGGCTAGGTGCAAAACGAACACGAACATTTGATGCCATAATTGTATGTTTAATTTTTTGCAAATATAAATGTTCAAACTCACATATGTGCAAAAGCTGTGATTAATGTGCGTGCTATAGTAAAGGTTTTTGAATATAATAGGAGGTAAAAAGAAAAAAATGGCTGATTTATTATAAATACAACCATTTTTGTAACAAACAATTTAATATACTCTCATAATGGTATATGTGTACTTGAGTAATTTAATCATGTACAAAATTATRGAAACCTCTYGTTTTAAAGCAGGGGAAAAACCCCCTATTTTTGAAGTTAATTCCTGTTATTTTTAAATAATAGTCAGTGAAATAGATAGTTGAGAATTTGTAAATAAAACGAGCCTCAATGTTTTGTTGTTTATGTACTAATATTTAGTAATTTAACATCTTAATTAAACATATAATCATGGCAGTAAACAAACCTAATGGGTTAATTAGTCCTTCTCAAGCAAAAGCTTTGAATGAGCAATTTATAAAAACACGTTCTAAAGAAATGAATAAAATTGTCAAGAAATTGACAGGTGATAAGAAAGAGCAGGATGCATATTGCACTTGGTTTTCTATAGAGGAATTAGAAAATTATATAGCATATACAAAAGAGAAAGCAACAAAAAACGGAAAAAATCTGACAGGTTTAAATGTTTATTTTGGAGCCTATCCAACAGAAGATAGACATCCTAAAAAAAGTAATATGAGTACCGTGTTTTTTGCACCTACTACGGAAACAAGTAAACTTGATGTGACGGAACTTAGTACGGAATCTGATACGGATTTAGAAGGATTGAATTTAGGAACAATAGGTTTTCCTCCAAGAGCATATTAATAAGAGATGTTACAATATATTTATCCTTTATTGATTTTTTCGACAGTAATAGTCGGTTTTATAAATATGGAAAAGATTAAAGGAAAAAAGATTTTTCTTTTATTGTTTTTCTTACTATTTAGTGGCTTGGTCGAAGTTTCAGGGCCATTAATTGTTGAATTTTTAGGCCTAAAATCTTTCTTTGTATATAATACCTATTATCTGGTTAGTATTCTTTTTTATAATTATCTATTTAAAGCATATTTAAAATCAAAGAACATAAAAAAAATACTCAACGGATTAACTGTTGGTTTTATAATTTTTATAATATTAAATCATTTTTTGAGACAAGATTATTATCATACTTTTCAGTCTTATAGTTCTATGTACGCGGGCTTATATGTAATTATTGCTGTTGGAGCCTATTATTTTGAAAGTTTAAATTCTGATAAAGTGTTGTATGCGAAAAAAAGCGTGTTATTTTGGGTAAGTTTAGGCTTATTACTTTTCCAAGTTGGAATTATTCCCGTTATTATTTTTGGAGAATTTTTTAATTTTTCTGGACTCTATCATTATATTTTGCTTACTTTAAACTTTATATTATACGGGTGTATGATGATAGGTTTTATAGTAAGTGAAAGAGCACATAATTAAGCTATGCAAAACGTAAACGAAGTTGAATTATTAGTGTTGGCAACCACAGTTATTGTCTTGTTAATGGGGATTACCATTGTGGTTTTATTTTCCTTTTTTCAAAAAAAGAAAGTGGGATATATTGCAAAACAACGTGAGATTCAACAGCAATTTGAAGAGGAATTGACTAAATCTAAAATTGAAATTAGAGAACAGGCCTTACAAAATATAAGCTGGGAAATACATGATAATGTAGGCCAACTATTATCTGTGGCTAGGATGCAATTGAATATTATAGAAGCGAGTTTACCAGAAAAGCAACAAGAAAAAATAGCGGAAACCAACGCCTTGATTGGGAGTAGTTTGCAGGAACTGAGAAGTTTGGCAAAAAGCCTAAATCCGGAGATTATTAAAAACTTAGGATTGATAGATTCTATACAAATGGAAGTGCAACGTTTTAATAAATTGAAGTTTATAAAAACGGACTTAACAGTTGTAAATACTCCATTAATTATTCAGTCAAATCACGAAATTATCCTTTTTAGAATAATTCAAGAATTTTGTAATAACACACTTAAATATTCCAAGGGAAGTACCTTGAATATTGAATTGACGTATTTTGATGACTCACTTCAAATAATAGCTAAGGATAATGGTATTGGATTTGACACTCTAGATAAAAATAAACAATTAGGGATAGGATTGTTGAATATGAAAAGTCGTTCAAAATTAATAGGGGCAGCATTGGAATTAACTTCAGTCCTAGGAAAAGGAACCCTATTAGATATCAAATACAAGCTTCCTAAAATTGTAGTGGAAAGTTTTAATGGTTAAAAAAACAACAATGAAAAAGCATCAAATAATTATTGTAGATGATCATGTATTATTCTCTGAAGCATTGAAGGGGTTAATTGATAATTTTGAAGAGTTCTGTATTCAGGAGGTTCTTGGAAATGGAAAAGAACTAATGACTTGGTTTGAGGAGAATACGGAACATCCTGCAGTGATATTAATGGACATTAATATGCCAATAATGGAYGGGGTAGAAGCTACAAAATGGTTGAGTGATCATCATCCTAATGTAAAAGTATTGGCACTGTCTATGGATGATCACGAAACTACGATCATCAGAATGTTACGTGCGGGAGCCAAAGGCTATTTACTAAAAGACATACATCCAAAAATTCTAAGACAAGGAATAAACGATGTCATAGAAAAAGGAGTGTATTATACGGAGCAGGTAACAAAGACCATTTTAAATACCTATCAGCCTAATAATGGAACTTCTGCGGTGTTATTAAAACCACGAGAATTGGAGTTTTTAAAATTAGCTTGTACCGATAAAACGTATAAAGAAATAGCTAGTGATATGTGTTTAAGCCCTAAAACCATTGATGGTTACAGAGAAGCACTATTTGCTAAATTAGAAGTGAGAAACCGAATTGGTTTGGTTTTGTATGGGATTAAAGAAAAGTTGGTAGTCTTGTAATCCACCTAGCCCCCAAAGGGGGATTTGAGGAATGTTGGTTGATAGTTGTTGGTTGCTGGTTGTTAGTGGAGCAATTTGATGTCATAAAATAGGCTTGTCATTAAATATTCCCACCCGCATCGGAAGTCCTACATCCTGATTCCAGTGTCAATTTCCATGCGCATCCTGCATCTCTTCTCTCTATTCTATTTTCTATCGTCTATTTCCACCCGCATCCGGAAGTCCTACGTCCTGATTCCTGCGTCAATTCCCACACGCATCCTGCATCTCTTCTCTTTATTCTATTTTCTATGGTCTATCGTCTATCTTCAATTCCCACCCGCATCCGGAAGTCCTACATCCTGATTCCTGCGTCAATTTCCAGACGAATCCAACATCTCTCCTTTCGAATTCCTACCTTTGCAAAAAAAACAGAACATTTTGGGAAAAATTACAGTTAGCAATATAAAAGTGTACGCATATCATGGTTGTTTGGTTGAAGAAGGTAAAATAGGCTCGGATTACCGAGTAGATGTTGCCATAAAAGCCGATTTACGTAAATCTGCAGTCAGTGATGACCTTGCAGACACGGTAGATTACGTACATTTAAATAAAATAGTTAAAGAAGAAATGGCCATCAGATCAAAGCTTTTAGAGGAAGTGGTGGAACGTATTTTACAACGTATTATGCAGGAAATTAAATTAGTAGATAAAGCCACCGTAGCAGTTTCTAAATTAAACCCACCAATAGGAGGGAATGTAGAAATGGTTACTGTAGAAAGAAGTAAAAAAAGAATGTAAAAAAGCTTGTTAGTTCCTTAAAAACTACCTAAATTTGCTCACCGATAATGGCGTCGTGGCCGAGTGGCTAGGCAGCGGTCTGCAAAACCGTCTACAACGGTTCGAATCCGTTCGTCGCCTCCAAAATCCGCATCTTTTAGATGCGGATTTTTTGTTTTCTTTAACATTTATTTAAGTTAATTTTTACCACCTTTGTTGCTAATTCAGTTGCAATGAAGATATATTCTATAGAAACGGGTAATTTTAAATTGGACGGTGGCGCTATGTTTGGCGTAGTTCCTAAAGTTCTATGGCAGCGTACCAACCCTGCAGATGCTAACAACTTAATAGATATGGCATTGCGCTGTATGTTAATWGAAGATGGAGACCGGCTTATTTTAATAGATACTGGTGTAGGAAATAAACAATCAGAAAAGTTTTTTAGTTATTATTATATGTTTGGAGACCATAGTTTGGATGCCTCTTTGGCAAAACATGGGTTTCATAGAGATCAAATTACAGACGTGTTTTTAACACATTTACATTTTGATCATGTAGGGGGAAGTATTCAATGGAATAAAGACCATACGGGWTATGAACCRGCATTTAAAAAYGCGAARTTYTGGTCTAATAAAAACCATTGGCATTGGGCAGACGAACCTAATGTAAGAGAAAAAGCTTCCTTTTTAAAAGAAAATATCAATCCTATAGAGTTGAGTGGTCAATTAAATTTTGTAGATATTCCAACAGGGAATTACCTAGAAAAATCACCCTTAGGTTTTGATATACTTTTTGCAGATGGACATACAGAAAAGCAAATGCTACCCACTATAAAGTATCAGGATAAAACCATTATTTACGCCGCTGATTTATTGCCTACAGTAGGACATATTCCACTGCCTTATGTAATGGGTTACGATACACGTCCTTTATTAACAATGGACGAAAAAGCAGCGTTTTTAAGCAAAGCTGCGGATGAAAATCATTATATATTCTTGGAGCACGATGCGCATAACGAAATTTGCACCGTACAACACACAGAAAAAGGAGTACGATTAAAAAATACACATACATTTAACGAAATATTCAATTAAAAGAAGACCAGATGAAAATCAATAAATTAGTTTTAGGTTTAGGACTTGTTTCTATCGCCTTTACAGGGTGTAAATCTACACAAATAGCGAGTACAAAAACAAAAGCTACCGCAACCATTCCTGCTATGCTTACAGCAACAGACGCTGTTGTTGCAAAAAAAGGAGCCATGACTCCAGCAGAAATTAAAGCTTGGCCACATATGGATATCTTTAAAGATTCTGTACCTGGAATTAGCTTAGAAAGAGCCTACGAATTTGTAAAAGGAAAGAAAGCAACCACTGTTATTGTTGGTATTATTGACTCGGGTGTTGATGTTGAACACGAAGATTTAAAAGATGTACTTTGGACCAATCCTAAAGAAATTGCAGGAAATGGAATAGATGATGATAAAAACGGTTATGTAGATGATATGCACGGTTGGAACTTCTTAGGAGGTGAAAAAGGAACCTTGGCTCCTGAACAATTAGAGGTAACTCGTATGCTTAAAGCAGCGAAAGTTCGTTTCGACGGAAAAACCGTTGAAGATATTGCTACTGCTGATAAAGCTGATTTTGCAATGTACCAAAAACTAAAAGAGGCATATACTAAAAAAGCTGAAGGAGGTATTAAGACTTTAGAACGTATGAATTTTTTAATGGATGCTATTAGCACTATTAAAACACATTTAGGAAAAGACGATTTTACACTTTCAGATGTAACTACTATTAAAACTGAGGATACTGACTTAGGACAAAAAGTAGCCGCTATTACTGCCGTTTACGGTCGTGGAGCTTCTGAAAAAGACATTGCTGAATATAGAGAAAGTTTAGTGTCAAACAAACAGTACGATATGGACTTTAACGGTAGAGTTACCGGAGATGATGCCAATGATTGGAGTACTAAATCATACGGAAATAACAATGTAATAGGTGGTGGTAAAGACGAATTGCACGGGACACACGTAGCAGGAATTGTTGCTGCATCTAGAAACAATGGAATTGGAATGAATGGAGTTGCGAAGAACGTTCAAATTATGACCGTAAGAGCAGTGCCAGATGGTGACGAGTATGATAAGGATGTTGCTTTAGCGATTCGCTATGTAGTTGATAATGGAGCAAAAGTAGTAAACATGAGTTTCGGGAAAGCATTTTCTCCTCACAGTAAATGGGTCTACGATGCTATGAAATATGCTGAAAAACACGATGTTTTATTAGTGAAAGCAGCTGGGAATAATGGAGAAGATATCGATTTACCTTCGTATGTACATTTTCCTACAGATTCTCCTATAAATGGGGCTGATGAAATTGTTGATAATATTTTAACTGTGGGTGCTATGTCACGTCATTTTGATGAGAATTTATGTGCTACGTTCTCTAATTACGGAAAGACAAGAGTAGATATTTTTGCTCCAGGTTTAGAAATTTATTCTACGGTTCCTAAGGACAATGGATATTTATCTATTCAAGGAACTTCTATGGCATCTCCAGAGGTTGCAGGTGTAGCTGCATTGGTTAGATCTTACTATCCTTCATTGTCTGCTTCTCAAGTAAAATACATAATTATTAACTCTGGAATTGAGTATAATAAAGAGGTAATTGTTCCTGGAACTAAATCTAGAGAAAACCCAGAAGGAGAACGTAAAAACTTCAACGATTTATCTGTAAACGGTAGAATATTAAATGCATACAATGCACTTTATATGGCTGACGTAATGGTAAACGGAAAATAAGATTCGTTTTTAAAATATAACTTAAGAGCATTTCACTGCAAGGTGAAATGCTCTTTTTTATGCAATAAATAGTAAAATGAATACTGTATTAAAATGGTATTATTTTTGATATATTTGCAAACTTTACAATGAAGAT
>NVSD01000046.1 GCA_002401105.1 Flavobacteriaceae bacterium | reverse complement strand
AATTTGACCTCTTTATTAGTGGTTGGTAACCAATCTGAAAGTCTAAGTTGTTTCTCCATCGCTGCAAAAGTACGTTAAAAACCTTTATAACTGCTCTTTAGGTCAACTATTCCTTCTTTAATTGTTAATTAACTGGACATCAAAGCAATTCTCATTACCATTCAAAATTAACAATCGCAAGGTCCAATAACAATCCGCTGTCTCAATTCCCAAAAACCTGTTAAAATCAACTATTTAGCACAAGATGATTAAACCTTTTTAATAATTACTAGTCATAGAAGCAACACCAATATAAATTTAAAACTCATAAAAAATGAAAAAAATTATCGGAATATTAGTACTTGTAATGGCAGTAACGTTTAGCGTAAACGCACAAGAAAGAAACATGCGTAAGAAAATGGATCATCCAAATTTCACCCCAGAGCAACACGCGACAATACATACTAAAAAAATGACATTGGCCTTGGATTTAACAGCCGGTCAACAACGGGAAATCCACACCTTTCATTTAGCAACGGTAGCCGACAGAAAAGCAATGAAAACTGAATTTAGAAAGGCTAGAGAAAGTGATGTTAAACTTACAGATTCTCAAAAATACGAAAGAACCATTGCTAAATTAGACAAACAAATTGCACATAAGAGCAAAATGAAAAGCATCTTAAACAAGGAGCAATATCAAAAATGGTCTAAAATGCATGGTCAAAAAATGAGACAACATGGAAAACACATGAGAAAAGGAGCAAAACGTACAGAAGGAAAAAAACGTATGCACCACAAAAATTAAGGTTAATTATTGATTGTTATTTAGCAGTAATTAAAAGAAACGTCCCCTGTAAAAAGGGGACGTTTTAATTTTATAAACTTTTTAAATACAATTGCTGCCCAATACTAATGGAGTTACTTCCTAAGCCATTTAAGGCTTTTAATTCGTCTACAGATAATTTATACCGCTTAGAAATAGAATATAAAGTATCCCCTTTTACCACCGTATGTGACCCTCTTCTAGCCTTTGATTTTCGATGTTTTTTCCTTGAAGATGTTTCTTTGTAATACTCCCCCAACACCTGTTTATCAAAACGCGTTAAATTATAGCGTTCTATTAAACTTATCAATTTTACTGGGTATTTAGGATCTGTCGCATACCCTGCTTTTTTCAATCCTCTTGCCCAACCTTTATAATCGGATCGCTCCAAATTAAACAAAAACATATAGCGCTGACGTTCCGATAAAAACAAGGAATGATCTCTATAAGAATATTTTGGGTGCCTGTATTTTCTAAAACATTCTTGCAGCTCATCATCATCGTGATACAGCACATCTCCTCGCCAAGATTTATGACATTTTATTCCAAAATGATTATTCGCTTCCTTCGCCAATCTACCAGATCCAGAACCTGACTCTAATAATCCTTGTGCTAAGGTAATACTTGCAGGAATATTATATTTTTCCATTTCCTCCACGGCGTCTTTTCCAAAGGTAGCAATATACACTAAGGATTTTCGACTCAATGTAGGATTGCTTCTAAGTTGACTTTCTACAGCATTTATATCATAGTCTAAAGACTCCGAAACCTTTTCTTTCCGCGTAGTACTTTTTACTTTTTTTTCTGTTCTAGTAGATGCGTCGGCAACATGTTTTTTGGATTTACAGCTAGTAGACAGTATTGAAAATACCGCTATAATTATTATATACTTCAATTTCATATTTACTGAATAATTGGTAATTTTTTTTTCTTTAATAAATGATTCATCCCTTCAATTCCCTGCAAACCACCTGTGTGAATAAGCAATATGTTGGTTTCTTCAGCAAAATAATCATTTTTAATCAAATCTATGATACCAAAAACCATTTTACCTGTATAAACTGGATCTAAAGGGACTCCCGTTTCTTTTTTAAATTGATTGATAAAATGTATTAATTCTTCGTTGACTTTTCCATAGCCACCAAAACTGTAATCTAGATTTATTTCCCAGTTATTTTTAGAGACAAATTGTCGCACTTCTTTGGCTAAAAAATCAGCTTTTAAAGATGGAAATCCTATGACGGTTTGATGTGATTTACTCGCATTGATAATTCCTGACAAGGTTCCTCCAGTCCCCATGGCTGCACAAATGACATCGTAAACAGCATCATCTTGATTTAAWATTTCTTCACAACCTTTTACTGCATAGGCATTAGTACCGCCTTCTGGCACCATATAAAAAGCACCAAATTGACCTTTTAACTCTTGGATAAAAGAAGGTTCCGTTTTTAAACGATATGCTGTACGAGAAACAAAATGAAATTGCATCCCTTGACTAGCAGCGAATTTTAAGGTAGGATTTTTATACAAATCTTCTACTGATTTATGCGCCAACTCATCTCCTCTTATTACCCCTATAGTTTTAAAACCAAACTCCTTGCCCGCAGCCGCTGTAGCCGCAATATGATTGGAATATGCACCTCCAAAGGTTAGCAATGTTTTGTGGTTTTCTTTTTGTGCCTGTGCTAAATTATATTTTAATTTTCGGAATTTATTCCCAGAAATAAAAGGGTGTAACTCGTCTTCTCTTTTTATAAATAGAGACACTTTTTTGTCCGCTATTTCTGAAAAGAGAACTTGTTCTACACGGCTAGACACATTTTCAAACATCTCGACTAACCTTCTAATTCTTCCTGAATAGACTCCCATTCTTCCATCAATTTCTCAACGGTATCTTTTTTTGCTTGATACTTTTCAAAAAACGTAGGATCTGCAGATACTTTTTCGAAATTTTCCGCAAGCTCCACATCGGCATCCGCAATTTCTTGTTCCAATGTAGCAATAGTATTTTCTACTTTACTCAATCGGTTTTTCAATTGTTTTTCTGCTTTTTTAGAAAGTTTATTTTCCTTATATGTTTTTTTTGTTTTGGGATCCTTCACCTTTTTTACCACGGTAGCTTTCTCCACTTCTCTCATGTTTTCAAGATTGTGCTGCTCTAGGTAATAATTAATATCTCCATCATATTCACGGATTTCTTTATCCCTAAACGAGAATACAGTTTCACACAATCCTTGTAAGAAATCACGATCATGCGACACAATAATTAAAGTACCTTCAAAGTTCTTTAAAGCGTTTTTAAGCACATTCTTAGACGCGATGTCCAAGTGATTTGTTGGCTCATCCATTATCAACACATTAAAAGGTGTCAACAACATTTTACACAAAGCCAATCTGTTACGTTCTCCCCCTGAAAGGACTTTTACTTTTTTCTCAACATCGTCTCCTCGAAACAAAAAGGAACCCAACATATCACGTATTTTTAGGCGATTTGAATCCGTAGATGCATCCATCATGGTATCCAATACCGTTTTTTCTCCGTCTAAATATTCCGATTGATTTTGCGCAAAATAGCCTATTTGGACATTGTGTCCAATGGTCAACTCTCCTGTGTATTCAATCTCTTTGACTATTATTTTTGCCAAGGTAGATTTCCCCTGACCATTCTGACCTACAAAAGCAATCTTACTACCACGTTCTATCATGATATTCACATCTTCTAACACATGATTGTCGCCATAACTTTTACAGACATGTTCCGTTTCTATTACAATTTTACCAGGTTGCATAGAGATTGGAAAACGCACATTCATCACAGATTTATCTTCTGCATCTACCTGAATACGCTGTACTTTATCTAATTTTTTAATCAAGGATTGCGCCATAGACGCCTTGGTAGCTTTGTATCTAAATTTCTCTATTAACTGTTCTGTCGCTTTAATCTCTTTGGCTTGATTTTTCTGAGCTGCCGCTTGYTTTTCCATRATATCTGCWCGTARTAACAAATATTCTGAATAGGCTTTTTTGTAGTAATACATACGTCCTAAAGAAATCTCGACAGTTCTATTCGTCACATTATCTAGGAACATTTTATCATGCGAAACCACAATTACAGCGCCGCTATAGCCTCTTAAAAATTTTTCAAACCATATAATTGATTCAATATCCAAGTGATTCGTTGGCTCATCCAAAAACAAGATATCGTTATTCTGCAATAACAATTTCGCCAATTCTATACGCATACGCCATCCTCCAGAAAACGTTTCTGTAAGCTTGGTGAAATCTTCACGTTTAAAACCTAATCCTTGTAATATCTTTTCGGTTTCTCCTTGGTAATTATAGCCTCCTAATAACTCGTAGCGATGGCTCAAATCATCCAAATCGTGTAAGATATCTTGATAGGCTTCACTTTCATAATCCGTTCGGGTAGCTAATTGATCATTGATCACCTCCAACTTTTTTTCGATGGATTTAATTTCAGTAAAGGCTTGATAGGCTTCCTCTAAAATAGTTCTACCTTTTTCAAAATCGATATCCTGCTTTAAAAAACCTATTGTTGTATCTTTTTCGAAGGCCAAGGTGCCTTCGTCATACTCCATATCTTTGGCTAAAATTTTAAGCAAGGTAGATTTACCCGCTCCATTTTTTCCAATTAATCCAATTCTATTTCCTGCATCTACTTTAAAAGTGATACCTCCAAATAATTGAGTTCCTCCAAAGGAAACTCCCACATTATGAATGTTTAACATATCTAAAACTAATTTACGCTTTAATTTGAATTAATTACTTCCTCAAATTGCACGAATTTTAGCGAATGTAAAAAATCTATTGTTTAAATCTATATATTGCAAGGATATTTTTAAAAACTAAAGCAAATGTTCAAAAAAGGCAGCAAATTATACAGTATTTTTAAAAACAAATGCCCTCGATGTCACGAAGGTGATTTTATGGTAAATAAAACCAACTATAAAATTATAAAATCGGTTAAAATGCATGAAAATTGTACTTCTTGCCAATTAAAATACATGATAGAGCCTTCCTTTTTCTTTGGTGCTATGTTTGTAACTTATGGGCTAACCATTGCACTTTCCGTAGCCGCATTTATAATAGCTTATGGTATTTTTGGGCTTTCATTTCTCAATAGCACCATTGCCATTGCAGTGACTGTAATTGCTTTTATCCCAATTACCATACGTCTTTCACGTATCATTTGGATAAATATGTTTATTAGCTATAGTCCGACAGAGGTCTAGGACTTAAATCGACTAATACATACCTCCTTAGGGATTTCAATAGTATGCTCTAAAAAGTCGTATAATTGATTTGCGGCTTGCGGAGCAATCATCACACCACGTGTCCCTAAGCCGTTTAAAATAGCACAGTTTTTAAAAACWGGATGWACTCCCACCAATGGRCGTCTRTCCTTAACAGTGGGTCTAATTCCGGCCACATGACCTACTATTTCATAGGGACAGGTCAAAAACATWTCCAACTTCATCAATAACTCTTCTTTTCCGGCAAGTGTCGGAGAATTTGTCTTGTCTTTCCAGTTAAAGGTAGCTCCCACTTTGTATAAATCGTTTCCGATAGGCATCACAGACACCGCTGCTTTTATCAAATAATCCGCTTTTAACTCTGGAGCATATATTGTGAGTAGTTCGCCTTTGGCTTCTTGCATAGGTAAGTCCTTAAAAAATGGATTTTGCAACATCCCATATCCTTCACAAAAAACAATGTTACCCGCCGTAATWCCACRRTAAGAAACTCCGTCTTCCAAATGTTCCAAGGCATCATAAACAAAGGTTTCCTTTTTTATCAACTCCTTATCCTCCAAAAAAGAACGATACTCTTTTAATAATTTTTTGGTATCAATTCTACCAGTATTAATTAATTTTCCGTAACCAAAATCACTCACTAAACCAGGGTTTTTATCCGTCCCAATAGCTGGCAACATATAATCTTCCATTAGCGGTTTATCACAGGCTACAAACCAATTATTCTGTTCTTGAATGGATTTAAAAATTCTGTGAATGGGTAAGGTATAATTATATTGAGCCTTAAGATCACTTTCTAATTCTTTATAAAAAGGCAGGGCAATTTTTAATTGATCTTGGGCATTCCAAACAGGTGTAAATCGTTTTAAAACAACGGGGTTATACATTCCTCCAGCCACTACTGAAGAATGCTGTGATTCGTTTTCAAAAACCACAAAACTCTTATTTTCTTTAAGTAATTTCTTACTAAAAGCAATCCCAGCCAAGCCCATTCCAACAATAATATAATCTACCTTCATAATATCCTTTTAATACTGCAAAAATAGAGAAAGAAATTCATTGAAGCGCATAAAAAAACTCTTGCTTTCGCAAGAGTTTTTTTTAAAAAAAAATATTTTATCTAGGAATTAGTAATTCCACATATCCAATTCTTTATTTCGGATATTATCTTTAATTTTATCAGAAGCCAATACTTGGAACAAAGCATTTCCTTTTACATATTCGGTTACATCTCTGTTTCCGTACATATTTTCCTCTCTGTAAATAATATAACTAAATCTACGAGCATTTAACAAGTGATCATAGGAAATAGGATAGGCAGAGTTTTTCTGATTAAACACTTTCATGTTATGTAAGGTCTTTCTAGCACTTGGGTAAAACACCCAAAACAAGGCCAATTGTTCAGACAATCCAACATCGTCACGACCCATTAACTGTACATCCGGAGCTACTGGAGCTATGGCCAACAATCGGTACTTAAGTTCACCTTGACGTTTGTCAAAGTACCATAAACCTTTAATTTTATACCCTTCTATATCTTGAGCCGTTAAATCGATACGATCTATATACTCTTCAATATTAGAATTTCCAGCATTCAATTCGWCAATTCCTGCATCGGTTGTATCTACACGTGCTAATTTAGAAATGACTTCTTTTGTTGTCAACTTCGTGGTAAAATATGAATCGTCATATACCTCACTAATATCTCCGCTTTTAATACCTCTAAGTAACGTATCGAATAATGATCTACGATCTTTTTCTACACTCGTAGTATCAATAGGGTAATAATAAGGTAAATTAATACGCTCATTCAAATCGATATATTCCCAAACAGTTTTTGACCACATGATATCTCTATCATCGATAAATCCATATTCTAATGGTTTATCGTTGTCGGTAGCCAACTGCTCTTTGGTTTTTTTACCAATTTCTGAGGGCTTTGTTGCATTTAGCAAATTTGATTGTGCATTTGATACAAACGCTACCAATACTACTAACATAAAAGTTGCAAAACCGTTCCTTCTCATAATTATGATCTATTTAAATAATATTATTGAACTTCAATACTTACTGGAGCCGCCGTTTTCATACGGTAACCACCACCATTAACCAGGGTACATTTCACATCAAATATGGAAATAATATCCCCTCTTCTAGCTTTACTTATCGCCTTTTTAGCTTGGACATTCATTTNATTTCCACGCACGATAACTGTTGACTGACCAGGTACTCGTATTTTAAACGATGTAGTCGTCAGCTTTAAATCAAATACAAAATCAGGTAATTCAACACCCACAGTAGATTTTCCAATACTTGTTTTAGGCATCGGAATCATACCACTTTGCTTTCGAACAGTAGTTACAGGAGCTGGAATATCTTTAATTCTAAAAGACATTGAGTTTGATACTTTATCTCCATCAGGTAATGTTCCAGAAACTCTAATTGTAACTTCATTTCCTCCTTGTGGATTCATAATATACTTACCAGAACCAGTTACTTTAGACAATCCACTAGCAGTGGCTATCACTTTATTATCTGAGATACCAGGAATGGAAATAGTCATCGGATTTGAAACCCCACGATACACCACATTCATTTTGTCTGCAGATATTACTGCTCCATTTGGTTTCGGAATTACAGCATAAGAACTTTCAATAGGAATTTCTACAGCCACTTTATTTTCCATGAAAACAAACTTACCTTTTATTTTATTTTCTCCTACTCTACCCGCTCCAAATCTTAAATTAACTTGACCTGCTTGTATCGCACTTTGTGGTAATTTACGTCCATTTACTGTAACACTTTCAGCTCTTAATGTAGGATCATTTCTTCCTAAGTAAATTTTACCAGTAAACATTTCTCCTTCAAAAAACGCCGTTTTATCAGCCACTACAATTGCTTGATAGTTATTCATAGAAACATCGCTTTCCATTTGACCTCCTAATAAGGTTTCATAAATTTCTGCTTCTGTAGATTTAATATCGCTTTGTAATTGCGTAAAATTTGTAAGTGTTGCAATTAGAGGAAATCCTTCGTACCTGTTTTTTAACCAGGGTTGAGTACCTTCTCCTTTTACTTTTGGGTCTGTTGTATCAAACCTTTCGTTTATTGCTTTCACTAACACATCGTTATTCCCAACAATATCAAGCATTTTAACTTTGTAGTTTTCAATATTAGCTACAAACTCTTGTCCTTCCTTGGTTATTTTATCACCATTAAAAAATAATTGATCCACCTTATCGGTTCCATCCATTATTTCAAAATTATTTTTATCTTCTTCTTTTATATCACTTCTAGCATGCGTTTTTAAGTCGCCTAAATAGGTGTAAAAAGTAGAAGAAAGCCCGTTTACAGTTGTTGCTTTTTTATAAAGATCTCCAAATTTTTCTGGTTGTTCAACAGATTTTGTTGCTAAAGAACCTAAAATTTTTGCGTTTTTTGTGGTTGCAGTTTCATTTGCTGCCGCCAACTTATTGTTCATATATCCAAATGCAGATAATACCTCTTTACCCATATTTAACGCCAACATTGCGATAAATACCAAGTACATAAGGTTAATCATTTTCTGCCTTGCTGAAAGTGTTCCTCCTGCCATAATTAATTAGTTTTAGGGTTGTGTTAGTTACTAATTAATTTTTACTTGACATAGCAGTTAACATACCTCCATAGACTCCGTTTAACGAAGCTAAATTATTGGTCAAACTTTCCATTTGAACTTGTAATTTTTGAGCATTTCCAGCAAATTGATCGTTAATATCAGTTTGTCGAGAAGTGCTTTCCAATTGTACTTTATATAAACTGTTTAAAGATTCCATTTGAGCAGCTGCTAAAGATAACTGTTCACTGTATCTATTAGTGGCGGCGATAGAGTCAATTGCTGGAGCAATATTCTCTGCGGCACCTTTAAAATTCATGATACTTGTAGAAAGGCTACTCATTACATTTGCATCCAATTTCGCTTCTTTCAACATCTCATCTAATTTCTGAGATAATAATCCTTGCGCTTCTTCCGCTTGATTTACATCTAGCGCTCTTGCTTTTTGTGATCCACCGGCTAATTCTGGATATACCAAAGCCCAATCTAAATCATCATCCACCGACTCAAACGCTGAAAGGAAAAATATCAATGCCTCTGCAATTAGCCCTACAGCTAATAACGTTCCTCCACCTATTATAACACCTGCAATATCAACTTTCCAGTGTAATATTTTAAATAATGCACCTAAAATAACAATAGATGCTCCTATGTTATAGGCGATATTCATTAATTTCTTCTTCGTTCTTGACTGTGCCATACTTGTTTTTTTAATAAGGAAATTTATTTTCCGTTCAAATTAGTTCCTAAATGATCTTGTACTGTTCTAAACCCAATATAACTACGGGCAGAATCAGCATATTCGTAATCTCTTGTACTTACTTCTAAGAAAAAAGCTACATCTTTCCATGATCCTCCTCTAATAACTTTCCTTTTATTTTTTCTATCTTCTACATTCGGGTTCATTGTAGACCCAATTAAATAGGATCCTTCGTTAAATGCTGTATTTGTCCATTCTGATACGTTTCCTGCCATATTATATAAACCATAATCGTTCATATTATAAGATTTTGCCTCCATGGTATACAATGCTCCATCTACTGCATAATCTCCTCTACTTGGCTTAAAGTTTGCTAAGAAACACCCTCTATCGGTAGTGGTATAAGGTCCTCCCCATGGATATTGTGCATATTGCAATCCTCCACGAGCAGCATATTCCCATTCCGCTTCTGTTGGCAACCTAAAATAAGGCACAGAACTTGGGTTTTTCTTTGATTTTAAATAATCATTTTTCTTTTTTGTCCTCCAGCTACAAAATGCCTTTGCTTGATTCCAAGCAATTCCAACAACAGGATAATCGTTGTATGCTTCATGGAAAAAGTAATCTTGGTGCATTGGGTCGTTGTAAGAATAATTAAAGTCTTTTACCCAAACTGTTGTATCTGGATATACTTTTACTGTTTCTGATTTGATAAAGTCTTTACGATTTCCACTTGTACGAGCAGCATCATCACGGTCCAACCAATAATATTTATACTGTAACTTATCCGTATCTAATAAACGTCTACCATCAAAACTATTGTCCAAATTCACATACATAGTATCCATGATTTCCGCATAATATACATCCGGAAAATCACCTGTAGCCCACACTAAATTTTCGTCCCAATTTAAAGCACGGCCCATAGTAGGTGAATTTACATCACCGTAACTACCATAGTTATCCATCATATATTTTTGATAAGGACTCATATCCGCAGTATCCAACACTTTAAATTGATAGTCTTCTAAAATCCCACCTTTGTCATCTGCATTATCCCCATTCATTTCATCTGCTAAAATGGCCAATTTAGTACGTACAATAGAATCACGTACCCAATGTACAAATTCCTTATACTCACTATTGGTAACTTCGGTTTCATCCATGTAAAAAGGACGTACTGTAACGGTTCTCGTAGGTGCGTTAAAGGCTCCTGCTACATCCTCGCTTTGTTTCCCCATAGTGAAGGAACCACCAGGAATAAGGGACATTCCATAAGGTTTCATGGAGTACCATTTACTTTTGGTTTTTACACCCACTAATTCTCCCTGATCGTTAGAGCCACAGCTATACAATACGGAGACTAGTACAATAAATATTGCAATTTTCTTCATAATTACACTTTTCTTTTCAAATTGAGGTAAAACGTTTGATATCAATTTATCTTTGTGTTTAGTTATTCTGTTAAACAATATCTCGTTAATTTTATTGTATCCAAGTCAAATTATTTTAAGCTAATTTCTTACAAGCATTCATCCATCGCTCTGGAAGTTCTTGTTCTGTAGCACTTAAATAATCTTGATAGGTACATGGTATTAACGCATGTCTTTTAAATTTATTATTTTCGTTCAAATTTATTTCCATCCACCAACGTCCACTTTTATTACTTTTATAAAAGTTTAAGGTTTCGGATTCATTCGGAACAATGTATTTTTGATAATCGTCTAATATTCCAAAAGGATAATCATTTGCTCTGTAATTTACTCCTTCTATAAAGTACCAAATCATTTGAGCTATCAATTGTCCTGTTACCTGCTTCGTATCATATTTAGGATTAAATTCGTAAATACCAAAGGAAGTTACTTTATCGCTAATCCCAGCATATCGAGCAATTGCGCAAGCATCTGTCCCTGAAAGTCCATTCGGAGAAGCATTATAATTTGCTGGTGCATCACAATTTTTTATTGCAGATAAATCAAAACTAACAATATCCGCATCTCTCAATACAGGTTCTACTATTTCAATATTCTGCAATAATTCGCCAAGCCTATGAGTTTCGAAATATAGTGTTTCTAATAGATCAATCTCATCTTGCGAATTATAAAAAGTTTGATAACCTAGGTTACAATAGTTAAACAGGTTATTAGGGGCATCCATAATTATTCTACTTAAAAAAGAGGTAGAATCTATGGGATTATCAATCGCTCCTAGATTGAATTTATTATCTACAGACACCAGATTAACGGTCTGCTCTAAGGCATCGTACGCTCTATAATTTATATAGGTAAGCTCTTGCCCACCACCAATAATTACAGGAATAATTCCTTTTTTCAATAAAGATGATAAAATTGATTTTACTGCAAAATAAGTATCCGCAACAGTATTTCCTGGAACAACATCACCTATATCTGCTACTTTTACACCCCAGTTCCCCGGAAACATGCTATACAGATGTTTTCTAACGGAAGATAAATCACTCCCCGCTTCATAATTATCTACGGCGTTTCTACCTTCGCAAACACCTACAATTGCTATTTTCACACCTTCTAGTACAGGCATACCTCCCTGTTCCRWSTRTRKKWASRKMAYWTMGNKWWAGSTNKAKTSMMTAARGCNKTTTGCNNTWTAKMWAKKWYRSCKKTATYTANNSYKKSTKTANWWAAKWSTAATTCCATAGTATTATCAGAGGGGTCAATTCTAAATTCAGAGGCAAGATAGCAATAATTATTTCTTTTTAGCCTTAGACGTTGTAGTTTTCTTTGTTGTCGCAGGTTTCTTTTTTGCGACTGTTTTCTTTTTAGCAGCGGGTTTCTTTTTTACTGCCTTTTTTTTCTTAGGGGCATTCTTTTCTATGATACCTTTTACTTCCTCTAAAGTCAATGCTTTAGCATCTGTAGTTTTAGGCATTTCTATTTTAACTTTCCCTTTTAAGATATTAAATCTACCCCAACGTGCTTTTTCTACTCGAATACCTTCTTCTTCCCAATTGTGTATTACTTTCTCTATTTCTTTACGTTTTTTGTCTTCAATTAAAGACGTAATATCATCAAAAGTTAAGTTGTCGTAATCGTATTTTTTATTGACATTGATAAACATCGCGTTCCATTTGATAAACGGTCCAAAACGTCCTACTCCTTTTTGAACAGGTAGTTCTTCATAGGTTGCAATTGGTGCATCCGCTATTTGCTTTTCTTTTATCAATTCCACGGCACGGTCATAATCTACATCCATAGGATTTTCATCTCTAGGAATAGATACATACATCGTATCGTATTTAACATAGGGTCCAAAACGGCCGTTAGCCACCGTTACCTCGTGTCCTTCGAATTCTCCTACCGTTTTTGGCAATTGGAACAAGTCCATTGCTTCTTCGTAAGTAATCGTATTTAAGGTTTGAGTTGGTTGTAAACTTGCAAACTTAGGTTTCTCCTCGTCGGTTGCTTCTCCAATTTGCACCATAACGCCAAAACGTCCTAGACGTACATAAACATTTTTACCGCTTTCAGGATCCACCCCCAATAAGCGCTCTCCTTTTGCACGTTCTGCATTGGCTGCTACGTCCACTACTAATGGATGGAATCTACTGTAAAACTCCTTAATCATAGCTGTCCAATCTTCTTTCCCTGCAGCAATTTCATCAAAATCAGCCTCAACTCTAGCGGTAAATCCAAAGTCCAAAACATCAGAAAAATGAGCCACTAAAAAGTCGTTTACAATATTCCCTATATCTGTAGGAATTAGCTTTCCTTTATCGGAACCTACTTTTTCGGTTAAAATATTATCAGAAATATCTGAATTAGATAACAGCAACTGATTGTATGTTCTGTCTTTTCCTTCTACGGAACCTTTTTCTATATATTCTCTTTTTAAAATCGTAGAAATTGTAGGGGCATATGTAGACGGTCTACCGATTCCTAATTCTTCCAATTTCTTTACTAATGATGCCTCTGTAAAACGGTAAGGAGCTTTAGAATAACGTTCTGTTGCAGAAATAAACTGAACATCTAACGCTTCGGATACCTTTAAGTTCGGCAACATCCCTGCTTGTTCTTCGTCTTCGTTATCTGTCCCTTCTAAATACACTTTTAAGAAACCATCAAATTTAATCATCTCTCCATTTGCAGAAAACAATGATTTATTTTGGTTATTTTTTACTTTTACATTGGTACGTTCTAATTGCGCATCACTCATTTGAGATGCAACGGTACGTTTCCAAATTAAGCTGTATAAACGGTCTTGGTCATAATCCACAGATGAAGTATGGCGACTCATATCCGTAGGTCTGATGGCCTCATGCGCCTCTTGAGCACCTTTGGTTTTATTTTTAAAATTACGAGGAAAACTATACTCCTTCCCGTAAGATTCTGTAATCTCTAAAGCGGCTGCAGTTTTTGCATCATTGGATAAATTTACACTATCCGTTCTCATGTATGTAATTAAACCGGCTTCATATAAACGTTGTGCCATTGTCATGGTCTTAGATACAGAAAAATATAGTTTTCTTGCGGCTTCTTGTTGTAAAGTAGACGTAGTAAATGGTGCAGCAGGAGTTTTCTTTGCAGGTTTCTTTGTCAAATCTGCCACTTCAAAACTAGCATCCAAACAAGATTCTAAAAACTCTTGCGCTTCTTTCTTCGTTTTAAAATTCTTAGGTAAACTCGCTTTTAATTTCTTTCCTTCAAGGGTTAAAAATTCCGCCATTACCTTATAAGATGCAACAGGTGTAAAATCGGTGATTTGTCTTTCCTGCTCCACAATTAATCGTACAGCTACAGATTGAACTCTACCTGCTGACAAACCTCCTTTTACCTTTCTCCACAATACAGGAGACAACTCATATCCAACTAAACGATCTAGGACTCTACGTGCCTGTTGTGCGTTTACTAAGTTATAATCAATAGCTCTAGGATTCTCTACTGCTTTCAGAATTGCTGACTTGGTAATCTCGTGAAATACAATACGTTTGGTCTTATCATCGGTCAATTTTAATTGCTCCGATAAATGCCACGCAATAGCTTCTCCCTCGCGATCCTCRTCACTTGCTAACCAAACCATGTCGGCTTTTTTAGCTAAGCTTTTCAGCTTCTTTACAACTGCTTTTTTATCTGGTGAAACTTCGTAGTTCGGAAGAAAATCCGTATCTACATTAATTCCAATATTCTTTTTCGGTAAATCTGCAATGTGTCCAAAACTCGATTCTACTTGAAAATCTTTTCCTAGAAATTTCTCGATCGTTTTTGCCTTTGCAGGTGACTCAACTATAACTAAATTTTTTGCCATAAATTCATTTTTCAAAACGTTGGTTTTACATCATAAAACAAACGTATACTGTCCTATTCTTAAACATCTACTAATCGCAAAAGTATGTGATTTTTTTTAATTTCACATTTTAACAGTACTTTTTTAATAGAATTTAATAAAAATGARCGTTAATTTTCTGCCAACTTGTCATATTTTCAATTAATTGGTTTTATCTTTGTCCCATATTTGAAAAGAACATGAGTACTGAAAAAAYAATTATAGAAAAACACCAAGGACAGTCATTGATAACTGAGCAAGTAGCTGGGAATACTAAGAAAATGTATATCGAAAGTTTTGGTTGCCAAATGAACTTGAATGATAGTGAAATTGTTGCGGCGATTCTAACTAAAGAAGGTTACAATACTACGCAAATAATGGAAGAGGCCGACCTTGTTTTAGTAAATACGTGCTCAATTCGTGAAAAAGCAGAACAAACAGTCCGTAAAAGACTGGAAAAATACAATGCCATCAAAAGAATTAACCCAGGGATGAAAGTCGGGGTTTTAGGATGTATGGCAGAGCGACTAAAAACTAAATTTTTAGAAGAAGAAAAAATAGTAGACCTTGTAGTAGGACCAGATGCCTACCGCGATTTACCTAATTTATTAAAAGAAATAAACGAAGGAAGAGATGCTATAAACGTAATATTATCTACCGAAGAAACCTATGGCGATGTTTCTCCAGTACGTTTAAACTCCAATGGAGTTTCTGCTTTTGTTTCTATTACCAGAGGCTGTGACAATATGTGTACTTTTTGTGTGGTTCCATTTACCCGTGGACGTGAACGCAGCAGAGACCCAGAAAGTATCCTAAAGGAAATTCAAGACCTACACGAACGCAATTTCAAGGAGGTAACCTTATTAGGACAAAATGTAGATAGTTATTTATGGTATGGTGGAGGTTTGAAAAAGAACTTTAAAAACGCCACTGAAATTGCCAAAGCAACCGCTGTAGGATTTGCTCATTTATTAGATATGGTTGCTATAAAGTACCCTAACATGCGTTTTCGATTCTCTACTTCAAATCCTCAGGACTTGAATCTGGACGTACTGCATACCATGGCAAAACACAAAAACATTTGTAAACATATTCACCTTCCTATTCAAAGTGGAAATACAGATATGTTAAAGAGAATGAACAGAGCACATACCAGGGAAGAATATTTAACATTGATAGATAATGTGCGTAAGATTATTCCAGAATGTGCTATTTCTCAAGATATTATTGTAGGGTTTTGTGGAGAAACAGAAGAAGAACACAAGGATACTTTATCATTGATGGAATACGTAAAATACGACTTTGGTTTTATGTTTGCTTATTCTGAAAGACCCGGAACATTGGCTGCTAAAAAAATGCCTGATGATGTACCTAATGATGTAAAAAAACGTCGTTTAAACGAAATTATTCACTTGCAATTAGAACACAGTGCTTATAGAACAAACCAATTTATAGGTCAAACGGTAGAGGTTTTAATCGAAGGAACTAGTAAAAAATCTGACGCACATTGGAAAGGACGCAATTCACAAAACTGTGTTATTGTATTCCCTAAAGACAATGAAAAGCTAGGTGATACTGTACATGTGCTCGTTGAAGATTGTACATCAGCAACGTTAATAGGTGTAAAAAAATAACGGATATGGAATCACTACAAACGGTGAAGCAACGCTTTGGAATTATCGGAAATGATGCGCATTTAAACCGCGCCATCGAAAAGGCGATTCGTGTTGCCCCCACCGAAATTTCAGTATTGGTTACAGGAGAAAGTGGTGTGGGTAAAGAAAGTATACCCAAAATAACACATCAACTTTCCTACAGAAAACACGCAAAATATATTGCCGTTAACTGTGGAGCCATCCCAGAAGGAACTATAGATAGCGAATTGTTTGGCCATGAAAAAGGTGCTTTTACAGGCGCTGTTCAAACTAGAAAAGGTTATTTTGAAGTGGCCGATGGAGGTACCATTTTTTTAGACGAAGTAGGTGAACTTCCCCTAACCACGCAGGTACGCTTGTTACGAGTACTAGAAAACGGTGAATTTATAAAAGTGGGATCTTCTAGCGTTCAGAAAACAGATGTTAGAATTGTAGCTGCTACTAATTTAAACATGCATGATGCCATTAATAAAGGTAAGTTTAGAGAGGATTTGTATTACAGATTAAGCACCATAGAAATTAACTTACCGCCACTAAGAGAACGAAAAGAGGACATCCATTTATTATTTAGAAAATTCGCTTCGGATTTTGCACAAAAATACAAAATGCCCACGGTTAGATTAACGGAGGATGCTATTAACTTATTAGTCAATTATCGCTTCCCTGGAAACATCCGACAGTTGCGAAATATAGCAGAACAAATTTCTGTAATAGAAGAAACTAGAGGTATTGATGGATTAAAATTAMAACAATATTTACCAGAAATGCGAGGTAATTTGCCCTCTGTTATTTCTAATACAACTAGTAATAGTGATTTTGCTAACGAACGAGAAATTATGTATAAAATCTTGTTTGATATGCGAAGTGATATCAACGACTTGAAAAAATTGACTTTAGACTTGATGAAAAGTGAAAACATGAATCAAGTAAAAGAACAGAACAGTCAGTTGATTCAAAAGATCGATCAAGATCAAAAACATGAACAATACTTACCCGTTGTACAAAACCCAGTGGAAGTACTTYCAATTCCTAACGTAGATTACGAGGCCAATAAGACCTTTGATTTTGCTGAAGCTATAGATGAGGACGAGTCTTTATCACTCCACGAAAAAGAAGTAGAATTGATAAAAAAATCCTTAGAAAGAAACCATGGGAAGCGAAAACTGGCAGCCAAGGAATTAGGAATATCGGAACGTACACTATATCGTAAAATTAAACAATACGATTTATAATCCGTTTACTGAAAATTAACATACATTTGAAATAACACCCATTATTGTGAAAAAAATTATACTATTTTGTCTTTCTATCCTTACTGCTTTTACTTTTAATAGCTGTTGGGTCTACTCATTTACAGGAGGTGACACAGGAAATGCTAAAACCATACAAATAGATTATTTCCCGAATACTGCCACCTTAGTAGAACCAGGTTTGAGTAATAAATTTAGACTGGACTTACAAGATCTATTCTTAACACAAACAAATTTAGACATAGTACCATCCAATGGTGATTTACAGTTTGAAGGAGAAATTACGGGATATAGAATTAATCCGATGACGGCGACTGCGGATCAAACCGCTGCACAAAACAGATTGACAATTACCGTGAACTGTCGTTATTACAACAGAGAAGACGAAAGTAAAAACTTTGAAAAAAGCTTTTCTTTCTATCATGACTACCCGGCCAATGCACAATTAACAGGAAGTATTTTGGACGATGCTTTTGATGAGATATTAGAACGTATTACACAGGATATATTTAATGCTTCAGTAGCTAACTGGTAGACAGATGAACAACTTGGAAATAAATTCTTTAATAAAAAATTCGCAACAAATTTCTGTAGAAAAAACAGAAGCATTGGAAGCGGTATTAAAAGAATACCCTTATTTTCAAGCAGCTCGTGTACTACATCTTAAAGGGCTTCTACATCAAAAAAGCTATAAATACAACCAAGCGTTAAAACTTACTGCGGCCCACACCACAGACCGTGCTATTTTATTTGACTTTATCACTGCAGCCTCATTAAAAAAAGTGAGGACAGAAACGTTAACAAGGTCTAAAAACGCAGAAGAGAAGGAGATTCCAGTAATTGTAAAAACAGCACAAACCCTAGAGATTAAAGACGAAAAACGGAATGTTTCTACAAAAATCGAATTAATAAAGGAGATACATCTAGACAATTCTGAACAAAAAACAATAGAAACGCCCATCTTACCATCAGCTCCAATTAAAGGTTTTAACCCTATTTTTGAAAATATAGAACAATTATCTTCAAAAAAAGAAGATAAATCAAGTAGTAATGAGGCCCGTTTTGCTGATATTATCTTCCCTAAAATCGGAGAGAATCAATCACAAGAGAAAATCGTGGAATTAGTAGAAAAAACAGCGAAGATTCTACAAATAGGAACTCCAATAGAATTTTCTAAAAAGGAGCAACATTCATTTAGTGAATGGATGAATTTAACTGAATTCTCCCCACTACCACAAGAAAAACCAGTTAAAAAAACATTTAAAAAAATAACCAAAAAAATTGATTCTTTAGGCTTAATCGATAAGTTTATCGCATCAAAACCAAAAATACCTAGAGTTGGAAAATCCGATTCTAAGCAAGTAAGTATTGTCAAAGAAACATCTAATAATGACCGTTTAATGACGGAAACTTTAGCCAAGGTATACCTAGAACAGGAAAAGTATGGAAGCGCTATCAAAGCTTATCGTATTTTAAGTTTGAAATATCCAGAAAAAAGTAGTTTCTTTGCTGACCGAATTAAAGCAATAAAATATATACAAAAAAATAAATCATGACATCGTACACAATATTTTTAGTGGTAATAATGATCGTAGCATTTTTGCTAATCCTAATTATAATGGTTCAAAACCCTAAAGGAGGAGGATTATCTTCATCTCTTGGTGGCGGAGGAACTCAAGCATTAGGAGGAGTTCAAAACACAACTAACTTTTTAGACAAGAGTACTTGGACTTTGTCAATTGTTTTATTAGCATTGATTTTATTATCAAACTTTGCGGCCCCTACAGGAGCAAATGCTGTTAGTGAAGAATCACAAATAGAAAACACAATTGAAAATAGAGAAATAATCGAAACTCCAGCGCCAGCTATAGTTCCAGCATCAAGCAATGACTCTATCAACTAAATTGTTTTAACACATATAAAAAATGCCAACATGTCAGCCATGTTGGCATTTTTTTTGTCAATACATTAAAATTAAAATACAATTTGTCAGCCAGTGTACTATGGCACATTTTTCGCGAATTGTTAATCAATAAAATTAAAAACTAAAACATGAGTGTAAATATTAAACCTTTAGCTGATAGAGTTCTTATCGAACAAAAAGCTGCAGAAACTAGGACCGCATCTGGAATCATTATACCTGACACAGCAAAAGAAAAGCCACAAAAGTACAACTCATTTGCTTGTTGAACAGCATCCCTTGCTAATTCTCTTTTTCCTTTGACCTCCTTTGGAACATTTTTTTCGTTGATAACATGTATGCCCTCCGCCCATTCTAAACAGGTTTTTGCAGCACTGTGG
>NVSD01000045.1 GCA_002401105.1 Flavobacteriaceae bacterium | reverse complement strand
AGCGGTTTTTAAGTTTTTTTATTGATATTTGTAATATATTTTTTGGAATATAGTTTCGTTTTTGGCTAAACTTTTGGCAGCCAAATAAATGATCCGTAYWYTSWGWAGAWMWAKWKKYMYWMARRWARMTTTANWKASMYGMMWSWKSKWYWAKTWGGTTATATGGGATGTGGTAAGTCCACAATTGGGAAAGAGATTGCAAATGTGTTAGCACTCAAGTTTGTAGACTNAGATGCGTACATTGAGTTGCATGAAAAGGCTACTGTAAATACAATTTTTAAAAAGAAAGGAGAAATCTATTTTCGTRAAATTGAAGCTGTTTATTTAAAGGAATTAATGAATTCTACGGAGTACTCCATTATTTCTGTAGGAGGAGGTACACCTTGCTATGGGGAAAATATGGATGTGATTCTATTAAATAGYACCTCGTTTTATTTAAAGGCGAATGTTGTGACGTTGTATGAGCGTTTAAAAAACGAAATGGACACACGTCCGTTAATTCAAACCATTGGCTTAAAAAAATTGCAAGAGTTTATAGGGAAACATTTGTTCGAGCGTGCGTTTTTTTACAATAGAGCGCAACATAAACTGACAATTGATCAGAAATCAATTGCAACAATCGTCAAAGAAATAAAAGAATTACTTAATTCAGATACACAGTGGCAACATCGTTTTTAAAAACCACATCTATGTGTTCTCTAAGAGATGTAGATAGAGATATTCCTTTAAAATCAGCTTTTACGGGGTATTTTTTATGATTTCTATTTACGAGTACTGCCGTTTTAAATTGCTTTAAGGGCACGTTTAAAAAATGCTTTATACCATAAATTAATGTGGTGCCAGAATTTAAAACATCATCAATTAATACTAATGATWTWTGTTTGTAATCTTCTGGTGAAAGCGTTGTTGTAATAGGTCCGATTGGATTTTTTTTATCAATAATTACTTCACAAACTTTTACTTCTAAATTGGAAATTTCCCTTAAAGCRTCSGCTATTTTTAGCGTAAAAATAAATCCATTTCCATTTATTCCYGCCAATATAATTTCAGATTCGTTCACATTCTCCTCATAAATTTGATAGGCTATTCGCTTAATTTTATGTAGAATTTGAGTGTTGTTAAGTATAATTGATCGTTCCATGAAATTTCAATATTTTGYTCAAAGATACTAAACAAATTCCTACTCGCTGATGCTACGTCCATTTTTATAAGCCAAATAATAAGACTCGAAAAATGTTATTTTAAGTTGGGTATAAATAATAAARGTATTCTAGCCAAACGTATAAGATTCACAAAAAATAGACTTGGCTGATTTATAGTCTATAGTTAAGCAATGACATCTAGAATCTGTTWGTCAYCTTTCGTTGATATACTATTCTTGAGGCTGTTTTTTTCAGTGTGATTGTTGCTCTTGATAGTTTATAAAGTTCAATGTTGTCAATAAAAAAGGGGAGGACTTGTAATCAAACTATATTTGTGTTATATTAAATTCCARCAGGTTCAGCGCTATTTAGGAACGCTTTTAATTTTGAAATAATTGTCTTTTAGGAGGATGTGTACAATTTATTCCTATAATTTGACAGGCATATAGCGCTGTTTTAACGAGGTTTATTAGACTTTTTTATGTAAAATACTGAAACTGTTATAAAAACTTTTGTGTATGATTAAACTAATGGAAAATAAAAATATTTACCTCAGGAAGTTGTCAAAGGAGGATGCGACGCTGTTTTTTGCATTGAACAACGATAAAGAGGTGCTAAAATATACAGGAGATCTTCCTTTTGAAAATAGAGMGGCCGCTAGAAATTTCTTAATTAATTATCCAAAYTACAAGCGAGATGGTTTTGGGAGATGGGCCGTATGTCTACAAGAAAATGATACCTTTCTTGGTTGGTGTGGATTGAATAGATCGTTAAAAACAGGAGAAACAGATATAGGTTTTAGATTTTTTAAATGTTATTGGGGAAATGGTTATGCAACTGAATCTGCAAAAATGTGCTTGAATTACGGGTTTACTGACTTGAAATTGAAATCGATAATTGGACATGCTTATATGGAAAACATGGCATCTGTTAGGGTGTTGGAAAAATGCAATATGATCCTTGTTAAAAATATTAAATACGATGACAGAGCCGCCTTTATGTATCGTGCAAAAGCAGTACGTATACAAGAGATWAAACCRACGGATACSCATCCGCTAAGAAGTGCTATTCTTCGAAAACAAATACCATTACCTACCGTTTTTTTTGGTGATTCTAAGCCTACTACATTTCATTTAGGGGCYCTTAAAARCGGGGACTCMAAAATTATAGGARTCGCTACTTTTGTAGCKATAGATTTYCCTATGTTAAAAGGTRTRCAGTGTCAATTAAGAGGMATGGCTATTTCGGAAGCAAGTCAAGGAATGGGGATTGGGAAATTATTACTTGAGGAGGCTGTATATAGGTTGCAAAAAAGRAATTGCGAATATATATGGTGTAATGCTCGTGAAATAGCGGTGAGTTTTTATACAAAACAGGGCTTTGAAATAMTAGGCAATTCTTTTGAAATTGAGTATATTGGTACTCATTATACCATGTTTAAAAAAATRTAATATGAATCTAAACAAATGTTTAGCCTTGCTTTTATTTATAAGTATAAGTTGTAAGCAGGCCAGTCCTACTGTAGACATAGAAAAAGATAATGCCGCTATTCGCAATGTATTGGAACAATCGGCAATCGATTGGTCAAAAGGCGATTTGGAGGGCTATATGAATGCCTATTGGGAATCCGAAGAACTCCAATTTATTGGGAGTAAAGGGGTGACTTATGGTTGGGAAAAGACCTTAAGTAATTATAAAAAGGGATATCCGACAGCAGCACATACGGGTACCTTAACCTTTGATATTATCCATGTAGATTTTTTAGCGAAAGGTGTGTATAGCGTCGTTGGAAAATATCATTTAGATAGAACGGTAGGAGAAGCCAATGGAATTTTCACTTTACTATTTAAACAAATAGATGGTAAATGGAAAATTATAGTTGACCATAGCGAGTAAAACAACAAAAAAAGGGTAGAAGTTTAAACTTCTACCCTTTTTTTGTTGTTTTACTATAGCAGTTATTCTTTGTCTCTTTTTTTGATGGTACTTCCTTTTTTTATAGCCTTATGATTTTCGTAACATAATAATATGGCTTCTGTTAATTGTAAATCACTGGCCGATTTTATAAAATAATCAGAATAATTACATTCATTTAAAAGCTCCGCTAATTCTTGGGCATTCAAATCCAGATACTCCATCATTAATTCACGATTAAATTTATTTTCCATCATGCTACGCAGGTTATCCTGGTCGCGTAATTTTTTTAATTTTTTAAGACGCTTTGGCTTTTTTCCAAACATATTATAGATAGCATCTACAGGATTAAATAGGGAAGCTATTGGAGATGTGTAAGCCACTCTAGGAGCACCCATTTCATATGTTTGTGCCAATCCACTTATATGGATTCGYGCATATTTATCTGTAGGGATGTTTTTTGARTCTATTTCTAAAACACCTACTAACTTGTGTGATTTTACCACCACTTCATTCATTTGTACACGCTTTTCGTGTAATTCTATCAATAACTCATTCCCACGTAATAAATCGTTTGTTATTTTTAGTTTTATAGATTGAAATCCTAAATAGGAAATATAGATAGTATCGTTTACTTGGGCAGGGAAATCAAAATAACCTTGTTTATTGGCAACAGCACCATTAACAGTGTTTAAATTAAACAAGTGAGCACCACTTAAGCCGCTCTTACTTTTTATATTTATAATCTGACCTTTTAAAGAGACTGTCTGTTGTTGCTGTTCTTTTTCATCTTGTGCAAATGTTTGATAACAAGTAATGAAAACAAGAAAAATAATTATTTTTTTTATCATCTTGTAAAAATAAGAATATTAGCGGAAAGAATAGTTAAAGATGTGTGAAGAAATTTTCTTTTTTTTAAAACGATAAAACACCTTAAAAAGACGCGATTTTAGGCCGTTAAAAGCGGTAATTAGCACGGAATTTATAAAACGCGTGCTATTCTGGTGTTTTGACTCCTTTTTAAAAAGTTATTTTTATTAAATTGCAACGTAATTATTTAACCAATTATATAATGCACAAATTTGTTTTTGTGTATTTCAAGTACATTAGGGATTTCACAACAGTGGAATCCCTTTTTTATTGTGATCAATCCAAAGGCATAAAACCATCATTCAAAAAGGAATAACACCTTCTATAAAACAATGTTTTTATGATTCATAAAGCAGATTATTCATTGGTGAAATCATCAATCTCTCTACGGTCTTTTTTTGTAGGTCTTCCAGCACCCTTTTTTCGGTAGTAATCCTTGGAATATTTTAAAAGTTCTTGTTTTTCAAATTCCTCTTTAGGCGTTAAATCTTTTCTATATAAATCGACTAATTTCGCGCCAACACGGTTTTTTGGAATGTCTAATACTTGTATTTTGTAATTTATCTGATTTTTTCGTATCAAAAGTAATTCGTTTCCGAAGAGTATCTTAGAAGGTTTCAGGTTATTGCCATCCATCTTTATATGCCCTTTTTTGCATGCATCAGTGGCCAAACTACGTGTTTTGAACATGCGGATGCACCATAAATATTTATCAATTCTCATAAAAAGTTAAAATTTATTTTTTCTCTTTAAACAAAGGTATGAAAATACTATCTTGCGACGTGAAAAACATTGAAATGAATGTTTGTCGGAATAGTTAAAACACAGAATATTCATTTCTAATATTGATTGATAAAAAATAAAAGATGAAATTAAAAAACATAGTTGTTTTATGTACTGTTGCCTTTTTAGGCTTAGCGTGTAGTAGCTCTAGTAGTGATGATAATTTTGACGCTGCGGGACAGGCCTTAGAAGATGATGCTGCATTATTGACCTATTTTGATGAACATTACCTACATAGTGATGGTGAAATCTGGACTGTTGGTGAGGTGGAAGGTGCTGAACCTATTGAAAATCAAACGCCTTTAACAGATCAAGTATCTATACAAAAGGYTACTTTAAATGATATTTCTTATAAATTATATTATTTAAAAACTGCCGATGGTGTAGGAGCTTCTCCTACAAAGGTAGATTCAGTGTTAACTACTTACAAAGGGTCTTTATTAGACAGTACTGTTTTTGATGCTAGAACGTCTGTTATGTGGTTTGATTTATTAAAAGTTGTACCGGGATGGTCTAATGGGTTTACTAATTTTAATGCAGGAGAACTGGTTAAAAACGATGATGAATCCTTTTATTTTGAAAATAGTGGAGCAGGATGGCTTTTCTTCCCTTCTGGATTAGGTTATGGGAATAGAGCTCAGAGTATTATTCCAGAAAACTCTCCTTTAGTTTTTAAAATTGAATTGATGGCAGTGAATTATTCTGACCATGATATGGATGGTATAGCTACCAAAGATGAAGATTTAGACAATGATGGGGATATTTACAACGATGATACAGACGGTGATGGAGTTCCTAATTTTGTAGATGTGGACGATGATGGCGATGGTATTCTTACCAAAGATGAAGATACAAATAACGATGGTGATCTAACAAACGATGACAGTGATGGTGATGGAATTCCAGATTATCTAGACACGGATCCTGTTAGTTAATAATAGGGAACAGGTCAATTAAAAAATAAAAAAGAACCAAATTCACTTGTTGAATTTGGTTCTTTTTTGTTCTAAAATAACGTTCAAGGAAGGATAAGTAAGTCGGTATTCCAAAACAAGCATTTAAAAAACGTATAAAAGAAGATTTATTCTCGTTGTCATAAAAAAAGTGTATATTTAAATGAAGCTTAATGCAGGCTATACGTCCTAAGTGATTGAGGCTTATTTATTAACAATTATGAATTGTTATGAACATGGATGTTGAGAAAAATAGATACAGATTTAGGAATATGTTCTTTATATTTAGTCTAATTTCGTCCCGTAAGTTTAAAAATACACATTAGAACAATGTAATTTTTAATAGGTTTATATTTAGAAGGTTAACACATAAGAAAGGTACTATATAAATGGAAGAAAAGCAACCAGACAAAGGAAATTGGAAGAAAAAAAATCCAGTTATTAATTTAGAAAAAGGAAAAGTCCCACCACAGGCTTTGGACCTTGAGGAAGCCGTTTTGGGAGCTATGATGATTGATAAAAAAGGGGTGGATGATGTGATTGATATCTTATCTCCAGATGCCTTTTATAAAAAAGCACATAAGCTAATTTATGATGCTATATTTACCTTATTTCAAAACTCTGAGCCTACGGATTTACTAACGGTAGCGAATCAATTAAAAAAAGAGGGAAATTTAGAAAAAGCAGGAGGGGATTATTACATCGTTTCTCTAACTCAGAAAGTAGCATCTTCTGCCCACATCGAATTCCATGCGCGTATTATATTACAGAAATCTATTCAACGTAGTTTAATTGCAATTTCAGCAGATATTATTGAAGAAGCCTATGATGAATCGATAGATGTTTTTGAATTGCTAGACAGTGCGGAAGCGAAATTATTCGAGATTACACAAGGGAATTTAAAAAAGGGAGCTGATAGTGCGGAATCATTGGTAACAGACGCTATTAAAAAGATTGAAGAAATATCCAATCAGGAAGGAATGAGTGGTGTTGCAACCGGGTTTACAAAACTGGATGCACTAACTTCTGGATGGCAGCCTTCGGATTTAATTATTATCGCAGCACGTCCAGGTATGGGAAAAACAGCCTTTGTATTATCAATGGCAAAGAACATGGCGATACTGTTTAAACAACCATGTGCTGTATTCTCCCTAGAGATGTCATCTATACAGTTAATTACACGTATGATCTCTTCAGAAACCGGGATTTCTTCAAGTAAATTAAGAAAAGGAGATTTGGAACCACACGAATGGGAACAACTGAATGTAAAAGTGAAAAATCTTTCAAACGCACCTATATTTATTGATGATACACCATCACTTTCAATTTTTGATTTACGTGCAAAAGCCCGACGTTTGGCATCACAACATGGAATAAAATGTATAGTTATTGATTATTTACAATTGATGACAGCCCCTGGAGCTGGAGGAAATCGTGAACAGGAAATTTCTATGATTTCTCGAAATTTAAAGGCATTGGCGAAAGAATTAGAAATTCCMGTRATTGCATTATCTCAGTTGTCACGTGCGGTTGAGACGCGTGGTGGTAGTAAACGACCATTACTGTCGGATTTACGTGAATCTGGAGCGATTGAGCARGATGCCGATATCGTWTCCTTTATATTTAGACCAGAATATTATGGTATTTTGGAATGGGATGATGATGAAAGRTCACCTTGTGAGGGACAAGCAGAATTTATTATTGCAAAGCATCGTAATGGTGGATTAGAAAATATTAGAATGAAGTTTACGGGWCATTTGGCCTTGTTTTCCGATTTAGAAGAGGGAAGTGGTACCGAATTTGAATCCAAAATGAATACAGATTTTAATAGTGAGATTAGTGCGGGAASTATGCCTACAACCGATCAAGCTTTTGATATACCAAGNNNTAATGATACACCTTTTTAAAACAAATTTWTTAATAAAGASTAAACACTTAGCGTTTGTTTTGGTGTTTTTTTTAGGGACGATATGTTCATGGGCCTCATTTATTTTGTTGCCTATGGATGCGGAAATCCAGAAAAATCACTTAAAAGCCTATGGAATCACTTTTTGGACCTTGGAACAGGGACAAAAATCACARTRGTTRCTCAATTATAGGGGAGGATCATTTTTATTAGAAGATTCAGAAGCAACACGAAAGGAATGTCAAATTAGAAATGTTACCTATATTGTCCTTTCTGATTTAGAAGCCGAGCAGATTTTGATAGAAATTGCCAGTCCKTCTAAAAATATGGAAGCGRTATTGYTGGAAAAAGCTCCTAAAATTGCGGTGTATTCGCCCAAAGGAAAAAAACCTTGGGATGATGCTGTRACAATGGTACTAAAATATGCGGAAATTCCATTTGATGTTATTTATGATGCTGAAGTACTGGACGATAGTTTAAAAATTTATGAATGGCTCCATTTACACCAYGAAGATTTTACAGGTCAGTTTGGTAAATTTTATGGTAATTACAGGGCTGCCAATTGGTATGTTCAGGACAAATTGAATTCGGAAGCCGCAGCCAAAAAGTTGGGGTATAGCAGTGTAGCTGCTATTAAATTAGCTGTTTCACTAAAAATAAAAGAGTTTGTGAGTGCTGGAGGTTTTATGTTTGCYATGTGCTCAGCAACCGATAGTTTTGATATTGCTTTAGCCGCGGAGGGTGTAGATATTTGTGAAACTATGTTTGACGGTAATCCTTCTGAAGCCAACTATCAATCAAAAATAGACTTTTCTAAAACACTTGCTTTTAAAGACTTTAAATTGGTGAGAAATCCGACYGAATATGAGTTTTCTTCCATAGAYATGACGCGTAAAAGRAAAATAAAAAGGACYCAAGATTATTTTTCATTGATGGAATATTCTGCTAAATGGGATCCAATTCCTACCATGCTCTGTCAAAACCATACCTTGTTGGTAAAAGGATTTATGGGGCAAACTACTTCTTTTGACAGGCAAAGTATAAAATCTACTGTATTGGTGATGGGGGAAAGTAAATTAAATAGTGAAGCCAGATATATCCACGGAACAAAAGGAAAAGGAATGTGGACTTTTTACGGAGGACATGATCCTGAAGATTATCAGCATTTAGTAGGAGACCCAAAAACAGAATTGGACTTACATCCAAATTCGCCAGGCTATCGTTTAATTTTAAACAATGTCTTATTTCCCGCTGCAAAGAAAAAGGAACAGAAAACGTAGTAGGTGGGATGGTTATTGGGGACTGGTAACTGGTGGTTGATGACTAGGATTCTTCTAAATCATCGCTTGTTTTTGTAATACATTATTAGTCAGGTGATTCTGTGTTTTTATTTTGTTTCCTTGTGAAAAAGGGCTGTGTTTTGTAGCTGCCTATCGCTTGTTAAAACTGTTGATTTCTAATTACTTATAAATAAAAAATCATACAATTCTCGTTTTTTAATCGCTGAGAATCGCATGATTTTATTTTTATGTCTAGTAGTGCAGAATAGGTGAGAAGAAGCATTTATTGTTTAAGGATAAAGTATCCTAATTTAAATGAAATGTTGAACATCTCTTCTCTATTGTCACTTCTCTCTATTCTATTGTCTCTTCTCTCTTCTCTATTTTATAGTGTCTCTTTTTTATCACCTATCGAAAATGTTAATTCCAACAACCAACAACTAACAACCAACAACTATAAGTCAACCTCAATTTGATTTCTCAATATATCATCCATGGTTTCACGCTTTCTTATTAAATGCGCTTTTCCGTTGTTTACTAAAACTTCCGCTGGGCGATAGCGACTATTATAATTACTAGTCATAGAAAAACAGTAGGCACCTGCATTGTCAAAGCACAATATATCTTCCTCTCTTATTTCTTGAATACGACGGTTGCTAGCAAAGGTGTCTGTTTCGCAGATGTAGCCGACAATAGAGTAGTAGCGTACTTTTCCTGTGGGATTAGAAATATTGTTAATGTGGTGATAAGCATCGTACATCATTGGACGAATCAAGTGATTGAAACCGGTATCGATTCCAGCAAACATGGTGGAAGTTGTTTGTTTTACCACATTTACATGCGCCAAAAATTTCCCAGATTCACTTACCAAAAATTTTCCTGGTTCAAACATTAAAGCAACATCTTTCCCGTAATCATCACAAAATTGATTGAAACGAGCCCCTAATTTAATACCCAGTTCTTCGATGTCGGTACCAACATCACCGGGCTTATAAGGCACTTTAAATCCACTACCAAAATCAATAAAATCTAAATTTTTGAATTGTGCGGCGGTATTAAATAGGATTTCTGTAGCTAATAAAAACACTTCGATATCCAAAATATCGGATCCTGTATGCATGTGTACTCCATTGATATGCATACCTGTGTTTTCTGCAATACGCATAATATGAGGTACTTGATGTACTGATATCCCGAATTTAGAATCAATATGTCCAACTGAAATTTTACTATGACCACCTGCCATAATATGTGGATTGATACGTACACAAACCGGAATGTTCGGATGTGCATTTCCAAATTGTTCTAAAATAGACAGGTTGTCTATATTTATTTGAACACCTAAAGCTGCTATTTCTTCAATTTCAGCTAATGATACTCCGTTGGGAGTAAATATGATGTCCTTAGGGTCAAAACCTGCTTGTAATCCAAGGCTAACCTCTTGGAAAGAAACACAATCTATTCCCGAATTAAGTTTTCGAAACAGTTTTAAAACACTAATATTAGACAATGCCTTGACCGCGTAATTAATACGGACGTTCTTCACGGAAGAAAAAGCATTGGTTATTTTTTGATATTGTGCAGTTATTATTTCTGCATCATATACGTATAATGGGCTTTTGTATTCAGCCACTAANTCTAATAAAAGTTGGTTGTTCATCGTAATAATTTTATAGAGCAAAAATAGGATGAAAAGGAGGGAAGTAAAAATTTATTTAAAAAAACAACAATATTTAACAGAGTGTTAAATATTGTTGTTTTTTTTAAGGCTATTTATATTTTTCAGCAGTTAGTTCAGCAATTTTCACCACTACATCTGTTGCTTTTACAATAGATTCAGCKGCTACRTAYTCGTAACGMCCGTGRAAATTRTGWCCACCWGCAAAAATATTWGGRCARGGYAATCCYTTGTAAGAYARTTGAGAACCATCAGTTCCACCTCTGATTGCTTTAATCAATGGTTTAATGTTTAATTGTTTCATTGCTTCTTCAGCGATATCAACAATATGCATTACAGGCTCCACTTTTTCGCGCATGTTAAAATATTGATCTTTGATCTCTACTTCTACAGTTCCTGCACCGTACGTTTTATTAAATTTAGCTACTAATTCTTCCAATTGTACTTTACGTTCCTGGAATAATTGTAAATCGTGATCACGTATAATATATTCAAGGACAGTTATTTCTACTTCACCATTCATACCGTGTAAGTGGAAGAATCCTTCGTAACCTTCGGTAGATTCAGGAACTTCATTTGCAGGCATTGCTCCGATAAATACGGCCGCAATTGTTTGAGAGTTGATTAATTTTCCTTTGGCATATCCAGGATGAACAATTTTACCGTTAATGGTTACTTTTGCACTCGCTGCATTAAAGTTTTCGTACTCTAATTCACCAACTTGGCTACCATCCATAGTATAGGCCCATTCGGCACCAAACTTCTCTACATCAAATAAATGAGCTCCTTTTCCTACTTCTTCGTCTGGAGTAAATCCTATTTTAATTTCCCCATGTTTAATTTGTGGGTTTTTAATTAAATGCTCCATCGCACTTACGATTTCCGTAATTCCTGCTTTGTCATCTGCACCTAATAGTGTTGTTCCGTCAGTTGTAATCAAAGTTTGACCTACATATAATAGTAAATCATCAAAATAACTTGGAGACAATACAATGTTTTTCTCCTTGTTTAAAATGATGTCTTTTCCATCGTAGTTCTTATGAAACTGAGGTTTTACATTCGTTCCAGTAAAGTCTGGACTGGTATCCATGTGTGCAATAAAGCCAATRGTAGGTACTTTATGGTCCACATTAGAAGGCAATGTTGCCATTACGTAGCAGTACTCATCAATAGAAACATCTTGCATTCCGATTTCTTTTAACTCTTCAACAAGCAATTTACCTAAGTTCCATTGTTTTTCAGTACTTGGAAATGCTGGATTGTTGGGATCTGATTGGGTAYCGATAGTAATGTATTTTACAAATCGATCTATGATATGTTGCATACTAATTTATTTTTTTCAAAAGTACATATTCGCCACTAATATTCAACATTAGTTTCGGATATTTATTTTATTTTTAATGTATTAAATAGGAGCAGACTACTACATAAACGTTCTGCTATGTTTTGATCACCATATACTTGAATTTCAGCTTTTAAATAGTGGGTAGATGAGTGGTTTATATAGATATTCATTTCCTGATAGTGGTAGTTGTTTTTAAACCCTTTGGCGATGGTATAATACCCACGTTTGTTCTGCCAATCAAAATAATTTTCTTGGAGTAATTCCAAGTTGTTTTCTGCTGTTTTTGCTTTGAGGGTTGCGTTAAATAAAGCTGTAAATTCCAAATCTCCGGAGTACATRGCTACTTCGAAAATAAATGTGTTGGTGAGTGCTTTYGTWGTATCAGCGGTCATTATTGAAGATTCAAAATCATCGTAGTATAGTTTTGTTTTCCAATCCTTTGATGTCCGAATRCTAAAGGTCTTATTAAAATCGGTACTTGTTTTGTTCAAGGTGATGATTTCWGTGTTTTCGCAGGTCAGTAACTCTTCTAATTTCGATTGTTTATGACAAGAAACAACGCTTATAACCAGTAAAATTAAGGRAATATGAATTACTTTCATTTAAAGAATTTTTAAGAGTGCTACTTTTTCATTTCCTGCCAACCAAGCGGTGTTTTTGTCTATCATTCTAAGACTGTAAAACCCAGTGCTACTTATTTTTTYCCAGGTACTTCCTTTGTCATTGGAATGATAAATGCCTTCGGTAGATGTTGCTAATAACTCCATGCCATGCGTATCTGGTATGTATTGTACACAACTGATATAACTCGGTTGTTCTTGTTGTATTATTTCCCAGGTTTTACCGCCATCTGTAGTCAATGCTTTACTGTCCATTATTTTATTTTTATGGGTATAATCTCCTCCCATAATAATACCTTGTTTTTCGTTATAAAAAGCACTTGTGTAAATCCCTGTTGTTGGTTGTCCATGAATTATAGGGCTATTTAGTACCTCCCACGTGAGCCCTTTATCACTGGTGTGATAGATGCGCGCTACAGTTCCTCCGGTAACAATCCAGGCATGTTCGCCAACGATACTGATATTTGTATTACTCGCTGCAAACGCTGCTTCTCCTGGCTCTAATTTTGGAAGAAAGGAACAGTCCATCTTTCCCCAACTGTTTCCGCCATCTCTAGTTATTATAATGGAAAGGCAGTTGTCAATTGGATCTCCCATAGCAATTCCGTTTAAATCATCTAAAAAGGCCATGCTGTTATAAAAAACATTTGGATGTTCTTCTTTGTAGACTATTTTAAACTGATTTCCTTTTAATTGATATAACAATGCTGGATTACCAACATTTAGTGCGTAAAAGGCCTTATTAGTACTAGATATCGCTCTAAAATGCGGGGTAATACTGTCCGTTTTTATTTGTTGCGTGCTCCAAGTTTTTCCAAGGTCACTAGTACTGGTTATGTCTCCTTGAGAACCAGCGTACATCATGGTACTGTCATTTAAAACAGTCAAGGCTCTAATGCTTGTACCTGGCTTGGTAAAAGTTTCTAAACTAACTTGAATTTTTGTGCGTGGACTGTAGTATTTTTCGCAAGCACTAAGAAAACAACAGCTAATGATGAGAAGAAGAATGATTTTTTGCATAAATAAGGATTTGTGAACTAAAAAAAACTCGAATATGATGATTCATATTCGAGTTTACTATAATGTAGTCTTATTGTTGGGGTAATGCTTTTTCTATAAACATATTCATCCCTAATGGTGAGAGCTCATTACTATCACTCACTGTTTTTTGTGTCATATACGTACTAGATGCTTTTCCGTAGGAAGAAACTTTAGAACTAGAGGTTATAAGTTGAATCGCTTTGGCTAACATAGGCTCTGATACATCCCCTAATGCTCCTAAGTTTCCGTAGTTCTCTGAGAGTGGTATGTTTGGTACAAACCCATTTTTGCTATTCTCACCTAGTTTATTCATCATCTCCAGAACAATTGGTTGCATGGCAAATTTATGATTCGGATTGGCATCGTCTCTACTGTAATTAGGGGCGTCATAAACGGTTACTGATCCTACATATTTTCCGTAGGTAGTTTCTCCAATCATTTTCACATCAATAAAAGGGAGTAAGCCATTGATGATTAATTCACTTGCGGATGCTGAACGACTAGAAGTTAATATATAAATTGTGGATAAATTTAAACTGTTAATGGCCGTATTATTTTCCATGCTATCTACAAAGTTATTTAAGATATACTCAGGATGATTGTTTTGAAAGTATTCCATCCATTTGGTATTCCAGCGTTCTTGTGCAAATAACTCTCCTGTAAATTGTCCGGTAATCATACTTGCTAAATAGGTAGCGGTTCTAACAGAACCTCCACCATTGTACCTTAAATCAAGTACTAGTTCCTCTACACCTTGAGATTTAAAATCTGCAAAAGCATTGTTTAACTCTTGATCGTAACTACTAGTAAAGCCATTATACATAAGGTAGCCAATTTTTTTGCCATCTATTTCATGTACTATTTGTTTGTGTACAGGATTTTCTCCAATGAGTGTTTTTGTCAAGGCAATGGACGTTCCATTTAATTGCGGGTCTCCATTGTTGTAATTTGCAAAATTCAAGGTCAAATCCAAGTCTTCTCCAAATAATAGGCTCCCATAATTGGTGTCTGTTAGGATYATATCATTTACACCTATAAATACATCACCACGTTGAATGTTATTTGTTGCGGCATCTGATCCTGGTACGACGTAGCGTACATAGCCAAAAATATTTTTTGAATCACCTATTCTAACGAGGCCTAATTCAATACCTGTAGTTTCGTTAATTCCTTGAAAGGCATTCTCTTGAGCGATATAATCCTCTATAAACCATGAGAATCTATCGGTAACTCCAGGCTTTTTTTCAGTCCCGCGTTCAAAAAGTAAGGTTTCGAAAAGCTCCCTTGGATCATCGAAATCATCTAAATGTGCATTTAAAGCTGCCTGTGTTTTAAAATTATCATCTTGTAAGACAGGAACTTCGGGTTGCCACAAATAATATAAATTAAGACCTTTCCATGTAAAATTTTGAACTTCTAAATTTTGAGGAACGTCGTTTGTTTCATCATTGTCACAGCTGCTAAGTCCTGTAAACAAAAGGAAAGTCAATGCTAATACTAGTATGTTTTTTAGGGATTTCATGTGGATTACTGATATATTTATTAATTTTGTTCTGGTAAAAATAAGTTTTTTTTTAATTACCTCTGTTACAAAAACGAAATAGACTCGTCATAATTGTAACAAAGCATAAATATTTAGCTTTAAACCAAACTATCAAATGAATCAATCGGAGTTTTTACATCAAGTAATGCCTTTTAAAGATAAAGTMTWTCGWYTKGCWAAACGWYTKCTGNGYANWSTRYYKRRGAAGNSCGMANWYGCRMSNGCMMGRATYGWYWTYKAAKKTRYSSRWMWRCWRASGNTMAANNARCRRMSTACAWRAKSGWKRMSGYRKKTRMCANKGWYSMTSRYRMWGAANNATYGYYWTGATYRAWKWARMKSYAMMSANWGCMKCNNWYTKAAMATTNATTSATRRYRATTATAAAGAGAATGGGACTTCATTACAGAAAATTATTGAGCTTAAAGACAGTGTGAGTTTAGTACATCAATTAATAAATGAATTACCAGAGCAACAGAAACTGATTATTCAATTAAGAGATGTAGAGGATTATGAATTTGAAGAAATCGGAAAAATGCTCACAATGAAGCCTACAGCAGTGAGAGTATCGTTATCAAGAGCCAGAAAAACAATAAAAGAACAATTAATAAAACAGCACAATTATGGAATTAGTTAACATAGAAAAGTTGTTGGAAAAATATTTAAGTGCAGAAACAACATTGCCTGAGGAAAAAGTGTTACAAACATATTTCACAGGAAATAATGTCGCCGCACATTTAGTAGAGTACCAAGCCCTATTCACCTTTTTTGCAACCGAGAAGAAAGAACGCTATACAAAAACCATCCATTTAAACCCAAAAAATCAGAAATGGAAATGGTTATCAGTAGCAGCGTCTATCATCTTAATGGTAGGAGTCTATGGTGGATTCCAACAAAATGAACAACGTAAAGCAGATGAGAAATTATATGCGGAAACACAAATAGCATTAAAAATGCTCGCTTCAAATTTAAATAGAGGAACCGTTGCGATCGGTCATTTACAACAATTTGAAAACACAAAAAACAAAATATTTAACAAGTCAAAATAGAAAAGTGATGAAAAAAGTATTATTTATATTAGCAATAGCCCTGGTGTCATATACAAACTATGCACAAACCTCCATCTTTGATAAATTCGAAGATATGGAAGAAGTAACAAGCGTAATCGTAAGTAAAAGCGCCTTTAGAATGTTAGGAAAATTTAGTGGCGATAGTGAAGAAATTCAAATGTTAGCCAATTTAGAGTCGCTAAAAGTATTTACAGCAGAAGACCCTGCAATTATTAAAAAAATGACCGCTACAATAAATTCATATTTGAAAAGTTCAAAATTAACTGAGCTTATGCGTGTGAAGGATAAAGGAACTAACGTGAAAATTTATGTTAGGGAAGGTAAAGACGAGGATCATGTAAAAGAATTATTGATGTTTGTTAGTGGTATTTCTAAAGTAACTGGAAATAACAATCTAAACATTAACGGTATGAAGCCTGAAGCAGTGATTTTATCGCTTACAGGAAATATAGATTTAAACAAAATATCTTCCTTAATTGAGCCACATATTTCTGGTTCTGGAAAACATTTAAAAAAGAAAAATTAAGATGACACAAAAATTCAAGGTATATGGTTTGCTATTACTGACAGTGATTAGCTTGCTTGCTTGTAACAATGAACTGTCCTTGCAACGTTTTTTTGTAGATAGTAAGGAAAACGATTATTATCTAGCCTTGGATATTCCGAGTAGTATCTTGCAATTAAAAGATGATAATGCGAGCCAAGAGATTAAAGACATCGCTAAAACGATTCGTAAAATTAATTTTTTAGGTTTTCAATTGMCAGACGAAAGTAAAGCTACCTTCTTAGCTGAAAAAACGAAAATTAAAGCGATCTTAAAACAAGATACTTACCACGAATTGATGAGAGTAAATAGTGGGAAAACGGAGTTAATGGTCAAATTTTTAGGAGATGAAGACGCCATCGATGAAGTAGTTGTTTATGGGGCAGATAAAGAAAAAGGATTTTTGGTAATGCGTGTTTTAGGAAATGACATGAACCCAGCATCTATTTTTAAAATGCTTCAAAATGTCAAGCTTGACGAGGATAATATTAGCTTAAATCAATTGAAAGGAATTTTAAGTTCAGTACAATAAATTCAGATAATTATTTATATTAAAAGCCATATACCATTCCGGTATATGGCTTTTTAACGTCCAATTAACGAGGAATGATTATAAAAAATCTATTTTTGAAAAAAACAAAAAGTCCCATGGTAAAAAATATGACTGTTCTAATCCTATTTTTTTGTACAATTTTAGTACAAGCACAGGAGTCAACTATTTATAGAGCGACCAAAGAAAAGATTACAGATTTAGAACACACAAAATTAAAAGTTAGTTTTAATTTTGAGGATAGTACTATGAATGGTGAGGCGTGGATTACAGCTTCTCCTCATTTTTACGCGACGGATAAAATCATTTTAGACGCCAAAGCTTTTAAAATACACGAGGTTAAAGTAAATAATTCAATTGCGACCTTTAGTAATACTGATAATAAGTTGATTATAGGCTTAGGGAAGATGTTTAACAAAGACGAATCCTATGAAGTATATGTAAAATATACAGCGCAACCAGAGAAAGTAACCCAGCAAGGTAGCGATGCGATTAAAGACGCAAAAGGCTTGTATTTTATAGACCCAAAAGGGGAGGACCCTGAAAAACCAACGCAAATTTGGACACAAGGAGAAACGGAATCTAGTAGTTGCTGGTTTCCAACTATCGATGCTCCGAATCAGAAAACAAGTCAGGAAATTTATATGACTGTGCCTTCTAAATTTATGACTTTATCCAACGGGACACTCATTAGTAAAACGGAAAATGCCGATGGTACTCGTACTGATTATTGGAAGATGGACCAGAAACATGCACCATACTTGTTTTTTATGGGCGTAGRGAAATTTTCTGAAATTAAAGAGACTTGGCAAGGAAAAGAAGTCAATTATTACGTAGAAAAGGAATATGAGGATGTTGCGAAAGATATTTTTGGAAAGACACCTGCAATGCTCGATTTCTATTCAAAAATCACAGGTATACCTTATCCTTGGGATAAATATAGCCAGATAGTGATGCGTGATTATGTAAGTGGTGCCATGGAAAATACGACGGCTGTAATTCATGCCGAAGACGCACAGCAGACAAAAGGACAATTAGTAGATAAAAACGAATGGGAAAATACCATTGCTCATGAGTTGTTTCACCATTGGTTTGGTGATTTGGTGACAACGGAAAGCTGGTCTAATCTGACAGTGAACGAATCGTTTGCTACGTATGGGGAATATTTATGGTTAGAACACGCTTATGGGAAGGAAGTTGCGGATGAACATCTGTATAAAACCATGAACATCTATTTATCTAGTGGAAAGGAAGCATTGGATTTAGTGCGATTTAATTATCCACACCGTGAAAAAATGTTTGACCATGTTAGTTATCACAAGGGAAGTATTATTTTGCATATGTTGCGTCGCTATGTGGGTGATGAGGCCTTTTTCGCAAGTTTACACACCTATCTTACAGATAACAAATACGGATCGGCAGAAGCACACCAACTCCGAATGGCTTTTGAAAAAGTAACAGGAAAAGATTTGAATTGGTTTTTTAATCAATGGTATTTTGGAAATGGGCATATTAAGTTAAAAGTGAATTATGATTATAATACGCGAAATCAAACGGTTACTGTGACTTTAAAGCAAGAAGGTAAAGTATTTCAATTTCCGCTGACTATAGATATCTATTCTAAAAATGGAAAAGAACGCAACGATGTTTGGATTCGTTATAAAGAACACTCATTTACCTATGCGTATTCAGATTTCCCTAAATTAATCCAAGTAGGCGCTCGCCGAGATTTATTGGCGGAGATYACAGTTAAAAAAAGCCTCGATAATTACTTGTTCCAATATCAAAATGCTGAAAATTATGTTGATAAATTAGAGGCAATAGAATACCTATCAAAAAAACAAGATCAGAAGGTGGTGTTTAATGCCATGGTCCAAGCTTTGAGCGATTCCAATACCAGTATTCAAGTAAAAGCATTGAACGAAATTGATTTATTTAACAAATACAATAAAAAGGCAGCCATTAGGAAAATTGAATATTTGGCAACCAAATCGGAAAGTACTTTGGTTAAAGCTGCTGCGATACAGGTGTTAGGTAAATTATTGAATCCTATATATACACCGATTTTTAAACGAGGTGTRRATGCAGTTTCCTTTGCTATTGTAGGAAAGTCTTTAGTGGCTTTATATCGTATTGATAAGGATGCAGCACTGTTAATAGTAAAAAGTTTTAGTAAAAAACAACAATCAGATTTAGCAGAGCCATTGACTAATATGTACATCATGGCGCAAGATAAAAGTAAACTTCCTTTTATTGCAAAATATGTACTGGAAGGGATGTTCTTGAATCAAGACCTAGAAATTCAAGCGAAATATGGCGAGGCTTTTATGTGGATTGCAGAAAGTGATAACGCCGAAGCCATTCAGATAGTTACTGCTAAATTTGTAGAATTAGGAAAAACGTACAAACAGTATAATTTTGATAAACTGGCCATTAATATGTTAAATCGCATGGTAAGTATTCAACAAAAAAGTGACAACACGAATAAAACAGCCTTGATAAAAACGATTAAATTGGGATTGTCCAAATTATTATAATTTATAATTAAAATATTTTTTAAGAAAAGCTTCCGTAAGGAAGCTTTTTTTGTATGAAATGATTAATAATCTACATAAACCCAACCTACAACCGGAGTGCTGTGACCTAGGTAATAATCGATGATATAATAATAGACGCCTCTTGGAACTCGCTCGTTATAGTCGATGTTCCCAAATCCATCCCAATGATCTTTGGCGTTTAATTGTTTGAATACTCGTTTTCCAGTTCTTGTAAATACTTGAACACTATTTTTAGGAAATTTATGGATGTTTTTTAATATTAAATAATCATTTACACCATCGTTATTAGGCGTGATATAATTATTTTCTTTGGCTAAGAGATTTCCTAGAACCAAAATTGCTTGATCTTGTGAAGTCGTATTTCCAAACATGTCCGTGTAAAACCATGTGATTAAATAGCTCCCAGGACTTGAGAAAATAGTAGGGTCAGAGCTGCTTACTGTGGTTTCTTCTAGACAATTATCAGTAGCTGTAGGCTTTGGAGTTTCTGTATTTAGTGGTATTGTTATGAGACTTAAAAATAATTCGTCGGGTTCAGGTGCAATCGTGTCTTTGATGATGATATTTTGTGTCTGAGTTATACTGTTCCCATTTCCATCATCAAAAGTCCAAATTATATCCGTGGTTCCTTGAGTTGTAATTGGTAAGGTGGCGTTATGTGTAGCCGTAATGGTCCCACTACAATTATCCGTAGCGGTTGGAGCTGTTAGATTTATGATTTCACATTGTGCTGTGATATCGGCTAGCACGGGTAAATCGGCAACAGGATCAGTCGTGTCTTTGATGATGATATTTTGTGTCTGAGTTATACTGTTCCCATTTTCATCGTCAGAAGTCCAAAGAATGCTAATTGTTCCTTGCGTCGTAATTGGCAAAGTTGCGTCATGTGTTGCTGTGATCGTTCCTCCACAATTATCCGTAGCGGTTGGAGCTGTTAGATTTGTGATTTCACATTGGGCCGTGATATCGGGAAGTATT
>NVSD01000044.1 GCA_002401105.1 Flavobacteriaceae bacterium | reverse complement strand
GCTTAGCGAGTGCAAATATAGGATGTTTTATTTGTTTGGCAAGGGGTAAATTTGATTATTTTATGAAGGGAATTTGTGATTCGTTCTTAGAGGTTGATTCTGTTGCTGTTGAAGGGGGATTTATTTTTTATTATTGGAGTGAGTTGCTAGTTGACCTTACCGAGTGTCCCTTCTTTATATATAGGATGCGTATTGGAGCGAATTATTATTCGCTCATAGTAACTGAAAGCTCTCTTTACATACTAGGATAGATCACGAATCACAATTCTCCTTTACTCTATATAGGAGCCACGTTGGAGCGAATAGTAATTCCCTTTATTGACGAATAACTCTCTTAATATATAGGATAGATTGACACCAACTAAACACATCTATTATACAGGCGTAGCATGATAGATCTGTAGGGAGGAATTAAACAGATTAAGAAGAAAGAAAAATCGACAAATATAAAGGCGAATTATCACTTCCCCGTACAAGAAATCATCTACAATTATAGCTTACAAATACATAAAGACTTACAAGTAATTTTATACAAAAAATCCATTCTTTGAATACACGCACAAAATGAATACCTTTACCCCGTAACTGCAAACCATATTACATGAAGTACACCCTACGGCTATTCGCTCTTTTACTCATACTCCTTATATATACTCCAAGTACAGGACAGGATATCGTTACATCAGAACACCATCTTATTCAGAAAAAAGCGGAATGGAAGTATCACGATGGCAGCGAACTTTCTGGAACAAACTGGCAGGTAGATAAAAAGCTTCATCAAAACTGGAAAACAGGCTTCGCCCCTTTTGGATATGCTACAGATAGTATCACTACAACAATAAGTTACGGAAGCAACCCTAAAGACAAGTACCTTGTTGCTTACTTCACCACCACTAGAGAAATTGAAAATCCTTTCAAGTACAAGGCATACCTATTAAATATAAGACGAGATGATGGCGCCATCGTTTATATAAATGGAACTGAAGTTTTAAAAAGCAATATTAGTTATGACACAAATAGTTATAATGACATTTCTATAATTAAAACAGTCACAAAATCCTCAGAGACACGCTACTATTCTAGTTTACTTCTCCCTACGGATTTTACAGAAGGAGAAAACATAATAAGTGTGGCAATTTATCAACGTTCACCAAGATCAACAGACTTAGCATTCGACTTAGAACTTACAGGTACAAACAGTAACTATCTCATTGAACGTACCGCTTCTAGGTCCAACCAAACGACTAATAATTCTACTTACAACTTACTAAGTACCCGAATAGAACTAGAAAAAAAAGAACTCGCGCTTAAATTACTCGAGTTTAAAAATGAGACTATCACAACTGTAACACTAATTCTAATTGTAGTACTACTAATCCTACTAGGTACCTGCATCTATTTTATATCTTTAAATACAAAGAACAGGAAAACACATCATCAAATAACAACTGGGCTCTACGAAACCATTACTTATAAGGATAAAGAAGCCATTACGAATTCATTAAAATCTATTGAACACAAACAATTTTTAGAATACCTAAAAAAAGATTTAGAAAAAATAAACAGTGTTAACAAATCCGAAAACTACTTAGACATTCATAAAGTAATAAAACAAATAGACTATAATTTAGACCAACTACATGAATGGGAAGATTTAAAAAATCATTTTAATTCAGTACACTCCGGTTTTTTTGAAAGAATTCATATCGAATTCCCTTCGCTTACCCAAAACGAACTCAAACATTGCAGTCTTATTAAACTTCATTTATCAACAAAAGAAATTTCAAAAATCCTATACATCAATCCCAGGTCCGTTCAAGCTTCTCGATACAGAATCAAGAAAAAATTAAATTTAAACGAAGACACAGACCTTAAGGAGTATCTTAAATCTTATTAAAAAAAGACTCATCACCTACCCAAAGTAGCTATATAGTAGAAAAATCACTTGTCATAGTAGTTATATAGTAGTTAAATACACGGCAATTCACATCAATACTTTACCTTTGTAAGGTGAAACATCTTGTTTTCATCAAAGAACAAGCACGAATCAATCGGGTTTGTTTTTAAGTTGGGGAATTAGTAAGATTAAGAAAAAAAAACATATTAGGGAGACTTTTATTTTACAGATACGTAGAGTAAAAGTTACAATTAAAACGAGGTTTAGGGCCCTCGTTTTTTTTATGCCTAAAAACCAACACCTGATAAAAAAGGGAAAAGAACAAAAAACAGAATAAACCATGCATAACTAACATCTTCTTAATATATTTGCAGTTCAATAAATGAAAAATTAATAATGATTAAAATTACTTTACCAGACGGTACCATAAGGGAGTACAGTAAAGGTAGCAGCCCTATGGATGTTGCCATAAGTATTAGCGAAGGATTTGCACGAAATGTTATCTCTGCAAAATTCAACGAAACAACGGTCGAAACCACGACACCTTTAACCGAAAACGGAAACTTAACATTATTTACGTTTAATGATGATGAAGGTAAAAAAGCCTTTTGGCATTCTTCAGCCCATATATTAGCACAAGCAATATTGGCACTATATCCAGCGGCTAAATTAACCATCGGTCCAGCAGTGGAAAATGGTTTTTACTATGATGTAGATTTAGGAGATAAAACTATTTCAGACAAAGATTTTAGCGCAATTGAGGCTAAAATGATCGAATTTGCAAGAGGGAAACACCTATTTAGCATGCGCGCTATCTCTAAAGCAAAAGCTTTAGAAGAATACAAGGCACAAAACAATGAATATAAAGTTGAACTCATTGAAAATTTAGAAGACGGAACAATTACTTTCTGTGATCATTCCGATTTTACAGATTTATGTAGAGGAGGACACATCCCACATACAGGTCTAATTAAGGCGGTAAAAGTAATGAGTGTTGCTGGAGCCTACTGGCGAGGAGATGAAAAGAATCATCAACTTACAAGAGTTTATGGAATATCCTTTCCGAAACAAAAACAACTCAAGGAATATTTAGCTTTATTAGAAGAAGCAAAGAAAAGAGATCACCGAAAATTAGGTAAGGAATTAGAGTTATTTACCTTTTCAGCTAAAGTAGGACAAGGATTGCCGTTATGGCTACCTAAAGGAGCTGCTTTGCGCGAACGCTTGGAAAATTTCTTAAAAAAGGCACAAAAGAAAGCAGGATACGATACCGTAATTACACCACACATTGGACAGAAAGAATTATATGTTACTTCTGGTCATTACGAAAAATATGGAGAAGACAGTTTCCAACCAATCCGCACCCCTAAAATGGATGAGGAGTTTTTATTAAAACCGATGAACTGTCCACATCATTGTGAAGTGTATAATTACAAGCCTTGGTCCTACAAAGATCTTCCAAAACGATTTGCAGAATTTGGAACTGTCTACAGGTACGAACAAAGTGGAGAGTTACACGGAATGACACGCGTACGTTGTTTTACACAAGATGATGCACATATTTTCTGTACTCCAGATCAACTTGACCAAGAATTTAAAGATGTTATAGATTTAGTACTTTATGTATTTAAATCATTAGGGTTCGATAATTTTTCTGCACAAGTATCCTTAAGGGATCCGAAAAATCCAGAAAAATATATAGGAACTACTGAAAACTGGGAAAAAGCAGAAAACGCCATCCTATCCGCTGCCAAAGAGAAAGGCTTAGATTATGTCGTAGAAACAGGAGAAGCTGCTTTTTACGGACCTAAGTTAGACTTCATGGTAAAAGATGCCTTAGGAAGAAAATGGCAGCTAGGAACGATCCAGGTAGACTATAATTTACCAGAAAGGTTTGATTTAACCTATAAAGGTKCWGAYAACGAATTACAYMGWCCYGTGATGATTCACAGAGCWCCTTTYGGKTCWATGGARCGATTTATWGCRCTATTRYTGGARCATACWGGTGGTAAYTTCCCTCTTTGGCTMTGTCCAGARCAGGTWATTATWCTWCCWATYAGCGATAAATTTCAAAAATATGCCGAAAAAGTTTCAAATGTGCTAGAAAATTCCGAAATTCGCACGCTAATCGACACGAGAAGTGAGAAGRCCGGACGTAAAATCCGYGATGCKGAGGTTAGTAAGATACCATWYATGATTATTGTWGGWGAACAAGAAGAAGGWAATGGYACYGTTTCTGTAAGGAAACACGGAGARGGAGACTTAGGAACTTTTGAAATAAAAGAYTTYGTTTCCTTAATAGAAGAAGAAATWAATAGTACAATACAACMATTTTAAGTTTAATTTAAATTTTACAGTCATAGCAATTAGAAAAAAAAGAGGRCCGCGTAGACCTTGGAGAATAGTMAAAGAAGATCAACACCGTATCAATCGYAAGATTAGAGGTGTCGAGAACGTACGTTTAGTTGGAGACAATGTAGAGGTRGGWGTATATACTTTRGAAAAAGCATATGCAATTGCCGAAGAACAAGAACTTGATTTAGTTGAAATWTCACCAAAAGCAGTACCACCTGTTTGTAAGGTWATTGACTATAAAAAATTCTTATACGAACAGAAAAARCGCGARAAAGCGTTAAAGAGTAAAGCTACTAAAGTWGTAGTGAAAGAAATTAGATTTGGTCCACAAACCGATGAACATGATTTTGAGTTTAAAAAGAAACACGCAATCAAGTTTTTAAAGGAAGGTGCTAAATTAAAAGCTTTTGTATTCTTTAAAGGACGTTCGATWATWTTYAAAGATCAGGGACATATCTTATTATTRAGATTRGCTCAAGAACTTGAAGARTWTGGAAAAGTAGAGCAAATGCCTAAATTAGAAGGTAAGCGTATGATTATGTACATYGCTCCWAAGAAGAAATAAAAATATTATAAGCAAGATAAAATATCAATAGAAATGCCTAAACAGAAAACAAAATCTAGTGCTAAAAAGCGTTTTAAGCTTACAGGTACYGGAAAAATCAAAAGAAARCAYGCGTTTAAGAGTCATATTTTGACAAAAAAATCTAAAAAACGTAAGYTWAGATTAACTCACGACGGTTTAGTATCTAAAGCGGATGAGCCAAGTATTTTAAGACAATTAAACTTAAAGTAACATTTAAGTTTARTTAGGTAAACTAATATTAACCTTGTTGTAGTGCWAAACAAGTATTCTTAAMWGAATCGCCTACTGCAAAAAWAWCACATTGAATTATGCCAAGATCAGTCAATTCRGTTGCYTCAAGAAARAGAAGAAAAAAAATCTTGAARGCRGCAAARGGTYACTTTGGACGTAGAAAAAACGTTTATACAGTAGCTAAAAACGCAGTCGAWAAAGGAATGTTATATTCTTATAGAGAYCGCAAGAATAAAAAGAGAACTTTCCGTGCTTTATGGATCCTACGTATTAACGCAGGAGCTCGTCAATTCGGAATGTCTTACTCACAGTTTATGGGTAAAATCAAAGCWAACAACATCGAATTAAACCGTAAGGTTTTAGCCGAYTTAGCTATGAATAATCCAGAAGCTTTTAAGGCTATTGTAGATAAAATTAAATAAAGTTTTAATAACTTGCTTATATATAAATCCCGAACATATTGTTCGGGATTTTTTTGGTTTAGTACACGCCTCATGCTATTCATAAAAGTATCCTTTTGACATTCGGCCTTCGGTAAATAACACAACCATCCTTTTTGGCCTCTCTAAGCAGTAAGTAAAAATATAATCAACATCATTTTTATATACACGTCCTCTATTTACTAATTGTTTGTTTTCCTTAGACCTCCTTCATCTATACAAATAAGAGTACATTTACGTGTACTTTATACCTGCATAGAGAAAACATAGGATCAGTCACACTTTCTGGGTCTGATGTTAATTAGGCATAAATTTTAGTTAATCGAAAAAGGAAGAAATCGAGATCCCTAACACCTCTAAATTGTCGTCTAAATTCTTTAATTTTAGCATTAAAAGATTCCGCTGCGGCATTTGTACTTCTATTATTAAAGTAATTCAAAATTGTATCGGTATGTCTCATAAATGAGTGCATTACTGTTGCGAACTTTTTAGATTTTGTTAATTCTACTTCTCTAAACCAATGAGCAAGTTTTAACCTTGCAACTGCAGGTTCTTTAGTTTTTTCATAGATGACTCCTAATTTTCTTGAAATTTCATAAGCTGTTTTAATTTCAGGATATTTTTCAAATAAGATAGCTGCTCTTTCTCCTTGACTTTCGGTCCAGTTAAAGTTGTTTTTGTATAGTAGATACCTACTTCTAGCTAATAATTGTTTCAATGTGTCACCATTAGATAACAATTCCTGTTTATGGATTATTCCTTTGTTTTTAGCCTTTAAAAAAGCTTCATTGTCTTGTTCTATAGCTTGCCAGCGATATTTTATGCGAATACTCTGAACGGCATCATAAGCAAGTTTCTGAACATGAAATCGGTCGATAACTAGGCTTGATTTTTTAAAGCAAGTTCTTGCTATCTCATTCATTGAAGGAGCCATGTCTAATGTTATTTCTTTCACTAAATTACGTCTACGATTTGAAATGTGTTTTACTATTAATGGTATTATCTTTTTAGCATCAGTACCTTTAACCATGGCTACAATACTTCCTTTCTTACCTTTTTTAGCTTTATTTGTTAAAATAGTATAGAGTTCACCGTTTGACATGCATGTTTCATCTAAAGATAAATTTACACCGATATTTTTGGGGTAAAAAATAAATTCAGTAGCATGTTTTTTTTGATTCCAAGTTTTAAAGTCGCTAAGATGTTCTTTATATTGACGTTGAAATTTTTTTCCATTAACTCCAAGATAAATACTTAAGCTCTGGGAACTTATTGCATTAGTATTGACTAGTTTCTTTTAAAAAAGCAGCAAACTCATCTGACATTCGAGTTCCCTGTGCTATTATTTGATTCCAATCGCGACTTACTTTTTTTGTTTCCCCGTTTATAATAACATCCCAACGCCTCCTTTTAATACTAAGAGTAACCAACATATTGCGTATTGGGAAATCTTCAATATTACGTGCTGCAGAAAAACCACTTGCTTTGTATTGATGCTTAGCATACTCCTGAGGAACTATCTTCTTTTCTGACAAATGAATAATCAACCTTTTGTCATATAAATACTGGTTACTTTCAGTTCGTTTGTAATCTATTATTTCGAAATACTCCAAAATCCCATCGGGTAAAAAGAGAGCTATAAAATCATTTGTAAAATCAGAATTCATAAAGTAAAAATTAGACCACAAAAATCAACATTTTTATATTAAGACCCAACTTTTGTTCTTGACCCAAAASATACACTAAGATACTTTTCTRTCCATTATAGCTACTTAAATAAGACCTTGATTATTGATTAGATMTAGCAAATCAAACAGTGAATCTATCCAACCTGGAACTCCCCCCCTATTTCATATAGACATCAATCATTACTTACCTCTTACATCACTTGAATGGGACAGAATACCCCAAGAATCTTTTTTATAAAGMTTCTATYCCTTCACTACACCTACCCTATTATTAACATCCAAACAGCATATTCCCCACAGTATCTGATGAAAAATTAGCACCTAATAAAGCCATGCTATTTCTACATAATACCCCCTAAATTCTCCTAGAAACAAATCTCAATCTAAGAGTCGACCCTCATTTACAAGTCACTATCGGTGAATACATGTACKTTCATCACTAAAAATAGCGGAATTTACCGCAAACAAAACCTAGAAAAAGAGGACACAGTCCTGTTTTTAATCCAGTTCATTTTTAGATTTAATTTAATAACGCCTTTTGACATTAATCTCAGTTTTTYACCAAAATAACACATAAGGGATATTTTCTATACTACAAGACTATTACAGATTCATTGTAAACATACTCMCTAAACAAAAGGGGTACAGGACAAATAATACGATTAATATAACTAATACTTATGAGTATCCTAAATCATATCGATGCTAAAAACCTAGTCTTTTACCAGCGTCCAAACAATATCAAKAACCAGCTCCAAATTAAGGTTTAGTATCGAAAAAAGAAGCTGTACCATTAAAAATAAAATATGTTAGCCTTTGATGTCACCTTCAATTGTGGTAAGTTTGCATTATGTTATACATAAAACCCGTTAACCATGGAAATTAAAAACTTAATAGCTGCAGCATACGCACCATTGAAAGAAGATCTTTCTTTGAATCTAAATATCATACCTTCATATAGTTCATTTCTACAACGCAATAAAGTTGCAGGAGTGTTTATTAACGGATCTACTGGAGATTTCACTTCTCTAACCATAGAAGAACGCCAAGAAATTACAGAAGTTTGGTCTAAAGAAAGCAGCGAAGACTTTTTTGTTATCAACCATGTAGGACATACTAGTTTGGATATCGCGAAAGATTTAGCAGCCCATTCAGCAGGAAAGGTTGATGCTATCGCCACCTTAGCTCCTTACTATTTTAAAACAAGATCTTTACAATGTTTGGTAGATTATTGTAGAGAGATAGCAGCGGCAGCACCAGATTTACCTTTTTATTATTACCACATACCGGGTTTAACTGGAGCAGACTATAATATGGTAGATTTTTTAGAGTTGGCCAAAGATCAAATCCCAAGTTTAGAAGGAATTAAATTCACAAATAATAACGTCATTGACTTTTCATACTCCAAAGATGTTGAAAACGAAAAATACAATATTCTATACGGAGTAGATGAAATGTTCCTTTCTGGTTTACCGTATGGTGCAACAGGATGGGTAGGGAGTACATATAACCACGCGGCTCCACTGTACTACGCAATTAAAGACGCATTTGATTTGGGTGATTACAAATTGGCCAGAAACCTACAAACCAAATCTGCAAAATTTGTTGATTCTTTAAATGCCATGGGAGGATTTAACGGAGCAGCAAAATCATTTATGAAAACATTAGGTGTTGACTGTGGACCAAGTAGATTCCCACATACAACCTTAAATGATGCCCAATTAGCGCAAGCAACCAAAGAACTAAAAGCATTAGATATTTTAGAATACTTAAGTAAATAAATAAACCATTAGTACTATTAACTCGCCTTCAAGTATGTTACTTTTGAAGGCGATTTTCATTTTTAAATCAAAAACAAATAGCAAATGATTATAGACAAACTAGAAAATAGCGACTTGTATATTTCCATGCATCCTACTTTTAAAAAAGCATTTGATTTTTTAAAAAATACAGACATTGCAAGTCTTCCTAGTGGAAAACATGAAATTGATGGAGAAGTTATTTTTGCAATGATTAACAAATATGACACCGCTACACCTGCAGTAGTACAACTCGAAGCGCATAAGAAATAYATAGATTTACAATACGTATTTAGTGGAACCGAGACYTTGGGTTTTGTTACTTTGACTAACCAAAGCCCTTCTCAMGCCTACGACACAGAAAATGACTTTCAGCTTTTTGAAGAAAAATACAACGAGYTGACTTTCCGAACAGGAATGTTCAGTATYTTATATCCGGATGATATTCAYGCTCCTGGCTTRATACATAACAMAAGTGAAGCCATTATAAAAGTAGTTGTAAAAATACAAATTTAATACCCTTACATTMTATAAATTTAMYTACAAAAAAAGCATTGCTGATCAGCAATGCTTTTTTTGTAATTAGTATTTTTATACCTTATAAAATTCTATTAAAATGAGGATCTAAATGATGTCTCATAGCGGTCCTAAATGTCTCAGGGGACCCAATTTTAAGATTGTCCAATAAATCTCTATGTGTAACTACTTTAGAAGGTACATAATCAGCATCCAGCTCTTCTTGCTCATGTACAAATTCAAATATTGGTAATAATAGAATCTGAAATCGCTGTAAAGTAACGTTCCTTGCTATTTGGTATAATTTTCCATGAAATTTAATCTCATGATCCAAACTAAATACAGCCTTTTTATTTTCTATTTTATCTTCCTCTTCAACTATTTTTTCAAGTTCTATAAGGTCTTTGTCAGTTTTCCTAGCGAATAAAGCATCTGCCATACCCATTTCTAACATCATTCTAAGCTCAAATAAATTTATCAACACATCATTTCCTAACAATTTAGGATCCAATACGCGTTCAAAATTATCAATAAAATCAGGTTCTGTCAAAATCATTCCCCTGTGTTTTTTAGACTCAATCAAACCTAATGTCCTCAATCTAAGTAGGGCTTCCCTAACTACTGTCCTACTAACTCCTAACGACTCTGCAAATTCCATTTCTTTAGGAATTGCATCACCTGGAACCAATTCATTTTCTTTAATAAAATCGACAAGTCGAAGTTCAACTTTATCCACAAGGGATAAATTTTTTAACGGAGCTATTTTCTTAAATTTTTTCTTAACAGACATTATAGTTAGTTGGATCTTTTTAAAAAACTAAATCTATATGWAAAAAYKWTAGACTTAGTGAAATTCGGTTACAAATGTACTAAAATTGAAATATTATAGTCATTATAAATAAAATTAGTTGATATTTTTGTGTTTACCTAATTATATATGAATTATTTAGTAATTTTGTATTATGTACAACATAAAGAAAATTAAGAAGTTCTAGACGCAAGCATAATTCAATAATCATATAGCAATAGATACTCGTATTTAATTATTATTAAACACGTATCTAAGGCCATCAGTATAAAAAATACATCCATGAAAAACCACGCAGCATTATACAAAAGCACTTTATTAGACAATGTAATTCCTTTTTGGGAGACACATTCCATAGATACCGAAAACGGTGGATATTTCACTTGTTTAGATAGCAAAGGCGAGGTATTTGATACGGATAAATTTATGTGGCTCCAAGGAAGACAAGCTTGGATTTTCTCCATGTTGTATAATAAAGTCGAACAAAAACAATCTTGGTTAGACACCGCGAAAAAAGGAATAGATTTTATCATTGAACACGGTATGGACAAGGAGGGAAATTTCTATTTCTCTACCACTAAAGAAGGAGCACCATTAGTACAGCCTTATAATATATTTTCCGACTGTTTTGCGGCCATGGCTTTTAGTCAATACGCAGTAGCAACAGGTGATGAGAAAATCAAGGAACTCGCTATTCAAACCTATTACAACATCCTTAAAAAGAAAGACAATCCCAAAGGACAATACGAAAAAACAATTGACAACCGTCCCTTAAAAAGTTTTGCCCTTCCAATGATTTTATCAAATTTAGTATTGGAATTGGAAGATGTATTGCCTGCTGAAGAAGTGGAAAAAACCATTGCTTTTAGCGTACTTGAAATCATGGAGGTATTCTTGGATAAAAAATCAGGGTTGATTTATGAATTTGTAAAGCCTAACGGAAGCTTAGAAGACAGCTTTAATGGACGRTTATTAAACCCAGGCCACGGAATTGAAGCCATGTGGTTTATGATGGACATTGCTACAAGAACCAATGATACCGCATTGATTGAAAAAGCCACCGACACTATACTCACAATATTAGAATACAGTTGGGATACAAAACACGACGGTATATTCTACTTTTTAGACGCCAAGGGAAATCCACCTCAACAATTAGAGTGGGATCAAAAATTATGGTGGGTTCATTTAGAAACACTTGTTGGATTGGCAAAAGCCTACGAACACACACAAAGAGAAGATGTAAAAGAATGGTATAACAAGGTACATGACTATTCTTGGAAACATTTCTCTGATAAAGAAGCTGGAGAATGGTTTGGATATTTAAACCGTCAAGGAGAAGTATTACTCAACCTTAAAGGAGGAAAATGGAAAGGATGTTTCCACGTACCAAGAGCCATGTTCCAATGTTGGAAATCGTTTGAAAATATTGAAAGTCAAAAACTCAGTAAATAATCTCAAAACCTTGACTATATCCTTTTCCCGTCAATAATTTGGAAATAAATAGTCTTTATCATACACTATAAAATATGTTGAAAATTCTACAATCGTTGCCTGTTTTTACGCTTCGATTGTAGAGAATCAACGCTATTTACATGTACAAAAATTGGAATAAGAACCTTCTACCCCTTACTTCTAACACAAAAAAAACTGTATATTTTTATGGTATATTACATTCACTTTTTTACAAATATTTATAAGCTCTAAAATTTATTCATACGCTTTTACTTAAAAGATTTAGACTGTTCAACACACAAAAACATTGAGTTAATTATCCTTTACTTTTAGGTTAAGAAATGAAGTATCGGACTAACATAACATATAAACACAGATAATACTGTTTTTAAATCCATCAGCTCTACTCCTATAGACTGCAAAGATTCATCATTTACCAAAAGCCCAACGCGTCAATTTTAAACCTTTTCAAAGCAAAATCAAACTTTTTTAAGATTTAGACAATTCCAAACCTTTCTTGGAGCATCTGCAACATTGTATCCCTTCATTTTATCTAATTTAGTGYAACTCTTTTAACATCCGCTTTTGCTACATATTAAAAGAGACCTATTTGTGACTCCTATAATTATACAAAATGAAACATCTTTTAATAGTARGGATACTTATTCTTTGCTGTCTATCCAGCATCTCTTGTACCACTAAAAAAACGCCACTAAAACCTAACATCATCGTATTTTTAGTGGATGATTTAGGAATAAATGACACCTCTATTCCTTTTACCGGAGAAAAAACCTTGTACAATCAACGGTACAGAACTCCAAACCTTGAAAAATTAGCATCACAAGGAATTACTTTTACAAATGCGCGATCACAAGCTATTTGTGTTCCTTCAAGAGCCTCTATTCTTTCAGGACAGAATGCCCTTCGTCATCATATTACCGGAGATACGGAACCGACAATAAACAAACGAAACACTTACGAAATACCTGCTGGAGCCGTAATCAAACCAGCAAACGTGCAATACCTACTTCCAGCAATGCTAAAAAAACAAGGTTACTATACCATTCATACGGGTAAATACCATCTTTGTCATCAATGCCCATCAGGCATGAGTCCTTCTCCTGAAGAAGCAGGATTCGATGTCAATATAGGAGGAAATAACTTTGGAGCACCAGCAACGTATCAAGGAAAGAAAAACTACTCCGATAAAAAGAAATYCGTTCCTAGTTTGAAAAAATATCACGGTTCAGATACTCACCTAACAGAGGCACTCACTATCGAATCTATGGAAGCGGTTAAATATGCTGTAAAAGAAAATAAACCATTCTTTTTGTATTTGGCTCATTATGCTGTACATACTCCATTGGAAAGGCACGAACCTTATGTAAATAATTATATCCTAACAGAAGGAGAACACCCTAGTGAAGCCGACTATGCCAGTATGATTGAGGGTGTAGATGTAAGCTTAGGAAATGTAATGAAGACATTGGMWRATKKNAAWCAKWGCMNASAATACCATTTTGATATTTTATTCTGATAATGGAGGTAGAGTCCTTGGAAAAACCACAAAAGGTCTCTACAAAAAATTCGAATTCAACTACCCACTAAGAAGTGGAAAAGCATCGGCTTATGAAGGAGGTCTAAGAGTTCCTGCTGTCATCAGATGGCCTGGGAAATCAACAGCAAATAGCAAAAGCAATGCACCAATTATAATAGAAGACATCTATGCTACTGTATTAAATGCAGCCGAAGGAAAAGTACCAACTGAATACACCATCGACGGGAAAGACATTGCTCCCACCATAGAAAACCCAAGCACTGACAACTCTTTAAAAAACAGATCGCTATTCTTTTATATGCCTTATCGTTTTGAAGGTGTTGATTATAACGGACCAGATTTTGCAGACGGAGGAGTCACCCCAACTGCTACCGTGATAAAAAACAATTGGAAACTCATTTATTTCGAAGATGATGAACGTTTTGAGCTTTATAACTTAGCAGAAGATATAGGTGAACACCACAATCTTTTTAACACTTCGCATACACAAGCCATCCTCTTAGTAAATGAGCTAGATAAAAAAANTGCAAGAACACAATGTTATCATCCCCCTTCGTTTACCAAATAGAACCCCTGTGAATTGGCCAAAACAAGCATTCACCAATTTAATTTCAGATTCAAACGATTAATATCAAACATTTTTTATCGAAATATTTCATGAGAAAATTCACCATTTATTGCTGTAGCTACTTTTTCATTGCCATTGCATTAATCGCCTGTTCTGCAGGTAACACCAATAATAAAACAAGTAATCAAATACCGCCTAATGTAGTATTTTTTCTTGTAGATGATTTAGGATGGACAGATGTTGCATGTTATGGATCAAAAATATATCAAACACCTACTATCGACAAATTAGCCTCCGAAGGAATGTTATTTACACAATCCTATGCTGCCCATCCTTTGTGTATCGGGTCACGCTTTAGTATCATGACAGGTAAGTACCCTGCAAGGGCTGTACGCTCCAAAAAATTCGGTCTTATGTCTCCGGATGAAATAACATTAGCAGAAACATTCAAAGAAGGTGGATACAATACCTTTTTTGCAGGAAAATGGCATTTAGGAAAAAAAGGAAACTACCCCGAAAACCAAGGTTTTGACATCAATATWGCAGGACATCATATGGGAGCACCAGCCTCCTATTTCTATCCCTTCGGAGAAGAAGATAATATTCGAAAAGTCCCAGGACTCCAAAAGGAAGGAAAACAAGGCGATTATTTGACAGATGTATTGACAGATAAAACCATTGCATTTATTAAACAAAACAAAGACAAACCGTTTTTTGCATACCTGTCTCATTACGCCGTTCATACTCCTTTGGAATCAAAGCTGTCGAAAAGAGAAGATGCTCAAAAAATTATCGACAATTATACGTTTGAACAGCCTAGTTACAGTAAAGTAAAAAAAGCAGACGAAAAACTACGTCAGGATAATGCAATATACGCAGGAATGATAAGTAGTATCGATGAAAGCCTATCGCGAATAATGGCGACACTAGAGGAGCTAGGACTCACAGAAAACACCATCATTGTGTTTACATCTGATAATGGTGGAGACGGAACTAAAATGAATAAAAGAGGCAAAAGTACTTCTAACGCTCCATTAAAAGCAGGGAAATGTTGGTTGTATGAAGGAGGTATACGTGTTCCTCTCATTGTAAAATGGCCCAATAACATTCAGCGAGGTGTTGTTTCTGATGCTAAAGTAATTGGTAACGATCATTATCCTACCTTATTAGACTTGGTTGGCTTAGCCCAAAAACCRCAACAACATWTWGACGSTGTWAGCTATKCWGCYGTWTTAAAAGGAGWAGCAAGACMYGAAAGAAAASCSATGTTTTGGCATTTTCSTGCAGGAGWAAAWTTGACACGTGCTTGTGGWACAGATGGAGGYACCGTAATTCAAGAAGGTAATTACAAATTGATAGACTGGTACAATACGGACACTTTTGAACTTTATAATTTAAAATATGATGTAGGAGAACAATACGACATCTCACAAGACATGCCGAAAATAGTGCAAGATCTACTTGCCAAAACTCAAGCTTGGAGAAAAGAAGTAAACGCTAAAAAATAAAAAACATGAAACTATATCTTGTAGAGAATATTAAAACTATAAGCAACTTCATCTTATGTTTATTTATAAGTATTCCTTGTTGTTATTCTCAAAACAAAGTACATGAGGTTCCTATAAGAAGCTTCTCAATCTCAGCACCAAAACCAAGTATGGTCAAGGATTTCATCAAATTTATTGAAGAGGATCTCTCGAATACCCCCGTGAATACATTATTCTTAAAAATAAATTATCAATATCAATTCAATAGCCACCCTGAATTGGTTGATAATAATGCGCTTTCGAAAAAGGATGTTAAACAAATTGTCAACACTTGTCAACAAAACAATATCAACCTCATCCCACTTATAAATTTATTAGGACACCAATCTTGGAAACAAGACAATATCAAATCACTTTTAAGAGTATATCCCGAATTTGAGGAAAACCCAGGCAACAAGCTACATGATAAAGATTTTTATTGTCGCAGCTATTGCCCTCTTCACCCTGAAGTGCATGCAATTGTTTTTGATCTACTCGATGAATTAATTGAAGTTTTTGAAGCAACAGGAGTTCATGTAGGAATGGACGAAGTATTTATTTTAGGAGAAGATGGATGCTCCAGATGTAAAGGAAAAGATAAAGCAGTTCTCTTTGCGGATGAAGTTAGTAAAATATACCGCCATTTAAACAGCAAAAATCTTACGATGTATATGTGGGGAGATCGTTTATTAGACGGAGAGACAACAGGCCTGGGTAAATGGACTGCCTCTAAAAATGCCACCTACCCTGCGATAGATCTCATTCCAAAAGACATTGTTATCTGCGACTGGCAATACAAAACAGCCCCTCCTACTCCAGCTTACTTTGCCTTAAAAGGATTCCAAGTCATCAGTTGCTCTTATCAGGTACCCGAAGTGGCAGCACAACAGTTACAAAGTGTCCTAAACATTAGAAAATTCAGTAATCCTACAATCAAAAATCGATTGTTGGGTGTTATGCATACCTATTGGGGTTCCTTTGATTCTTTTTACGCCTGTTATAAAGATGGAAATTGTAGTAGTGATAAGATTGAAGGAGCGATTAAAACATTCAAATCACTCTACCATTAAGATTAAAAAAACTATATGCAAAACAAGAATCTGATAAAATACACCTGTATCTTTTCGTTCATCATCTTTTCAATTATGGAAAGCAATGCACAAACAGAAAGTGCAGTATTTAAAGTTGTAGCGTATCAAAAGTACACTACTATACAGCGCTTTAATCCAAAAACCTATGCCTATTTTGATCAGCTAATTTACAAGTTAATCAGACCAAATAGCAATGGAGAACTCATTATCCTTCCCACGACAATAAGCGACCTCAAGCTATTGAAAAAAGGAAAATCAGAATATGATAATGTAAAACTTCTAATAGGTATAGGAGGAGCAAAAAAGAATTCTAAACATTTTTCAGCCATGGCTGCTAGCCCAGTATCTAGAAAAAACTTCATCAAAAATATCATAGAGTTTTGTCATCAACATGGATTGGATGGTGCTGATATTGATTGGGAATATCCCCAAAGTAGTGTAGATAAAGCCAATGCAGTAGTCCTATTTAAAGAGTTACACAAGGCATTCAAAGAAAAAGGACTTTTTCTAACAGCAGCTGTAACTTATACACCTGGCCAAGTACGTTTTGCAAAAAGCATTGAAAATTATGTACATCAGGTAAATCTTATGGTTTATGAACCTATGGAAGGCCTTCATACTTTTCAAGAACAAATTGATTTTGCTATGAATTTAATTCATAAGGAAAAATTGAACCTAAAAAAACTAATCTTGGGACTCCCTTTTTATGGAAGAAATTTATCTGACGGTAAAGCAATTGCTTACAACAAAATAATTAAATCTAAAGAATTAGGAACAACAGATCTTAGTAAATTAGATTATATGGATATAGATGAAACTAAAAATAATGTAATAAACATGAAACTGAATGGGCTAGCAGGTATTATGTTCTGGGAACTTGGTTTTGATACGTCTGTTAATACATCTACTTCACTACTTAGAGGAATTAATTCAGTTTTGAAATAAATATAATAAAACATTAAATAAGTTTATGAAACACTTAAAACACCATAAAATGAGATTGACAATGTTAGGAATCATCTGTTTATTGAGCATATCTTGTTCAAATAAATATAAAGATGTAATAACAGTAACTGAAGATTATCAAATAATACCAAAACCTTCCCCTTTGGAAATTTTAAAAGGGAAATTTTTAATAGATGATGACACTAAAATAGTGGGAGATTCAAGTTTAAAAAACGAAGGAGATTATTTGGCGGAAATGTTAAGCCTTTCAACAGGAGAAAACATTGAATTTGATTCTAAAAGCAGTAATGGAAACATTGAGTTAAAAATAGATGAATCTATAACCAATGAAGAAGCCTATGAACTAAATGTAGCCTACAATAAAATCACCATTTCCGGAAAAACTTCAAAAGGTGTTTTTTATGGAATTCAAACATTAAGACAATTGCTACCTGCTTCCATAGAATCTGGCAATAGTTCAGAAGAGGAATTAACTATTCCGGCAGTAAGCATAAAAGACAATCCTAGATATCAGTACAGAGGGATGCATTTAGATGTGGCTCGTCATTTTTTTCCAGTTTCATTTGTGAAAAAATACATTGATTTAATTGCCATGCATAAAATGAACACGCTGCACTGGCATTTAACCGAAGATCAGGGCTGGAGGATAGAAATAAAAAAATACCCGAAATTAACAGAAGTTGGAGCATGGAGAAATGGAACTATTGTTGGTCATCATCCAGGAACTTCAAATGATCAAAAAAAGTACGGTGGTTTTTATACGCAGCAAGAAGTAAAGGAGATTGTAAAGTATGCTTCCGAACGTCATGTAACTGTAATCCCTGAAATAGAACTTCCAGGTCATGGAGGAGCTGCCATTGCATCGTATCCGTTCTTAAGTTGTTTCCCTGAAGAACCAACAAAGATTTTTAATGATATGGGGTCAGACAAAGGAAAAGAATTACAAGCCAATGGAACACCAAAAATAGTGTACGAAACTTGGGGCGTAATTGATGATGTGTTTTGCGCTGGGCAAGAAGAAACTTATACGTTTTTAGAAGATGTTTTGGCAGAAATTATTCCATTGTTCCCAGCTCAATATATCCATATTGGTGGAGACGAATGTCCAAAAGGAAATTGGAAGCGATGCTCAAAATGTCAACAAAAAATTAAGGAGCAAGGCTTAAAAGATGAGCATGAGTTACAAAGTTATTTCATTCAACGAATGGAAAAATTCATCAATTCTAAAGGTAAAAAGATAATTGGTTGGGATGAAATTTTAGAAGGAGGATTGGCACCTAATGCTACTGTAATGTCTTGGAGAGGAACTAAAGGAGGGATTGTAGCAGCAAAACAGAAACATGATGTAATTATGACACCTAATCATTCTTGTTATTTTGATCATTACCAATCTAAGGATAAGGATAATGAACCATTAGCTATTGGAGGAATGACAACTGTATCCGAAGTATATGCTTATGACCCAACACCTAACGATTTAACCGAAGAAGAACAAAAACATATTTTAGGAGCGCAGGCAAATGTTTGGACAGAATATATGAAAACTACTGATTATGTTGAATACATGATTTTACCTAGAATGACAGCCTTATCAGAAGTGGTTTGGTCATCAAAAGAAGGAAAGAACTGGGAAGATTTTCAACTACGATTAAATCATATTTCTAAAAGATATGATGTTATGGGCTTAAATTATGCAAAGCACAGTATTAAAAGTGATAGTTTAAAGTAATATTATGAAATCATTCTTTTATCCATTTGATTGATTCTTGGAACTATTACTTGTAATTTATAAAGGAGAGTGTTGATCAACTCATCAGACTCTTCTTTACATCAATAAAAATCATCAAAATGGTTTAAAGACGGAAAATTGAGATTTTWCTGCTTATCAGATTCTGAATAAATTAAATTTATCCTATACATAATGAAAATCACCTTTCAAATAGTCTTAGTTATTTTAACATTATTATCCTGTACAAAACCCACTGGTTTAAAAATGGATGTTAGTAGCACCAAAGAAGTGTTGATTTCTGATACAAAACATTCCATAATAACCAAAGCTGCACATATAATACCAACACCAAATCAATAGTTTGGAAATTTGATTAACACCCCTGTTAAAAGAAGTCATAATTTCACGCATAGTATTCAAACAAGGTATATTAGAATTGATACAAAAGTTATTGCAGGTGCAACGAAAACAGCCGCTATTGCAGCACTGGATTTTTTTGAAACATCGGTGAATATAAGGTAATTATTAAAACTGAAAAAAATAAATCCTTTTGGAAAAAATGTTCTTGAGACATCAAGAAAATTAAAAAAATAAAAAAYAAATAACATGTCGCGTTTTTCGAAAACWATATCAATTAAAAAATTATCCTTTTCACCTTCTAGGTTAACTGTAATTATGCCTATAGTATTTTTACTGATTCTTAGTTGTAATAATCCTAATAAAAAATCTATTAAAGGGAGTAGCCCCAATATCATTTACATTTTAGCCGACGACTTAGGCTACGGTGACTTAGGCGCGTACGGACAAAAAAAAATAGAAACACCTAATATTGATGCTTTAGCCAAAGATGGATTAAAATTTACTCAACATTATTCTGGAGCACCCGTTTGTGCACCAGCGAGGTCGGTTTTACTAACTGGTAAACATATGGGACATTCCTATATAAGAGGTAATGATGCTTGGAAAACCCGTGGAGATGTTTCGAACTATAAAAAAGTAGCAAAAGATTCTACACTAGAAGGACAAAGACCTTTTCCTAAAAACACAACTACAATTGCTAGTCTATTAAAAGATGTAGGTTATAAANCAGGCATGATTGGCAAATGGGGTTTAGGAGCACCACATACGGAGTCTATTCCAACAAAAATGGGTTTCGACTATTTTTTTGGATATAATTGCCAAAGACAAGCTCATACTTACAATCCTGTTCATTTATATGAAAATGGAGTAAGATACCACTTAACATCAAACGACACTATTGCTCCTACAACTAAGTTAGGTAAAAATGAAGATCCATATATATTATCTAACTATAAAAAATTCAACCAGCCCGTATATTCACCTGAGATATCATTCGAAAAATTAATCAATTTCGTAGAGGGTGCTAATGATTCTCCTTTCTTTTTATATTGGGCAAGTCCAATACCCCATGCCCCACTCCAAGCCCCTAAAGATTGGGTAGATTATTACGTAGAAAAGTTTGGTGACGAAGAGCCATATACAGGAAATCACGGGTATTTTCCAAACAGATACCCTCATGCTACTTATGCCGCCATGATATCATATTTTGATGAGAATATTGGAAAACTCATAAAACATTTAAAAGAAACTGGTAAATACGAAAACACAATAATCATTTTTACATCAGATAATGGACCCACATACAATGGTGGTAGCGATTCTCCCTGGTTTAATAGTGGAGGGCCGTTTAAAAGTGAATATGGTAGAGGAA
>NVSD01000043.1 GCA_002401105.1 Flavobacteriaceae bacterium | reverse complement strand
TTGTATTGTTGCTTATAAATTTTTTTGCCCTACGAGTCTTCCTCTTCTAAATAATACTTGTTTACCGAGTATAATTCGTTGGATTCCTGCATTTCTCCATGCTTGCACATTCATTGGTTGTTTTTCCTCCTCCATTTGTTGAAGGTAACAACTTACTGCGATGGCAGCGGCACGTTTCTTTTTTGCTAATAAATTCATAATAGTTAGTTTAAAGAGGAATATTTCCGTGTTTTTTAGCTGGTAATATTTCTGTTTTATTCGACAGTATTGTCAAGGCAGAGATTAAACGTTCTCTTGTTTCACTTGGAAGAATTACTTCATCCACATAACCTCTTTCTGCTGCAAGATAAGGTACACTAAAAGCAGTTTCGTACTCATCAATTTTTTCTTGGATTTTTGCTAATTTGTCATCTGCTTCGCTAATTTCTTTTCTATAGTTAGAAATTACCTCAACAGCTCCTTTAGCTCCCATTACTGCAATTTCTGCAGTTGGCCAAGCGTATACCATATCAGCACCTACATGTTTAGAACTCATAGCAATGTATGCACCACCATAATTCTTACGAACTACTACAGTTAACTTAGGCACAGTAGCCTCTGCATAACTCCATAATAATTTTGCTCCGTGACGGATAATTCCTCCTAATTCTTGATCTACTCCTGGTAAATAACCTGGTACATCAACAAAAGTGATTAACGGAATGTTAAAGGCATCACATGTTCTAATAAAACGACTGATTTTATCAGAAGCATCAATATCTAAACACCCTGCAGAAATCATTGGTTGGTTGGCAATAATACCTACCGTTTGGTTGTTCATACGACCATAWCCAATAATACAGTTTTCTGCAAAATAACGATGAAYTTCAAAAAATTCTCCTTCRTCCAATACCTCTTCTATGATCTCTTTCATATCATAAGGTCTTTTKGSRTCGTCTGGAATAATAGTATCTAATTTTTCACAAACTCTGTCTGGYKYATCGTCCATTTCAACAGCAGGAACACCTTCCATATTGTTGTTAGGCATGTACTCTAACAATTCGCGAATTTGCTCAATTGTATCTTCATCATTCTCACAAGCAAAATGTGCATTACCACTTATTGAATTGTGTGCCATTGCACCACCTAATTCTTCAAAGGTAGTTTCCTCTCCAGTTACTGTTTTAATAACATAAGGACTGGTAATAAACATATGACTGGTCTTTTTTACCATAAAGATAAAGTCTGTCATAGCAGGCGAATATACTGCTCCACCAGCACAAGGGCCCATGATTGCAGAAATCTGAGGTATTACCCCAGATGCTCTAGAATTACGGAAGAAAATATCTCCATATCCTTTTAATGCATCTACTCCTTCTTCTACACGTGCTCCACCTGAATCATTCAATCCAACTACTGGTGCACCGGCTTTTACTGCTAAATCCATAATCTTACAGATTTTTTCAGCATGTTTTTCTCCCAATGACCCACCTCTAGAAGTGAAATCCTGAGAATATGCAAAAACAGGTCTTCCGTTAATATTACCGTATCCTACGATAACACCATCAGATTCAATAGCTACTTTTTCCATTCCGAAATTAGTAGATCTGTGTTTTACAAAAGCGTCAATCTCACGAAAAGTTCCTTCGTCAAATAATAAATTAATACGCTCTCTTGCTGTTAATTTACCTTTTTTGTGTTGCTTTTCAACGCGTGTTTCACCACCTAGTTCTAGCACTTGCTCTCGCTTGCTTTTTAATAAAGCTATTTTTTCTGCTACGTTCATGTGTTCTTATTATTGCTTTTCGTTTGTTTTGTAAAGACCAATTATAGATTCCTCACGGAGAGTTGATTAATTGGAGCTTTTTACAAAAATTAAACTGTAATTTTTTCTGATTTACAAAAGGCTATTTTCATAGCTTTTTCTTAATTTAATTGTTGATTTTTAAAGATCTTAATTCGCTAGTTTTACTATTCAAATATACCACTAGCCTAAGTATATAACATGACAAATGTCATGGTTGACACTTACTAGAAACACTCATTCAAAGCATATAAAACAGTRGTTTTATTCATTATTTAAYAAATACCGCCTAGACACATCGAGAATTCGRTATTTATTAATTGATTTACTGGWTTTYTTTACATTATTCATAAAAATAAYSYAAATAAACAAAGTGATTTCTATGGATACGAACCTTCTCTCTTGTACAGARAATTASGCTATAAAAAAGGGTWTMACYAGGCAYCTAAAACGYAATAGTACTAGTGTTTTAAGTAAYAATTATTACMKTTAAAATTAYATGTTGAAACAGCAAAACAGTCCTTATTWAACRGTGTTTTTTTAGAAAAAAAAATATTCACTCAATAATATAAGATAAATCCCCTTGATTTTCGTCRATTTTSWTAAATCAGAAGGGGCAAAAAAAGCTTAATTCTGCGTATGGAAGCGATCCCATCKTGTTTTTTCGTTCTTCATCCGGTTTTTGAATTTAGAGGGCAATTCAATTTTGATGCTAATTTCATCATTTAAGACAGGATGCAGGAGTGTGATTTTAGTAGCTACCAAAAACAATCCCTTATGTTGTAATGTTTTTTCAGCGTATAACGTATCCCCTAAAACCGGATACCCAAGGTTCGCTAAATGTATTCTAATTTGATGTGTTCTCCCTGTAAAAGGTGTTAATTCCATCAAACTTAAGAATTCGTTTTGTAACGAAGGTATTATTGTAATATTTTTAAAGAAGGTTTTGGAAGGCTTTCCTTCAATAGCATCATTCATGAATCCTTCTCCTTCCAAATGCCCCATAACAAGGGCGTGGTATGTTTTTTGAATCTTCTTCTCTTCAAACAATTGCCCCAATACAACCCTCGCTTTTCTGGTTTTAGCAATCACTAAAATACCGCTGGTTAAATTGTCTAATCTATGTACTGGTAACGGCCATGGAAGGGCATCTTTTTCTGTAGATGGTTTTAGATTGAAAGGCAAACAGTTMACAATAGTTTTAAATTGATTTCCGCTTACGGTAACTCCTGCAGGTTTGTTTACAACAGCCATATATGAATCTTCAAACAATACTTCTAATTCTAATTTGAATACTTTTGGGGNTTTCAGTTCTAAATCAACCACGCTAATAACATCTCCTTTTTTCATCCACACATCTCCTTTGGAAAAACTACCATTCAATCGCAATTTTCCTTTTACAATGGCTTTTTTAACTCCACTTTTAGAAGGGTATTCCTCTACATATTCCTCACAATAGGCATTAAAACGCATGCYTACTTCTTCAGACGAAATTGTATATGTATTTATAATTTTCAATGTGCGTTTATTTTACGTGTTTGGTACTATTCATAAAACTCAATATAACAAATCCTCCAATAAAAAAGCCTCCAAGAATCAAAATAAATAATTTTAAAGAATTGGTATAAGAAGCTACAATTCCCGAAATAATCATTCCGATAACGATGGCTATCTTCTCTGTTACATCAAAAAAGCTAAAATACGTTGCATGACTCTCCGTGTTTTCCGGTAATAATTTTGAATAAGTAGAYCTAGATAATGATTGAATAGCTCCTAAAACTAGCCCCAATAATGCCCCCAAAGCAAACACTTTAGATAATAATGATGGATCTCCTTCTTCCAATAAGTACCCCGCAAAGCAACTAATTGCCCAAATAACAATCGTGATTTTYAAGGTTTTAATATTCCCAATATTATCAGATAACCTAGAAAATGTATAGGCACCAATAATCCCCACCAATTGCATTATTAATATGGTARTGATTAAATCCGACGTTTCTAAATTCAAATCTTTCGAAAAATAAATACTTGCTAATAATATCACCGATTGTACTCCAATACTATATACAAAAAACGCAATCAGAAATACTTTTAATTCGTACTGCTTTTTAATATCACTTATAATTCCTTTTAAGGCTTTCACTCCTTTAAAGATATAATCTTTTTCTGGTTTTTTATGATATACATTGTTCGGTAACCTTTTAAAGGTAAACTGGGCAAAACCTAACCACCAAACAGCTACCATTACAAACGAAATTCGGGAAGGTAAGGTTCCTTGAGAAATACCATATATTTCTGGCTTCATCACCATTGATAAATTAAATCCTAATAATAAGACAGACCCCACATAACCATACATAAATCCTTTGGCACTCACTCTATCTTGTTGCTCAGGCAAGGCTATTTCCGGTAAATAGGCATTGTAAAACACCAAACTCGACCAAAAACCAATACTTGCTAAAATGGTAAATACAATCCCTATCCATAGCGTATCTTCCCCTTCAAAGAAATACAACATCCCAACAGAAAACGACCCCAATACACAAAAAAACTGCATAAATCGTTTTTTATTTCCCGTATAATCAGCAATAGATGATAAAATAGGTGATAATAACGCGACTATTAAAAACGACAAACCAAGTGCATAAGAATACAGGGTAGTATTGTACCAATCAGTTCCTAAAAAGTGTACGATTCCATGATTTCCCTTAGTAACGGTGGCATAATAAATTGGAAAAACGGCAGTACTTATCACTAAGGAATACACAGAATTGGCCCAATCGTAAAATGCCCATGCATTGATTATTTTTTTACTACCTCGTTTTAACATAGTTATCATTTTAAATCTATTCAATTTTGGACGGCTAAYATAGTGTTTTTGGCTTGGAAAAATAACATTAAAATAAGGATAGTATTGTCCATTTTTTTTTCAAATATTAGTTTTTCTTTGGGGAATAAAAATCTTTATTTTTATAAATTGAAAATAAAAAAAATAATCAAAATTGTAAAACAATAAATTTATAAATTTTAAATGCATATTCGTTATTCAACCTTTTTTTACAAAAAAAAACTAAATTATTTTTAAATATAAACATCCAACAAAAACCAATAACGACACAATCTAATACAGGTTGTTTTTTATATTCACACATTAGAAACCCACCGAACACCACATAAACACTTGACATTTACATTTTTATTTTTATCTTTGTATCATAAAAACTATTATAAAGCTACACTTTTGAATCTATTATGAAGTTAGATCAATCCAAATTCTTTTTATAATTGTAGCCATAAAAACGACCCTGTTTTTTAAAATAGTTTAGTTAGAAATCCTCCAAAAAATAACACTTGTACTCTTTCTCCTAATAGTATTCCCATACGTATCATAACCCATTTTTATATTCCCACATAAATAGTATCCTGTATAATAACTCAAAATAGGACTATTTAAAATGAGGTTTTAATTCAATTACTTATTTGCGTAAAATTGATATTAATAATATTAAATAATTGGCTATGGAGACTATTACTTTTAAATTACAATGCGTTCTTTTCACAAAAATTARTAAGGTTTTAAATAACCTCAGATATAATCTATTTCACAATAATAGGAAATACAACACCCCTTTTTTTATGCTTGTATTTTTTATGCTTTTTTTTGTAGCAGGAAACATTTCTTATTCACAATCCATAGACACAGAAAGTTCTGAACATACAAATTTCGGTGTAGATTCAGGAGTCTACTCTGGTGTAATGCTGTTTTCTACAGACACCAACAATCTAATTGATGATTGGTTTAAAGGTCTTACAGCGTTCGGAGTTATAGATGAAACCGTCCCGTTTTTAAATCCAAAGTCTCCAAGTCTCGGAGGTCAACTTGGAGATAGAAACAATGATGCCATCGAAATCCGAATGAGCCACCCCGTTTATTCTATTGTAAATAATCAATTATGGGTAGATGCCGTTTTTGTAAGAGACCAGAACACGAATGGTAACTTTAAAGACTCCAATGTATTTACTGGAGGATCAGACAAAAATATTGACAACCCCAGCACCTGGACTGTTACTAAAGCAGACGTTCCACAAAAAAACGATATTATTGATGTTTTTGGACATGTAAGAAGAGAAGGAGCATCGGTTGATACTGATGAGTGGATATTTCTAGGAGCTTCTACACGAAATGCAAATGGAGACAGTCATATTGATTTTGAAATATTTAGAGGAGGATTAGAGATTGTCAATGGCCAACCTATTTCTGAAGGTCAGGAAAGTTTTGGAGGACGAACTCCATATTTGTTTGATACTACAGGAGCGGTAACCCAATCTGGAGACGCTATCTTATCCGTAGATTACACCAATGGTGGAGCACAAGCAAATATTAGAATATATATCTGGCTTGAAACTGAGGAAAACCAAATTCTTGGTTTGAAAATTTTAACAGCAAACCCTTAAGGCCTTTTACTTTTGTTTCTAAAAGTAATGGATTCGAAATATACGATGGAGGAGAGAATGCTGGAAATTATGGCTATGCCATGATTGAATCTAAAGGCATAGGTACTGATTCTCCACTTTTCGCACAAATAAACGACGGAGGACAAGTAGATGCAGGGCCTTGGGGAACTATTTCAAATAAAGGAACAATCACTGACAATTACCATCAAACAACTTTTGCTGAACTTGCTATTAACGCAACGCAATTTGGACTAGATACAAGGACTGATGGAGAAAAATGTGGAGGATTTGGTGATGTTATTGTAAAAACTAGATCTTCAGATTCTTTTACCGCGGAATTAAAAGACCTTGCCGGCCCCTTTTCATTTGGAAAAAAACCTCCTGTAAAAAAATGTGAAATTCCAAACAGACAAGAAGAAGCTTGTCAAACACAAGACCAAATAAATGATGCATTTAATGATTGGATAGACAATGAATATGATATTCCAACAACAATTACACCTACTTACAGCATTGAAGGATTTGGTATAAACACCATTACCCTAGCCGATTTAAAAAACATAACACCAAATATTTGTGGCGATTTCATTACCGTTTATGTTGAAAACATAGATTTTTGCTCACAAAAAACACATTGTACCGGTACTTTTACCGTGATAGCAATTGAAAAACCTGAAATCACCGCCCTAAAAGAAGATATGGACTTAGGATGTAATCCTATAGAAATGGTCGCTCCTATTTTTACAGGAACTGATAATTGTGATGGAGATTTCACCCCATCAGTAAGCGCTGGAGAACATGTAATTGAAGGTTGTAATCACAGTCAAACTTGGACAGCAACYTATACAGATAGTTGTGGAAACATCGCSRATRAAAAAACAACCACYTATACATGGACWGTRGATACGGAARMMCCTGTAATTAGYACTRMTGCTGAGAACAAYAAGGACTTTGGATGTAATCCAGACACCATCGCTCCGCCTGTATTTACRGGAGATGATAATTGTGAAGGAACATTYGAMCCATCGGTACACGAAGGAGAATTAGTAATTGACGGTTGTAATTACAGCAGAACTTGGACAGCCACTTATACAGATRYTTGTAAAAACACTGCAGAGAGCATCGCCATWACTTATACTTGGAAAGTGGAYACAGAAAAACCTGTAATCACCGCCYTAAAAGARGATATGRACTTAGGATGTAAYCCTATAGAAATGGTMGCTCCTACTTTTACAGGAACTGATAATTGYGATGGAGAWTTCACKCCATCARTAAGCGCTGGAGAACATGTAATYGACGGCTGTAAKCACAGTCAAACTTGGACRGCAACYTATACAGATAGTTGTGGAAACATCGCKGATGAAAAAACAACCACTTATACATGGATTGTGGATACGGAAGCACCTGTAATAGAATGTTCAGAAGACGATACCATCTGTATGGATGAATTTCCAAGCAGTATTAACGCTACGTGGACTGACAATTGTTCACCAGGAGGATCAATAGTAGGACTTCCATTCGGTGAATTCAGATTAAGTGAGGACAAATGTTCTCAATTACAGGACTATAAATTAGTTGTAAAAGATGAATGTGGAAACGAAACCACTAAAATTTGTACAATCACCAAGAACTTAGATGTGTATGAAAATTGTGAAACCGCATTCGCTAAACTTGATGATAACAGTCAATGTTTTATAGGAGATGGATTTAAACGATGGGGTTGGACAAACGAAATAACACCGTCCGAGACACCTTACAATCTGGATCTTTATGCAGGAGYTGCACATTGTAATACAACTGACAAAGGAACATTAGTAGGAAATGTAATTGTAACTTATACAGATGACAAAGTTACTGTAGAATATATCATCGATCCGGGGTATGTATTGAACGAAGCTCATATTTATATAGGTTGTACCCCTTATCCTAAACATAAAGGAAAATCAACAGTAGCTCCAGGACAGTACACATTCAATTCGGGAACACTCGATAAATCTTCTGGTATCACCGTAGAATTTGACAATGTTTATGGTGATTCCATATACATCATAGTACATGCTGTAACCTGTGAAAAAACGTGTGAATGTTCGGATAGACCAAGAATTGACGATGGTAAAACATTTCAAATGGACTTAGGAATTGATTGTGATAACAACAATGGTAAATCTCCTGAAAAAGGTATCATTAAAAATCAGAAAGTAGACTTTRTAGCCTACCCAGTCCCTTTTGATACAGAACTGAATATACGCTATAATTTTAATTATAACACCTCTATAAAAATGGAAGTTTTTGACACTAAAGGAATGTTGGTTGCTAGTAAAACGAACAATAACTATATAAAAGGTACTGAAACTGTTACACAAATAGATATGACGTATATAGCCAATCAAATGTTTTATGTTCGATTATCAACAATAAAAGGTTCCAAGAGTAAGGCTGTTGTATCTTCCTCTAAGAAGAGACGAAAAGGAAAATAATATATTTTTAAATATAGAACCCCTCTATAAAAAGGTAGCCTAAATAAAATAGGATTAAGTTTTTACAACTTAATCCTATTTTTACTTTCTCTATTATTTGACAATACTCAGTTACTTTAACTAAAGTAAAAAATTAATTTCTAATCGTTTGCGCATTAAATTTCTTTGCCAATGCGGTAGCTTCCGGCATGTACGCTCTCAAATTCTGAATTCTTGACGCATTAGAAGGATGTGTGCTCATAAATTCAGGAGGTGTACTTCCTGACCCAGCTCTCTCGCTCATCCGAATCCAAACATTTACCGCTTCTTCCGGTTGATATCCAGCCATAATCATAAAGACCATCCCTAACTTATCGGCTTCATTTTCATGAGACCTACTAAAAGCCAACATTCCTAATTGAGAACTTATCCCAAATGCCATATTCCACATTTGTGCTTTTTTAGGATCCTGATTCCCTGTGGCCAACATCACACCAGCTCCTCCTAATTGTTGTAAAGTTCCAGTACTCATTCGTTCTTGTCCATGTTTTGCAAAAGCATGAGCAACCTCATGTCCCATTACCGCTGCAATTCCATCTGTATTCGCACACATAGGTAATATTCCAGTATAAAAAACCACTTTCCCTCCTGGCATACACCATGCATTAATCGTTTCGTCCTCAATTAAATTAAACTCCCAGCGGTAACTATCGGCTTCGGCTGTCATTCCATTGGCTCTCATAAACCTATCTACAGCCTTTGAAATCTTAGCTCCTACATTTTTAATCTCAGCTGATTTTGAGGCATCTGTAGATAATTTATTTTCTTTTAAAAACCCTTGATACTGAGCGAAACTCATAGGTAATACCTCGGCATCACTCACAAAATTAAACCGCTTTCTTCCGGTAATTGGTACGGTACTACAACCATACATCATAAGTGCAATAAGGCACAGGGATACAATTTTTTTCATAACTTTCTTCTTTTTGTTTTCTAATTATTTCTAGTTCGTTGACTGCWATAAACGTTTACACTATTAACTTGTAAAGTTTATGTTTTTTTTTCAATGTACAAATTCTATATTTACCACCAAAATAAACCATTGATGACAACCAACGAAAATACAAAATATACAGATGCAAATAGCGTTCCKAAACCAATTTTATTTATTGCCCGATTCTTGCAATTTATATCWCCGTCCTTGGCAACAAAATTTGCAGTCTATCTCTTTAAAAAACCAATACGTTATAAAACGCCCAAGCATGAATTAGGGATGGATACACAATCCAAGCAAGAAACAGTGCATATAAAATCCTTAAAAAAAGACATTCGAGTTTATAGTTACGGAAAGGCTACAAAAAAAATATTATTGGTTCACGGTTGGTCTGGACGCGGAACTCAACTGGTTTCAATTGCTGATGCCTTATTAGAACAAGGATACATGACTATTAGTTTTGATGCGCCCGCTCATGGAAAATCAGCCGCAAAAACTACCATGATGCCAGAATTTGTCTCTTGTATCCATCAATTAGAAAAAGATTTTGGTCCTTTTGAAGCTGCCATCGGCCATTCCTTAGGTGCCATGGCCTTATTAAGCGCCGTTAAAGAAGGTTTTCCTATTAAAAAACTAGTTATTTTAGGAGCAGGTGATAGCATAAACGACATCATACATATGTTTATCGAAAAAATGAAATTGAAGCCTGTAATTGGAACGCGCATGAAACGTGTTTTCTTTGATATTTTAAATTTTGATATCGAAAATTACTCGGGAAATATCTCTGCCAAAGATGTAAAAATCCCCACCCTTGTTTTTCATGATGAAAATGATTTGGACGTCCCTGTAAGTTCTTCCAAAAACATTCGACAAAATTTACAAGACAGCGAACTTATCATCACTCAAAACCTCGGACATAGACGTATTTTGAAAGATGAAAAAGTAATTGCCAAAATACTTGACTATTTAAGACAATAACCCATGAAAAAAACAGTTTCTTTTTGTATCCTATTATTGATAACATTTCAATTATCGGCTCAGAAAAACAATACGAAAAAGATGACAAAAAAAAATATAAAATCGGAAACCGAATGGAAATCCGAACTGACTACCCAAGAATATTATGTTTTAAGAGAGAAAGGTACCGACAAACCTAGCCAAGATGGCTATACAAGTCATTTTGAAAAAGGCACTTATCACTGTACTGCTTGTGATGCTAAGTTATTTGCATCCAATAGTARGTTTGAATCTCATTGTGGATGGCCTTCTTTTGACGATGCCATAGAAGGAACGGTAACCTATATAAAAGATAGYACACRTGGCATGATTCGTACCGAGATTATTTGCGCATCTTGTGACGGTCATTTAGGTCATATTTTTGACGATGGTCCAAAAGAAACAACAGGAAAAAGGTACTGTGTAAATACCTCTTCTATAAAATTCAAAAAAGAATAACGCATAGCAGGTCACCCCAAATTTTAAAGTTTTGTTTAGTTTAGTTTAATTTTCAAAATGATTATTTAATGTTCTTATTTGGGGTGATTTTTTTATTAGCTTAGCGCTATGTCTACAATTAACACAAAAGCTCCACTACTTATTACGGAGTATCAAAACAATGCGACACCTTTTGCTAGACCAATTTTAGAAAAACTGAGAAGCATTGTAAATAGCTCCAATACATCAATTCAAGAAGATTGGAAGTGGAACATTCCTAATTTCCACCAAAACGGTATGCTTTGTGCCATGGCTTCCTWTAAAAAGCAYGTCTCTTTTACCTTTTTTAAAGGCTCGAAAATCAACGACACTTTTCAACTATTTACAGGTGACTGTTCTGCTAAAAATATGCGAACTATCAARTWTACTKMTMTMARYCAAGTAAAYGMAGTACMRTTAAAAARCTACNWTCNASCAAGCCATTCTKRTWWAYMRTRCGGTATTAAACCAAGKAACTAAAAGAGAAGCATTTGAAATCCCTCCCCTTTTAACAGCAGTATTGGCTACAAATAGTATTGCCAAGCTCAATTATGAAAATATGGCCTATACCTACAGAAAAGAATATGCCCTTCACATCTCCAGTGCTAAAAGAGAAACTACGCAATTAAGAAGATTGAAAAAAGTAATTTTACATCTAGAAAACAATCTTAAAATGCACGACAAACAATAAAAACCAAGTACTCAAACTATTCTTATCTATGTCCATAGCAACAAACTACATCCAAAGTGTACAATTTCAGTTTAAAGATACAAAGCGTTTAGGGACCGCAGTTTTAAACGCACTCTCCGAAACCGAACTCCATTTTAAATACAACAACGAAAGCAATAGTATTGCGACCATTGTTGCACATATATCAGGAAATATGTTGAGTCGATGGACTCATTTTTATACTGAAGATGGAGAAAAGACATGGAGAACCAGAGATGCAGAATTCGAAATATCCAACGCTTCTAAAGAAGAAATAATAATGATTTGGGAATCCGGATGGAACTGTTTGTTTAAAATTATTGATGATTTGACACCAGAAAAACTACCATTAACAATTTACATACGAACAGAAAAACATACGGTTGTGGAGGCTCTTAATAGACAAATTTCTCATTATTCCTATCACATAGGACAACTCATTTACATCGCCAAAATGATTCAAAATAGTCAATGGGAACCACTTTCCATTCCCAAAAACAAATCAAAACAATACCAACATAAAAAATTTGAAAAATAATTTGTTTGTTTTCTAAAAATCCCCTAACAATTTTAGTAGCAATTTAGTACCTTTGCGATTCTAAAAAACGAAGCGAGATTTTATGTTTAATAATTTAAGTGATAAGCTAGACAAAGCCCTACATGTATTAAAAGGGCACGGGAAAATTACAGAAGTTAATGTAGCTGAAACATTAAAAGAAGTTCGTAGAGCTCTTTTGGATGCCGATGTTAACTTTAAAATTGCCAAAGATTTTACCAGTAGATTAAAAGATAAAGCCATAGGTCAAAACGTATTAACCACGTTAAACCCAGGTCAATTAATGGTGAAATTGGTAAAAGATGAACTGACCGAATTAATGGGAGGTGAAACTGTTGGTATCAATTTAGGAGGAAATCCTACCGTAATCTTAATGTCTGGATTGCAAGGATCAGGTAAAACTACCTTTTCTGGGAAATTGGCAAATTTCTTAAAAACAAAAAAATCAAAGAACGTTTTATTAGTAGGTTGTGATGTGTATCGCCCTGCAGCAATCAAACAATTACGTGTTGTTGGAGAGCAGATAGGTGTAGAAGTATATGCAGAAGAGGATAATAAAAATCCTATTCAAATTTCTGAGAATGCCATCAAACATGCAAAAGCCAATGGATTTAATACTGTAATCATTGATACCGCGGGTCGTTTGGCTGTGGATGAAGCAATGATGAAGGAAATATCTGATATTCACAAAGCTGTGCAACCACATGAAACACTATTTGTAGTGGATTCTATGACGGGGCAAGATGCTGTAAATACAGCAAAAGCTTTTAATGATATTCTAAATTTTGACGGGGTAGTTTTAACCAAATTGGATGGTGACACTCGTGGTGGTGCTGCTTTAACGATTAAAACAGTTGTAAACAAGCCTATCAAATTTATCGGTACTGGTGAAAAAATGGAAGCGATTGATGTTTTCCATCCAAACCGTATGGCCGATCGTATTTTGGGAATGGGAGATGTTGTTTCCTTAGTGGAACGTGCCCAAGAACAATACGACGAGGAAGAAGCTAGAAAAATTCAAAAGAAAATTGCAAAAGATCAGTTTGGTTTTGACGATTTCTTACAGCAGATCCAACAAATCAAGAAAATGGGTAACATGAAAGATTTGATTGGAATGATTCCTGGTGCTGGAAAAGCAATGAAGGATGTAGATATAGATGATGATGCTTTTAAAGGTATTGAAGCTATTATCCACTCTATGACTCCTACTGAACGTAGTACGCCTACAAGCATTAATGCAAGTCGTAAAAAACGTATTGCTAAAGGATCTGGAACCTCAGTTCAAGAAGTAAATCAGTTGATGAAGCAATTCAATCAAATGAGTAAAATGATGAAGATGATGCAAGGTGGCGGAGGCCGTAAGATGATGCAGATGATGAAAAACATGAAATAGTAACCATACACACTAACAAATGACATTACTTGACGGTAAAAAAACCTCGAACGATTTAAAAGAAGAAATTAAAGCAAGTGTAGACTTACGAAATACTRCSGGWAWWARARCWCCYCATTTAGCAGCCATTTTAGTAGGAACCGACGGGGCAAGTATGACCTATGTAAACAGCAAAGTAAAAGCCTGTGAATATGTTGGATTTAATTCTACCCTATTGGACATGCCCACTGAAACAACGGAGGCTGTTTTGTTAGAAAAAATTGAAGACTTAAACAACAACCCTGATATTGATGGGTTTATAGTGCAGCTCCCTTTACCAAAACATATAGACGAGCAAAAAGTACTAATGGCCGTAAATCCTGACAAAGATGTAGACGGATTTCATCCTACAAACGTAGGGAAAATGGCCTTAGATTTACCTTGTTTTTTACCTGCCACTCCTTATGGAATTCTAGAATTACTAGAACGCTACAAGGTAGAAACAGCTGGAAAACATGTAGTAGTTATTGGTCGTAGCCATATTGTAGGCCGTCCAATGAGTATTTTAATGAGTCAAAAACGTCCTGCTGGAAATGCAACCGTTACTGTAGCTCATAGTAGAACTAACAATTTAAAAGAATTGTGTTTGCAAGCCGATATAATTGTTGCCGCATTAGGTATCCCTGAATTTTTAACAGGAGATATGGTCAAAGATGGTGTTACAATTATTGATGTTGGAATTACACGCGTGGATGATGCTAGTAAAAAACGAGGATATCGTTTGGCAGGTGATGTAGATTTTGCAAGCGTGAGTCCAAAAGCAGCATTTATTACTCCTGTTCCAGGAGGTGTTGGACCAATGACAATAGCCATGTTACTTAAAAACACATTGCTGGCCTGTGAACGTCGTGACTAACTATTACAAGATACAATACGTTTTTGACACAGGAACCAAGAATCTTGACATTGACAAAAGGAAAATTACAGCCAAGAGTTAGCACAACAATGAGCAACTTATAGCGAACAGCTTTTCACTTATAACTAATAAAAAAATCCCGTTTTGAATATTTCAAAACGGGATTTTTTATGTTTACAATTCAGCTAAATCTCAATCAAACCAAACCGTAAAATATTTTATTTTTGCGAGGGCTGGAATTTGCTCTAGTGTTACTTTTTGGAGGGTAAAATCTTTAATTCCAAGTTCTGATTTATCAATAACAATAGTTGCATTCAACTCGTCTATAAATAAGATTGCAGACGTAAAGGTAGTTTCTACTTTATTGATTTTACAATTCGCATTAATTTCTTGGAACGTAGAATGCAATCCTATCCCATTCACTGTTTTAAATCGTGGGTCAAAAATTTGAATACTTTTAATCCTCGAAACAGAATCGTGTTGGTTCACAGGTTCTATTTCTAATAATTTCTTTTTATCAATTTTAGAATACACAAAATATTGATCGTCTTCTACTAAATACCTACTAGCCTGATCTCCTAAATCACCTTCGCTCAAAATTTTCACTAAGGAATCCGAGGAAAATATAGCGTCTAATTCCTGTACAGTGGTTGTTGAAAGAATGTTTCCAACTTGCCCTTTTGAAATCTCAAAGGACTTATTTCCATTACATTGTACAAATAACAGTGCAACAATTATAAATGGGGTTATTTTTTTTAATATAAACATGGGTTATTTTAAAATGGTTTCAGACTTATGAACGTCAAAAATGCAATTTTATTTACAATTACAGCATTTTTTAACGCAATACTCGTTTTAATATTCCCAAAACACCTCTAATAAACGTGGCACTGGTCACTACTTTTAATATCGGATGCATTCTGGTACTTTTACGACTACTAGTTCTTCTACTTCTCGTTTGCTTTTCTTTTTGTTTTTCTTCTCTTTCTTCTTCTTTGTGGATGGCTTCAATTTTTTTATTCAACATTTCATAGGCGCTTTCTCTATCCACCTCCTTATTATATTTAACAGCTAAACGAGAATCATCTAATAATTGTTTCAACTCMCTTTTTGTTAAAATATCCATCCTACTCATAGGAGCGCGTAGCATGGTTGCCGCTAATGGYGTTGGACGTCCTTTCTCATTCAAGGYAGATATCAAGGCTTCTCCAGTCCCTAATTCCGTTAATAGTACTGACGTTTTATAATACTCMGAATCCGGGTAATTTTCTGCTGCTARTTTAATTGCTTTTCTRTCTTTAGCCGTAAATGCACGCAACGCATGTTGAATTTTCAATCCTAACTGTGCCAATACATCTTCGGGAATATCCTTAGGGTTCTGTGTCACAAAAAACAAACCTATCCCTTTAGAACGAATCAATTTAACGATACTTTCTATCTGAGACATTAAWGCTTTGGAAGCTTCTTTAAAAATAAGATGTGCTTCGTCTATAAATATGACTAGTTCTGGTTGATCACTATCACCCTGCTCTGGAAAAKTAGCATATATTTCGGCTAATAATTGCAACATAAAAGTAGAAAACAACTTAGGTCTATCCTGAATATCTGTCAAACGCAATATCGAAATAACGCCTCTCCCTTGATCATCTATACGAGTTAAATCATCCACTTCAAAGGATCGTTCTCCAAAAAACAGATCGCCTCCCTGCTGCTCCAACTCTATAATTTTCCGCAATATAGCCCCTGTACTTGCCGTTGAGATTCTACCGTATTCACTTTGTATTTCCTCTTTTCCTTCGTTCGTAGAAAACTGCAGCACTTTTTTAAAATCATCTAAATCTAGTAATGGTAATTTTTGATCATCACAGTATTTAAATAATACCGAGACAATTCCACTCTGAGTATCTGTTAAATCCAAAATTCGAGACAATAATACCGGGCCAAATTCAGAAACAGTGGCACGTAATCGAACCCCTTCCTGATCTGAAATAGTTAAAATTTCTACCGGGAATTTTTTTGCATCAAARGGCAATCCAATAGCAGCATGTCGTTCGTCAATCTTAGCATGTCCTGTACTAGCTTGTGCTAACCCACTTAAATCTCCTTTTATATCCATCAGCAACACTGGGACTCCTTTTTCCGACAAGTTTTCTGCCATCACCTGTAATGTCTTGGTTTTACCCGTTCCAGTAGCCCCTGCAATTAAACCATGACGATTCAAGGTTTTTAAAGGAATTTTAACAAAGGCATTTTTTACAGTAGCTCCATCTAACATGGCTGCCCCCATGGTTATAAATTCACCCTTGGTTTGATAACCATCAGAAATATGTTTAAAAAAGTCTTCCGTTCTACTCATTGCACAATTTTTTCATAAAAATACACTTAAATCACACATATTAAAATTGTTTGACTAATTAATCCTAACAAATGTCACCTAGCTTTATGTATCTTTGCCGCATGACAGAAAAATCACAGGAAACATTGTTGGCAGAAGGATTGATGTTACCAATAATGGAAGAGTTTTACACCATTCAAGGAGAAGGAAACCACACAGGAAAAGCAGCTTATTTTATCCGTATTGGAGGCTGTGATGTTGGATGCCATTGGTGCGATGTAAAAGAGAGTTGGAATGCAAAATTACACCCTGCTACCTTAGTAGATAGCGTAATTGAAAATGCAGTTTCTTATGCAAAAACTGTGGTTATTACTGGAGGTGAACCACTGATGTGGGATTTAGATTATATCACCAATTCYTTNCARWMYMAAGGWCTAAAAACTCATATCGAAACTTCAGGTGCCTATCCCCTATCTGGAACWTGGGATTGGATTTGCCTATCTCCTAAAAAAACAAAATTACCACAAGCCCCTGTACTCAAAGCAGCACATGAGTTAAAAGTAATTATTTACAATTTAAATGATTTTAAATTTGCCGAAGAACAAGCCGCAAAAGTATCTGAACATTGTGAACTATACCTACAACCAGAATGGAGTAAAAGAGATAAAATGACACCGCTTATCGTGGATTATGTGATGAAAAACCCTCAGTGGAAAATATCATTACAAACTCATAAATTCTTGAATATACCTTAGGAAGGAGTATTGAGATGTGAGTATTGAGATATTAGTTGAGCAATGGAGAGGGAAAGTTGCTGGTTGTTGGTTGCTTGTTGTTAGGGAGCAATATTGCAAGTTAGTTTGGAAGTTGTAAGTGATACGTTTTAAGCTTCCAAAGTTACCTGAGTGACTGTTCTGAAAACAGTAGTTAAGAGCNATGATGCGGAGTCGTTGTTGCTTGTTAGTTGGTTGTTGTTAGGGAGCAATGAATGTAATTTTCCTTATGCTTCGAAGGTGACAAAAGGAATTAAACTCTTTTTAAGTCAGTGTCTGCATAAGATCACCACGTCGTTCCTCCTCGTGATGACTTTACGTACCTAAAAAATTGTAGAGTTATTCCTTACTCTTTGNAAAAAAAATACATTGGAAATACCAAATTACGAAATCACTTAATATTTAAAATAACTGTCTGAGATCACCACATCTTACCTCCAAGTGATGATCATATCTCTAATATAATTTTGTAGTTTCTTACCTAGCCATTAATTACCTTTTCCACCAAGGCATAAATTTTATCAAACTGCTCCTCCAACGTCATGTCTGAATTATCAAATTCAATAGCATCAGCTGCTTTTACTAAGGGAGAGTCTTCTCTGGTAGAATCTATATGATCACGTTTTAATACGTTTTCTACTATTTCTTCAAGGTTCACTTTATCGCCACGTTCTATCAATTCGTCATAGCGTCTGCGTCCACGTTTTTCTGCGGATGCTGTCATAAACAATTTGAGTTCGGCAGCTGGAAATACCACGGTTCCAATATCTCTTCCGTCCATCACTAATCCACCTTCTTTTCCCATTTCTTGTTGTTGGGCCACTAATTTTCTACGTACTTCCGAAATGGTAGAAATAATACTTACAAATTGAGAAACATGTAAGGTCCTAATTTCTTTTTCTACATTGGTGTCATTTAAAAACACTTCTGCAAAACCTAAAGAATCATTGTATTTAAAACTGATATTGATAGTTGGTAAAGCCGCTATTATTGCTTCTCTATCCAAGGTGTCCGTTCCAATAAAATCATGCTGCATAGCAAWCAATGTAATAGCTCTGTACATAGCTCCCGTATCCACATAAATATATTTTAGTTTGTTCGCTAATTGCTTAGCAACGGTACTTTTCCCTGTGGATGAAAAGCCATCAATGGCTATGGTAATTGTTTTCAAAATGATTCGATTTTTAGACTGCAAAGGAACGATAAAGAAGCATAACTTATCACATCAAAAGTCTTTTTTTATAAACAATTAGGCTCCTATAAAACTGACAATATCTTAAAATAATTAGAGATTAACATGCAATAATCTCTAAAACCAATAGTATAAATTTGAATGTAGCGGTACTTTAAACTATGTAAATAATTTATTAAGCAAGTAAATTCTCACGCATCTATATCAAATTAAACAAAAAAAAAGCCTCTCAATAAATGAGAGGCTAAGGAATACAAACAGTATCCTTTATTCATTATAAACACCCATATTTGAGTATTTTTCCATACGTTGTTCTACAAGCTCCTCAACAGATAATTTACTGAGTTCCTTAAACGCTTTTAGGATTGTTTTTTCTACTTCTTTAAAAGCTTCTGGTCTATTACTATGTGCACCTCCTAATGGCTCCTTAATAATTCCATCTATTAATTTGTGCTTTTTCATATCCTGAGGTGTCAACTTCAGTGCTTCTGCTGCCTTTTCCTTATGCTCCCAACTTCTCCATAAAATAGAAGAACAGGACTCCGGAGAGATTACAGTGTACCAAGTATTTTGCATCATATACACGCGGTCTCCAACACCAATACCTACGGCACCACCAGAAGCTCCTTCACCGATAACAATGGTAATAATAGGCACTTTTAAAATTGTCATTTCAAAAATATTTCTAGCAATGGCTTCTCCTTGACCTCTTTCCTCTGCTTCCAATCCAGGATATGCACCAGGCGTATCTAGTAAGGTAACTACGGGAATGCCAAACTTCTCTGCCATTTTCATCAARCGCAATGCTTTTCTATATCCCTCTGGGTTGGCCATTCCAAAATTACGGTATTGACGCGTTTTGGTATTATACCCTTTTTGTTGACCAATAAACATAAATGACTGGTCTCCAATTTTACCCAGTCCACCAACCATAGCTTTATCATCTTTTACATTCCTATCTCCGTGCAATTCCATAAACGAATCGCCTGCAAGGGCAGCAATATGATCTAATGTATAAGGTCTGTTGGGGTGACGAGATACTTGGACACGTTGCCAAGCAGTCAGGTTATCATATATATCTTTCTTTGTGTTTTCTAGTTTCTTTTCAATGTTTGAATAACTTTCCGTCATGTCTACATTGCTTTCTTCACCAATTAAAGCGCACTTCACTAATTGCTCCTCAAGCTCTTTAATCGGTAGTTCAAAATCTAAATATTCCATAAGTTTTAAGTTTGGATGTTGCGACAAATATAACAACTTCTACAAGTTACCTATACTATTATGAAGTTTTTTTGGATTTTATTATTCCATTTACAACAACAGTGCAAATAATTACAACAGCTCCAATGTAGAATTGAGGTGTCATTTTTTCTTTTTCTCCAAAAATTAACAAGGCTAAAATAATCCCATATACGGGCTCTAAATTAATGGAAAGCATTACTGTATAAGGAGATAAGTACTTCATTACATTTACAGARACTACAAATGCATAGGCGGTACATACACTACTCAAAATAAGYAAATACATAATRTCAGAATTGCTCAACATAAAAAATTCTAGAGAAAAACCACCGGAAAACAACAAATACAAAGTGATGCAAACTACACCGAAAAACAATTGGTAAAATGAGATTAAGGAGCCTTCATACTTTTTTACGTACACTCCGTTTATCACAGAAAATAACGCTGACAAAAAAGAGGCAATTAAAGCATATACAATTCCCAGCAYGTATTCKCCTTCCACACTAAATATAATATAGAGCCCTGCCACAACAATCAAGCCCATTAAAAACTCAGAAAAAATAATCCGTCGTTTAAAAAACAGAGGTTCTATGAGCGATGTAAATAAAGCTCCCGTACTCATAGCAATAAGTGCTATCGATACATTTGCTACTTTTATTGCAGCAAAAAAAGCAATCCAATGTGCRGAAATWATAGCTCCACCTATCAAAAACTTAAGCATYGTTTTTGGRCCAATCCTCAAGGATTTTTTCTTAATTATAAAATAGAGAAATATAAATCCTACCGCAAAAAGCATTCGAAACCAAACCAAWGGAATGGCATCCAAACTAATTAAAGCACCTAATACCGCCGTAAATCCCCAAATAAAAATAATGAGGTGGAGTTGTAAATAATTTTTAAGGTTAGTTTTTTGCATTAAAATAGAGGTAAACTGCTAAGCATCCAAATAAAATGTTCGGTGTCCAAACCAATACTAATGGATTTGATTCTGCACCCGCTCCTAATACTTCCACAATCTTTAAACAAAAGACATAGACAAACATTAAGGCGATTCCTTTTGCAAGGTTTATACCAATACCTCCACGTTTTTTTTCGGCRCCTAAAATAACAGCTATAAAGGTCAATACATAAGAAGCCATCGGTAAACTTGTTCGTTTATACAGTTCTACTAAATAANCATTCAAGTTTTTTACACCCCGATCTTCTGATCTTTTTATAAACCTAATTAAATCCGGTGTAATCATTTCTTTGGCCAAATTATCAACCAAGACCAATTCGTTAATTGTAAAATTAAATAT
>NVSD01000042.1 GCA_002401105.1 Flavobacteriaceae bacterium | reverse complement strand
CCCCCTTTACTTTGGAGAGAAAATAGGAGGCAATAAATAGATTTGAAGATCTCTAATATCATATTATCACGTACAGACGTAGCATGCTACGTCTCCACAGTCCCACAATCCCGCGGCAATAGGAAATCGCAATACGTAATAGTATCCAAGTAAGGGCGTATTGCAATACGCCCCAACAATAATCCGGGCGAATGCAATTCGCCCTAACGGCTGGAGATGTAGCATGCTACAGATGTACCTGCTTGCGCTTGCGTTAGGGATAGAAGCGGTTACCCTACAGCTTTTTTTCTTCAAAAAAAGCGAAGCGTATGAGCGGATAGCCCGCCCCTTGGGGAACGCCCAAAAATGTTGCATCTTTACTATAAATATTTTTTATGATTTTTGAATTATGTACGGATTCCCTGGAAGGAGTCTTAGAAGCTCAACATAAACAGTGCAAACGTGTTGAATTATGTTCGGCATTGTCCATTGGTGGTTTAACTCCCAGTTATGGAATGGTCAAACAGTGWGTAACATTATCTGACATTGAAAYTCACGCTATGATTCGTCCGAGAGAAGGTGATTTTGTGTACACTTTTTTGGAAATCGAACAGATGGAATATGATATTAAACAATTTGCTTTATTAGGAGTCAAAGGTGTTGTTTTTGGTGTGTTAAACGAAGAAAATGAAATTTCGAATCTAAATCTGCGTTTATTAGAATTGGCAAAATCGTTGGAATTAGAAGTAACTTTTCATAGAGCTTTTGATTTTGTAAAGGATACTGACTTGGCTATAAAAATGCTTCTTGAATTTGGTTTTGATCGTTTGTTGACGTCTGGATGTGAAAAAACAGCAGAGGAAGGATTGACTTTACTTAAAGAGTTAGAGGTAAACTATGGTCATTTAATCCAAATTATGGCGGGAAGTGGTGTTAATGGTGGCAATATTCATCAATTTGTGAATGCGGGAATTAAGCAAGTACATTTTACGGCAAGAATACGGGTTTTAGAGAGTGCACAATTAGATATGGGCATTAAAACCGAAGTAGATAAAACAAAGATTGAAAATATTATAGGATCCGTTGTTTAAGATTGATACTTGTAAAGAAACAAAAACCTCTAACTAAAGTAGTTAGCGGTTTTTGTTTTGAATAATTTTTATTTTTTAGAAAGACTTTAAATTTGGGGTTTTCAAATTATGATTTTTCTGATTGTTTGTATCCTTTCAGACCATAAAAAATCAAATATAACATTCCTAAAATCGGAATAATAAATGATGTTTGAACGTCTACTTTTTCAATAATTACACTTTGTATCATTGGTAAAAATGCTCCACCAACAATAGCCATAATTAGTAATGAAGATCCTTGCGAGGTATATTTCCCAAGGTTGCTTATCGCTAAAGAGAAGATATTTGAAAAACCGATAGAGAAGAATAATCCAGTACTAATAATAACAATAAAAGCTAAAGGTCCTTTTGCTAATACCGCGATTACTAACAATACTAAATTGATACTAGAAAAGATAACCAATGATCTAGCTGGTTTTCCTTTACTCATTATAAATGCAACGAAACAAAGTACGATGAATATTAAATAAGAAGCTATTTTACTAAATTCGATGGGTGAGAAAGAAAATGACCCTTCGTCTAATTTAATTCCTGTTACCACATACATCATTAAAAACACACCCAATCCTACAACTGCCATAGAAACGTATTTTCTAGTACTTGAAATGATATCATTTAAAGCAAAGCTAGCCATTAAACGTCCTATCATTAATCCTCCCCAGAAAAAGGAARGAAAGTAGTTGGCGTCTTCTTCSGAAGCACCTACAATGTTATCATCTTTTAAATATTCTACAATCCAACTCCCGATAGCTACTTCAGACCCAACATAAAAGAAGATGGCTAAAATACCTAATGTTAAGTGTTTGTGCTTAAATACAGCAGCTCCTGTTCCAACAGTTTCCTTGTTTTGAAAAGAAGGCATTTTACTCATTTTTACAATTATAGCGAGTATAAAGAATATAATTCCGTAGGCTAAATATGTTTTACTTATAGAGAAAGCTGTTAATTCTCCATCAGAAAATACTTTATAGATCAGAATTGTTCCTACGATAGGACCTAGTGTTGTACCTAAAGAGTTTAATCCTTGTGCTAAGTTTAGCCTGCTACTTTCAGATCCTTTTTCTCCTAATATGGTGGCGTAAGGATTGGCACAAATTTGAAGCATTGTAACTCCAGAAGCTAAAACAAATAGAGAACCTAAAAATGCATAATAGGAATGTACATGTGCAGCTCCAAAGAAACTCACACAACCTATTCCACAGACAATTAAACTAATAGCCATCCCGTTTTTATATCCTATTTTATTGATAGGATCTCTCCCTTTAGTTGAAGATATTAAATAATAGATTAGTGAGATAATAAAAAATGCTCCAAAAAACGAAAATTGAATAAGTGATCGTTGTGTAGGGGATAAACTAAAAATTCCTTTAAAAGTGTTGATTAGAATATCGTTCATTACTGTTATAAATCCCCACATAAAAAAAAGGGAAGTCAGTAAGGAAAATGATTTAGAATAATTGTTTTTAGTTGACAAGATTATGATGTTTTAATTGATTTATAATGTTTTTATATATGGCTATAAATGTAGCTTATAAATTTAAAAGGATAAAGTTTTTTATCCAAAGAACAATGGAGAGTCGTCTAACGGAGGAGGAATTGTGTTGTAGGAGTTAAAATCACAAGAATTATTGTGAATTGGAATAATTGAAGTCAAATATTCCCTCTTTGCTTAAGCTTGTTTATTACTGATATCACTAGCAAATTGGATTTCTTGTATGTGTTGATTAATTGAGATTACTTTCATATCGTTTAAATTTTTACTGTTTGTAACCAATATGGCGGCATATAATAGTTCTATCATATTTCCAGCAAGCGTTCCAGTATCTGTCCGTTTTTTTGTAATCCTTGCCCCCAGAAAAACTTTACCAAGTTCGTTTGTGATAATCCTAGCAATTTTATTTTGAGCAGTTATGATTGTCGCAATAGAAAGAAGGGGGATTAATGAGAATACTTTTTTTTGATAATCATTTGGCAAGTATTTAGAAGGGATGATTAGGGGGGGAATTTAACACAACAGGTTACTTAATATATATCCCTAAAAATAGATGGTGATAGCACTGATTGTTTTGTTTTTTATGAAGTGATTTTATGTGTTTTTTAGCATACCGATTTTAGTAAAAAAACTTATTGGGTTAATAGTTTTGAAAACGCTATATTTGCACCGCAAAAAATTTTAATTATGAAGGCAGGTATTGTAGGATTACCAAATGTTGGAAAATCAACATTGTTTAATTGTTTATCAAACGCAAAGGCACAAAGTGCAAATTTTCCATTTTGTACTATTGAACCAAATATAGGAGTTGTAAATGTTCCAGATCCACGTTTGGAAATGTTGGAAGAATTGGTGAATCCAGAGCGTGTATTACCTGCTACGGTTGATATAGTTGATATTGCTGGATTGGTTAAAGGAGCGAGTAAAGGAGAAGGATTAGGAAATCAATTTTTAGGAAATATCCGAGAAACTGATGCTATTATCCATGTAATACGTTGTTTTGATAACGACAATATTATCCATGTAGATACTACTATAGACCCTGTTAGAGATAAAGAAACAATCGATATTGAATTGCAATTAAAAGATTTAGATACGGTTGAGAAAAAATTGGAGAAAGTAAAAAGAGCCTCTAGAACTGGAAATAAAGAAGCCCAGGCTGAAGAAGTAGCTTTATTAAAAGTAAAAACAAGTTTAGAGTCTTCAATTTCTGTAAGAGCTATTGAATTGACAGAAAAAGAACGTGAAGAATATATTGCACCATTACAATTAATTACGGACAAACCAGTGTTGTATGTATGTAATGTAGATGAAAAATCTGCAGTAAATGGGAATGATTACGTGACGGCTATTAAAGAAGCTGTAAAAGATGAAAATGCAGAAGTAATTATTTTAGCTGTAGGAACCGAAGCTGATATTACTGAGTTAGAGTCCTACGAGGAACGTCAAATGTTTTTAGAGGATATAGGATTGTCTGAACCAGGCGCCTCTGTTTTAATTCGTTCAGCGTATAAATTATTGAATTTACAAACGTATTTTACTGCGGGAGTGAAAGAAGTAAGAGCTTGGACTATTAACGTTGGAAACACGGCACCTCAAGCAGCAGGTGTAATTCATACTGATTTCGAAAAAGGATTTATTCGTGCGGAAGTTATCGCATATGAAGATTTTGTTTCGTATAAAACAGAAGCAAAAGTTAAAGAAGCTGGAAAAATGAAAGTAGAAGGAAAAGAATATATTGTTAAAGATGGTGATGTGATGCATTTCCGTTTTAACGTGTAATTTTTTCTTATTAAAATATTTCAAAGAAAGCCGTTTTTTTAAACGGTTTTTTTTGTGCCCAATCACAATTTATTTAGTATGAAATGACAGGCTCTCTATTTAAATTTGCCGTTTTTTGTAGCATTTTCATTAAATTATCACTGTTAATAACTATTTTGTGTCTCTTTTTTTTATATTTAGCATGTAAATGGTATTTTTGAATTTCTTCAAGATTTTTTAGTGAACTAAATGGCAAAACAAGCAGCATATACCGAGGATAATATTCGGTCCCTCGATTGGAAAGAACATATTCGTTTAAGACCCGGAATGTATATAGGGAAGTTAGGTGATGGAACATCGCCCGACGACGGTATCTATATTTTAATTAAAGAGGTCCTGGACAACTCTATAGATGAGTTTGTGATGGGAGCCGGTAAAACCATCGATATTTCTGTAAAGGACGGAAGTGTAACCGTACGTGATTATGGTCGTGGAATTCCTTTAGGGAAAGTGGTGGATGTAGTGTCCAAAATGAATACTGGAGGGAAATACGATTCTAAAGCTTTTAAAAAATCAGTAGGATTAAATGGGGTAGGTACCAAAGCGGTAAATGCACTGTCTTCTTATTTTAAAGTACAGTCGTTTCGTGATGGGAAAACAGCCGCAGCAGAATTTCAGCGTGGAGAATTACTTACCAAAGAAGACAATGTAGATTCTACCCAACGTAAGGGAACAAAAATTGTATTTACGCCAGATGGCGATATCTTTCCCACCTTTAAATTTAGGAAAGAGTATATTATTAAAATGATTAAGAACTACGTTTACCTTAACAGAGGGTTGACGATTGTTTTTAACGGTGAAAAATATTTTTCTGTAAATGGATTGAAAGATTTGTTGGAAGAAAACATTGCTGAAGAGTTTATGTTGTTTCCAATTATACATTTGGAAGCAGAAGACATAGAAATAGCAATTACTTATAGCAAGGCACAATACAGCGAGGAGTTTCATTCCTTCGTAAATGGGCAGCATACCACGCAGGGTGGAACACATCAAAGTGCGTATCGTGAAGCTATAGTAAAAACAATTAGAGATTTTTTCGGGAAGAATTACGATGCATCCGATGTGCGTAAATCCATCGTGACTGCCATCAGTATAAAAGTGATGGAGCCTATATTTGAAAGTCAGACTAAAACCAAATTAGGGTCTACCGAAATGGGTGATGGCTTGGCGACTGTCCGTACATTTATCAACGATTTTGTGAAGACAAGATTGGATAATTACCTGCATAAAAACCCAGATACGGCAGATAAGATTCAGCGAAAGATAATGCAAGCAGAAAAGGAACGTAAGGACCTTTCTGGAATTCGTAAATTAGCGAGAGAACGTGCTAAGAAATCGAATTTACACAATAAAAAATTAAGAGATTGTCGTGTTCATTTAGGCGATTTAAAAAAGGATAACAGGTTAGATAGTTCGCTGTTTATTACAGAGGGAGATTCGGCGAGTGGTTCCATTACAAAATCTAGGAATGTAAATACMCAAGCKGTKTTTAGYTTRMRWGGAAAGCCRYTKAATTCTTACRRWWTGAGTAAGAARATTGTGTAYGARAAYGARGARTTYAATTTATTACAAKCGGCTTTAAATATTGAAGAYRGTWTRGAAAAYYTRCGWTATAACAAYATTRTAATCGCTACSGATGCYGATGTKGATGGKATGCAYATTMGMYTNTTKATTNATTACTTTTTTCYTRCARTTYTTCCCRGAATTRATYAAAGAAGGGCATYTKTAYATTTTAGAAACWCCYYTATTYMGWGTYMGMRATAAAAAAGAMACYTWTTATTGTTATTCTGAWMAAGAACGMARAGAWGCCATYAAAAARYTWCGTGGWAMACCAGAAATAACYCGATTTAARGGWYTWGGKGARATMWSTCCAGAYGARTTTGTSCATTTTATWGGARAWRATATTCGTTTAGAWCCTGTAATGYTAGAYAARGAAATGTCTATAGAAAAGATGTTAGAATTCTATATGGGGAAAAATACGCCGGATAGACAGAAATTTATCATCAATAATTTAAAAGTGGAACTTGATATAGCGGATGAATAACATGCAAGACGAAAACCCAGAAAAGCCAGAAAACCAAGAACAGCCAGATAATTTCGAAAATCAAGAGACCATAACTAAAGTTACTGGTATGTTTAAGGAATGGTTCCTAGACTATGCCTCTTATGTGATTTTAGAACGTGCTGTACCAGCCATTGACGATGGATTAAAACCAGTACAACGTAGAATTATGCATTCTATGAAGGAATTGGATGATGGACGTTATAATAAAGTTGCCAATATTGTGGGGCATACCATGCAATATCATCCACATGGTGATGCATCTATTGCAGATGCGATGGTTCAGATTGCTCAAAAGGAACTGTTGATAGATATGCAGGGAAACTGGGGTAATATTTACACAGGGGATAGGGCAGCTGCTTCTAGATATATCGAGGCGCGTTTGTCTAAATTTGCCTTACATGTGGTGTTTAATCCAAAAACTACCCACTGGCAAATGTCCTATGATGGACGTAAAAAAGAACCAATAGATTTACCCGTTAAATTCCCATTGTTGTTAGCGCAAGGTGCGGAAGGAATTGCGGTAGGTTTGTCAACAAAAATATTACCGCATAACTTTAACGAGTTGATAGATGCGTCTATTAAAATATTAAAAGGGCGTCCATTTACGATTGTTCCTGATTTTATTACAGGTGGAATTGCGGATGTGAGTGCTTATAATGACGGTTTACGTGGTGGGAAAATCCGCTGTCGTGCCCGTTTAGAACAGTTGGATAAAAAGACATTGGTAATTCGTGAAATTCCATTCGGAACTACCACTACATCTTTGATTGATTCGGTATTAAAAGCCAACGAAAAAGGGAAATTAAAGATTAAAAAGATAGAAGATAATACGGCGGCGGAAGTAGAAATATTGATTCATCTACCTGCGGGAATATCTCCTGATAAAACCATCGATGCCTTATTTGCATTTACTACTTGCGAGAATTCTATTTCGCCATTGTCCTGTATTATCGAGGATAATAAACCTGTTTTTATTGGGGTGAGCGAAATGCTTAAACACTCTACAAAACATACGGTAGACCTGTTAGAATGGGAATTGAAAATTCAGTTAGAAGAGTTACAAGAACAATGGCATTTTGCATCCTTGGAGCGTATTTTTATAGAAAATCGTATTTACCGGGATATTGAAGAAGTTACTACTTGGAAAGGTGTAATTAAAGCGATAGATAAAGGATTGGAACCACATGTGAAACACTTGAAACGTGCCGTAACAGAAGTGGACATTGTGCGCTTGACAGAGATAAGGATTAAGAAGATCTCGAAATTTGATATCGACAAAGCAAAACAACATATTGAGACCTTAGAAGAGAAAATAGCGGAAGTTTTACATCATTTAGCAAACTTAATTACTTTTGCTATTGACTATTTTAAAAACTTAAAAAAGACCTTTGGAAAAGGGAAAGAACGTAAAACTGAAATTCGCTTGTTTGACGATATTGTCGCGACTAAAGTGGTGATGCGTAACGAAAAGTTGTATGTAAATAGAGAGGAAGGGTTTATAGGAACCTCCCTTAAAAAAGAAGAATTTGTAGATGATTGTTCGGATATTGATGATGTAATTATCTTTAAAAAAGACGGTACAATGATGATTACAAAGGTGGATGCTAAAACCTTTGTAGGTAAAAACATCATGCACATTGCCATCTTTAAAAAGAATGATAAACGTACCATTTATAATATGATTTATCGCGATGGACGTAGCGGACCTAGTTATATGAAACGCTTTGCCGTTACTGGGGTTACACGTGATAAAAGCTATGATTTGACCAATGGTAATAAAGCATCTATTGTGCATTATTTCACCTACAATCCAAATGGAGAGGCGGAAGTTATTACCTTACATTTAAAGGCTATTTCAGGTTTGAAAAAGATTAAATGGGAGATTGATTTTTCTGAACTTTTAATTAAGGGGAGAGGCGTAAAAGGAAATTTAGTATCCAAGCACCCTATCCGTAAAATAGAAATGAAGAGTGAAGGTATTTCTACATTAAAACCTCGAAAAATTTGGTTTGACGATACAGTATCTCGCTTAAACGTGGACGGAAGAGGCGAATTGTTGGGTGAGTTTACTGCGGGTGATAGACTGTTACTAGTTACACAAAAAGGAACAGCCAAGGCAGTGAAGCCAGAGTTGACCATGCATTTTCCAAATGATATGATAGTCCTTGAAAAATGGATGCCTTCAAAACCTATCTCGGTAGTGTATTTGGACGGGGAAAAAACCCGCTATTATGTAAAACGTTTTTTAATTGAAAACGTAGGCAAAGAAGAATCGTTTATTGGAGAGCATGAAAAATCGGTTGTGCAAATAGTATTGACAGATTATAGACCCAGAGCTGAAGTGATTTTCTCCAAACGAAGCCTAGATAAAATTGAAATTAATTTTGAAGAATTTATCGCTGTAAAAGGGTATAAAGCTTTAGGGAACCAGCTAACCGAAGATAAAATAAAAATGGTAAATGCTTTAAAACCCTTACTATATACACCTCCAGAACCTGAGGAAATAGAGGTTACTTTGGATGATATTTCAGACGAAGAAAGTCAGGCAAAGTTATTTTAAAGAGATCCTATTTAATTAGATATAAAACGAAAAAGCAATTTAGGAAACTAAATTGCTTTTTTGTTTTAATATTTGTAAAGTGCTAGCTTACAGTATTCCTGTAATACTTAAAAGGAGTATTCCCCAGCCGCCAATTAAACACAAACCACCCAAAGGTGTTATTGGGCCCAATATTTTTATTTTCTTTCCATTCATATCACTCAAAACCAATCCATAAATACTAAATGAGAACAGAAGGACTCCTATGGCAGTTACTGTTGCTATAAGTTGGATGTTTTCTCCAATGGCGGTGGCGTTAAATCCAATAATCAATAAGAATAAGGCATGGTAAAATTGATATTTAACCCCTGTTTCAAAGCTTTGCAAGGCTTGGGGAGTTAACTTTGATTTTAAATAATGGGCACCAAATGCACCGAATATTACCGCAAGTGCTCCATAACTTAATCCAATTATAAGCGTAAATTTATCCATAAAAATATCATTTTGGGTAAATTTAAACTTATTTTCCTCTTTTCAATACGTACTCTGTATTTTTCTCTTAAATTTGAGTTTTAAAACTTAAACTTATGAGAACAACCCTTGTATCCATTTTTTTATTATTAGCTATGACCTTGACAGCTCAAACCAACATGACACCAGAACGCTTAATAGAACTCGGTAGAGTAAGCGCCATGGGTATTAGTACAGATAACAACTTTGTGATTTATAGTGTAAAAACCTATAATGTGAAGGCTAATAAAGGCGAAAAAGAATATTTTAAAGTGCCTGTAAATGGAGGCGATGCTATTAAAATAGACGAGGCGAAGGATTATTTGTTGGATACTAAAATCTCGGTGGACGGTCAGTACAAACTATCGTCTAAAGAAGTGAAATTATTAAACGTAACGGGAAGTGATTTGTATCCAGATTTGAAAGAATCRCAAGCCATGATTTATGATAATTTAAATTATCGTCATTGGGATACTTGGGAGGATGGAAAATTTGACCATGTTTTTTTACATAAAATTACAGCGATTGGTTTTGATGATGGCATCGATTTATTAAAAGGAGAAAAATATGAATCACCTACCAAACCTTTTGGAGGGGCGGAAGATTATATTTGGAACCCAAACGGAAAAGAAGTAGTATATGTTTGTAAAAAGAAATTTGGAAAGGAATATGCGGAAAGTACCAATACCGATTTGTTCCTGTACAATATAGCTGATAAAACCACCAAGAATATTACGGAGGGAATGATGGGCTATGATTTAAATCCTTCATTTTCTACGCAAGGGACTTTGGCTTGGTTGAGTATGGCTACCGATGGTTTTGAATCTGATAAGATTGATATTATTGTAGATAATGGATATCAGAAGTTAAATTTAACCCATCGTTGGGATGGTGCTGTGCAGAGTTTTAACTGGTCTAAAGACGGAAAAAACATCTATTTTATTGCACCTGTWGATGGAACTAAGCAACTATTTATTGTTGATTATACGGGGAGAACTAGAAAACTAGCTGTGGTGCAACAATTGACCAAAGGDCAGTTTGATATAACTAGTATTGTTGGGGAATTAGACAATGCGTTAATTGTAACTAGGACCGATATGAACCATGCTACGGAGATATTTTCGATAGCTAAGTCGGATTTCAGCTTTACTAAATTGACYGCTGTAAATGATGCTGTATATGCAAAAACGAACCTTGGGAAAGTAGAAAAACGTTWYGTAACWACTACGGATGGAAAACAAATGTTGGTTTGGGTAATTTTCCCWCCAAATTTTGACGCSACTAAAAAATATCCAACCTTATTATATTGCCAAGGAGGACCACAATCTGCCTTGTCTCAGTTTTATTCGTTTAGATGGAATTTCCAAATGATGGCATCGCAGGGATATATTATTGTAGCACCTAACCGTAGAGGAATGCCAGGACATGGTGTGGAATGGAACAGTGCTATTAGTAAAGATTATGGAGGGCAACCAATGCGTGATTATTTCTCTGCAATTGATGAAATCTCTAAAGAATCGTATATAGATAATGAAAGAATAGGAGCTATTGGCGCAAGTTTTGGTGGGTATTCTGTATTTCAATTAGCAGGAACGCATCAAAAAAGATTTAAGACTTTTATCTCTCATGATGGTATTTTTAACTGGAGATCTATGTACGGAACTACAGAGGAAATGTGGTTCGTAAATTGGGATTTAGGAGGTGCTTATTGGGATAAAAACGAAACTACAGAACGTTCTTATGGAGAATTTAATCCTGTGAGTCATGTAGCTAAATGGGAYACGCCAATTATGGTGATTCAAGGAGGAAAAGATTACAGAGTGCCAATCGGACAAGGATTAGAAGCTTTTCAAGTAGCACAGCTAAAAGGATTAAAAAGTAGATTGTTGTTCTTTCCAAACGAAAATCATTGGGTACTACAAACACAAAATGCCATTGTGTGGCAACGCGAATTCTTTAGATGGTTAAAGGAGACATTGTAGGTTAGATTTGAGTAGTGAGATATTAGATGAGCAATGTATCGTATATAACTCGGCACTTCGGCTCCGCTCAGTGACCTTAGTTTATAGTTATATTGAATTTTATACACAGAATAATGACGCACGGGTGGCTGAGCGGAGTCGAAGCCCTGGTGCTCACAATAAAAACACGAATTCCCAAAAGGAGTTCGTGTTTTTTTAATTATAAATGTGAGGTCATAATTTTGAGAAATGAGTCTTTACTACAAATTGATAAAAAATAAAAAAACGTAATGATTGTAATATCATTACGTTTTTTTATTTWGCAACAAGCAACAAGCAACAAGCAACAAGCAACAAGCAACAAGCAACAAGCAACAAGCAACAAGCAACAAGCAACAAGCAACAAGCAACAAGCAACAAACTAATATTACCTTGCACACATCCCACATTATATCCGTAATTTCGCGGCATGGAAACATTAGAACAATTATATACAACGATAAAAGAAAGCTTAAACAATTCAGATTTTGTAAAACTGACCTTGAGTAAGCCTGTTAGAAAAGGAGATGGATTGCCAAATGTGTATATCCGTATGGTGAGGATTAAGGAGGTGGAAATGTTTCAATTTACCTATCATTATACTACCAACGACCAAGTAAAAAACTATACCTACGAGGAGACTTGTAAAGAATTGGAGCTGTTATTAGGAGAGAGTTTTAAAACTGCTACCTTATTTATGTTGGGGGGAGATTTGTTGGTTTTTGTTTCTAAGAAGAAGAAAATCACCTACCGTTCTACAGCGGCAAGTTTTAAAAATAAACTACCAGAAACGCATGATAAACCCAAAGAGAAAAGGGCGGAAATGGGGGCTTATTTACAGTATTTAGGAATCACGGATGCGGAGGATAAGGTCATCCCTAAAATGGCCGATAAATACCGTCAAATTAATAAGTATTTGGAGATTATTGAAGGCTTATTAAAAAACGCTCATTTACCAAAACATATTAATATTGTTGACATGGGCTCTGGGAAAGGCTATTTGACCTTCGCTTTATATGATTATCTCGTAAATACGAAAAAATATTCAGCGTCGGTTACAGGAATAGAATTACGTCAAAATTTAGTGGATTATTGCAATGATATTTCAGACAAATGTGGTTTTGATAATTTGAATTTTGTAGCRCAGAAAATTCAAGAGTTTGAYAATAGTAAAATAGATATTTTAATTGCGCTTCATGCTTGTGATACMGCTACGGATGACGCTATTTACAAAGGATTAGTAGCMAATGCMGAGTTGATTATTTGTGCACCTTGTTGTCATAAACAAATCCGTCAACAAGTAAAAGGAATTACTCAAGAAAGCCCTYTGTTAAAATACGGGATATTTAAAGARCGACAGTTCGAAATGATAACCGATACCATCAGAGCGTTGGTCCTTGAGAAACACAATTACCAAACCATGGTATTTGAATTTATCAGCAACGAGCATACCCGTAAAAATGTGATGTTGGTAGGTACAAAATCAAATAAAAAATCAGACACTTCAAAAATTGATTCAAAAATCACTGGATTAAAAGAAGCCTATAATATTGAAGAACATTATTTGGAGACCTTAGTGGGTTAATAATGGGATAAATAAAAGTAATGATGAAACAGGCTGGAAGAAATTCTGTCCTGTTTTTTATTTGAAATTAAATTAATAATAAAATTGTACCTTTATAAAAAGACAACTGTTATGGGAGCTAGAGAGTTAAGGGAGAAATGGGTGGAAAATATTGGAAAGGTTGATGATCATTTTTTACGGATGCTTGATGACTTATATGAGAACTATATAAAAACCAACGAAAGAGAGTTGTCGGATGCTCATAAAGAAATTTTAGATGCTCGTTTATTGGAGCATTACAAGAATCCAGAAAGTGGAAAAAAATGGTCTGTATTGAATGAAGAAATTTGTTCAAAATATGGTTTATAACGTAATCATTAAACCAGAAGCAGAAATAGAGTTGTTTGAATTTTTAAATTGGTATAAGTCTAAAGGAGTTGATTTACCAGTAAAATTTTATAAAGCGGTACACCAACAATTAATGATTATAGAAAAGACTCCATTTCTTTTTCAAATAAAATATAAAGAATTTAGGGTGGCCTACACCAATAAATTCAATTATGGAATACACTTTACAATTGAGTTGAATACGATTTATATTCATGCATTTCTTCATTCCAAGCGACAACCTCTTGTATAACGTTTTTAGACCTCTTAATGAACTCTACAAAAGATATGAAATGACTAAGTTTCGTTCATTTTTATGTTTGTCTAAATAGATGACTTAAATAATATCCAATTTTTAGAGCGTTGGCATGCTGTAAAAAAAAAGTGTTGTTTCACTTCTTGTTTGTTATTTCTATCCGAAATCAAGCTATCAAACTAYTMTCKAGAATTGTTAAATATCATACATGTCGTAAGGATTTCGTTAAACTTGTGAGTATTTCATAAATAATTTAAAATTTGCTTGTTTGTTAAAAATAAAAAAACATATATTTGTCCATCAATAAATAGAACATGTACAATTTAATTCATCATACGCATCGCTTTTTCTCTGACCAACATCGGGTGAGCTAGGTATGTAGTTAATTAAACATAATAACATATATAAGTCCTTCCTGATATTTCAGGAGGGACTTTTTTTTATACCAATTTTAGATGGAAAAATTAAGAATAGCAGTACAAAAATCGGGTCGTTTGAATGAAGATTCGTTAAAATTATTAAAAGATTGTGGTATTTCTGTAGACAATGGAAAGGATCAATTAAAAGCCACGACAAGGAATTTCCCTATGGAGGTTTTTTACTTACGAAATGGAGATATCCCCCAGTATTTACGTGACGACGTAGTGGATATTGCCATTATTGGTGAAAACGTATTGGTGGAAAAAGGCGACGAAATTACGATTGTTGAGAAGCTTGGCTTTTCTAAATGTCGTGTTTCTTTGGCGGTACCTAAAGATGTGAATTATAATTCGGTACAGGATTTAGAAGGCAAACGAATTGCGACCTCTTATCCCAATACCGTAAAAAAATATTTGGCGGAGAAAGGAGTGAAAGCAGAACTACACGTAATTAGCGGTTCTGTTGAAATTGCTCCTAATATTGGATTGGCAGATGCTATTTGTGATATTGTTTCGAGTGGTAGTACCTTGTTTAAGAACAATTTAAAGGAAGTTGAGAAAATGCAAGAGAGCGAAGCTGTATTAGCTGTTTCTGCAAACTTAAGCCCTGCAAAGCAAGAAATTTTAGATACCTTACAGTTCCGTATCAAATCGGTATTGWWRGGWAGAAAAAGTAAATATATTTTAATGAATGCACCAAACGATAAGGTGGCGAACATTATTAAATTATTACCAGGGATGCGTAGTCCTACTGTATTGCCGTTGGCCGAAGAAGGATGGAGTTCTATTCATACCGTTATTGAGAAAGATTCGTTTTGGAATGTTATTGACTCTTTGAAAAACGAAGGGGCTGAAGGGATTTTAGTAATACCTATTGAGAAAATGGTTTTATAATAAAAATAATGGCTATGGAAATAATTAAATACCCTGCTAAGGACACTTGGAATACTTTGCTGCAACGTGCTACACAATCTGTGGAAGATATTGAAGATGTGGTTACTGCCGTTTTTGAAAAAGTGAAGACAAAAAAAGATAGCGCTGTACTATCCTATACAAAAAAATTCGACAAGGTACAGTTGGATGCTATGTTGGTGACTGAAACTGAATTTGAAGAGAGCATTTCGTTGGTTTCCCTAGAATTGAAAGAAGCCATTCGTTTGGCGAAAAGGAATATTGAAAAGTTTCATAGAGCTCAGGATGTAGRCACGGAACGTGTKACTACCTCTAACGGCGTGTTTTGTTGGCAAGAAAAAAGAGCAATTACCAATGTAGGTTTATATATTCCAGGTGGTACTGCCCCGCTGTTTTCAACGGTGTTAATGCTTGTTTGTCCGGCGAAAATAGCRGGTTGTGAAAATATAGTACTGTGTTCTCCTCCRAATAAAGAAGGGAAAATTCACCCAGCTATTTTGTTCACCGCTCAATTATGTGGAGTGACGAAAGTATTAAAAGTAGGAGGKATTCAAGCCATTGCAGGAATGACYTTTGGGACGGAGTCGATTCCTAAAGTTTCGAAGATATTTGGACCAGGRAACCAGTATGTGACAGTGGCCAAACAATTGGCTACTAAATACGGAGTGGCTATAGACATGCCTGCTGGTCCCAGTGAGTTGTTAGTAGTTGCCGACGAAAGTGCCAACCCTGCATTTGTAGCCTCAGACTTATTAAGTCAGGCGGAACATGGGCCAGACAGTCAGGTTATTTGTGTCAGTRCATCAGAAAAAGTATTAAATAATATTAGTGTAGAGGTATTTGTACAATTGCAAAAATTACCTAGGAAAGAGACGGCACAAAAAGCGATTCGGAATTCTAAATTAATTTTAGTYAAAAATGATACCATAGCGCTTGAGTTGATTAATGAATATGGGCCAGAACATTTTATAGTTTGTACAGAGAATAATAATTTTNATTGTCAGGGAATAGAAAATGCAGGTTCTGTGTTTCTGGGGAATTACACACCGGAAAGTGCCGGAGACTATGCCTCGGGAACCAATCATACCTTGCCTACAAATGGTTATACAAAAGCGTATTCAGGGGTGAATTTAAACTCATTTCAAAAAACAATTTCTTTTCAAAAGATATCAGAAAAAGGAATCCAAGGAATTGGACCTTCTATAGAAATTATGGCGGAGGCCGAAGGCTTATTTGCTCATAAAAACGCGGTGACATTGCGATTGGATAGTTTAAGAACTAAAAACTAAGACATGTTTAAATTAAATGACTTACTCAGAGAAAATGTAAAAAACATGAAAGCTTATTCTTCTGCCAGGGATGAGTTTCAAGGTGACGCCGGAGGATTGGTTTTTTTAGATGCCAATGAGAGCCCGTTTAAAACGGATGTCCACAGATATCCAGATCCATATCAGCAAAAATTAAAAGAAGTTTTGGCTAGCCAAAAGGGAGTAAAGTCAAATCAAATCCTATTAGGGAATGGAAGTGATGAGGTATTGGATTTAATTTTCAGAGCCTTTTGTAATCCAGGAAGGGATGCCATTATTAGCATGCCGCCAACCTATGGAATGTATGAGGTTTTAGCAAATTTAAATGATGTAGCCATTAGGGAAGTACCCTTAACTAATCGCTTTGAAATAGAGGTAGATAAAGTACTAGCAGGGCAAGATAAAATGCAAAAAATACTCTTTATTTGTTCTCCAAACAATCCCTCAGGAAATGCATTTGGACAGGATAAAATAGTGCAGTTAATAGTGGGGTTTAAAGGGATTGTAGTGATAGACGAAGCCTATATCGATTTTTCTACTCAGTCAAGTTTTTTAAAAAAACTAGACCAGTACCCCAATGTAATTGTGACGCAAACATTGTCCAAGGCGTATGGTATGGCTGGAATTAGGKTGGGCGTATGTTATGCCTCTGAAGAGATTATTAAGGTGTTAAATCGTATAAAACCTCCCTATAATGTTAATAAATTAACGCAGGAAAAAGCCTTGTCTCGATTGWTAGCCTATAATGATGTGCAAACAGAAATCATTCAAATATTAAGGAATAGAACAGTATTGCTTCATGGCTTAGAGCAGATTCCTTTTGTCGCTAGAATATTCCCAACAGATGCAAATTTTATCTTGGTAAAAGTTGATGATGCCGATCTAAGATATCAGGAATTATTAGAAAAAGGTATAGTTGTTAGAAATAGAACAACACAATTACACTGTGAAAATTGCTTGCGATTTACCGTAGGAACTCAGGAAGAAAATACATTGTTAATCGAAGCTTTGAAAAGTCTTTGTTAATATTTGAGACAAGAGATATGACTCAATATTAGACAATAGCATCCTCGCAAAGGCAGGGAATTAAATAACTCCCTTGTAAAACTGGGGCATCAACAAACAACAAACAACACACAACTAGCAACAWCAACTACCAATGAAAAAAGTATTATTTATAGATAGAGACGGCACCTTAATCAAGGAACCAGCCGATGAACAAATTGACAGTTTCGAAAAATTAGAATTCTATCCCAAAGCCATTTATTATATGGCTAAAATTGCCCAAGAATTAGATTTTGAATTGGTAATGGTTACCAATCAAGATGGATTGGGAACGGAAGTGTATCCAGAAAACACCTTTTGGCCGGTTCATAATTTTATCATGCAAACCTTTGAAAATGAAAATGTTGTTTTTAAAGATGTATATATTGATAAAACCTTTCCAAAAGAGAATTCGCCCAACAGAAAACCGAATACGGGCTTGTTAGGTAAATATTTCTCTGAGGACTACGATATGCAAAACTCTTATGTTATTGGTGATAGACTGACAGATATACAATTGGCAAAAAACTTAAATGCTCAAGGGATATTTATCAATGATAATTCTTTATTAGGTGCAGACGAGATATCTGTAGACAGGAGTCAGTTGGAGGCCGTTATAGCTTTAGAAACTACCGATTGGAAAGTTATTTATGAGTTTTTGAAATTGAAAAATAGAACGGCTAGTATTGTCAGGAAAACCAATGAAACAGACATCAACATTCACTTGAATTTGGATGGTACTGGAAAAGCGAATATAAGCACAGGTTTACCGTTTTTTGACCACATGCTGGATCAAATAGCAAGGCATGGTCAAATGGATTTGGATATTCAAGTGAAAGGAGATTTAGAAGTAGATGAGCATCATACCATAGAAGATACTGCCATTGCTTTAGGGGAAGTATTTAAAAAAGCATTAGGGAATAAATTAGGCATAGAGCGTTATGGTTTTTGCTTGCCTATGGATGATTGTTTGGTACAAGTAGCCATCGATTTTGGCGGTAGAAACTGGTTGGTTTGGAATGCAGAATTTAAAAGAGAAATGATTGGTAAATTACCCACAGAAATGTTTGTTCACTTTTTTAAGTCTTTTAGTGATGGGTCTTCAGCCAACTTGAATATTAAGGCAGAAGGAAGCAACGAACATCATAAAATAGAAGGAATTTTTAAAGCTTTTGCCAAAGCCTTGAAGGCTGCGGTGAAACGAGATTCGGAAAAAATGATTTTACCAAGTACAAAAGGAATGCTTTAAATAGATAGGAATGAAGTTAGTGATTATAGATTATGGAGCAGGGAATATAAAAAGTATTCAATTTGCTTTTAAACGCTTAGGAATAGACGCTGTGTTAACGGATAATCCCGAGCAAATAAAAAATGCAGACAAGGTGATTTTCCCCGGTGTTGGTGAGGCGAGTAGTGCCATGGAAAAGTTAAAGGATTCAGGATTGGATACCTTAATTCCTACATTGACGCAACCTGTCTTGGGGATTTGTTTAGGCATGCAATTGATGTGTGAAAATTGCGAAGAAGGAGACACTAAAGCATTAGGGATATTTGAGGTGGATGTGGTTCGGTTTTCCGATGCTGTAAAAGTACCTCAAATAGGCTGGAATCAAATTTCGAATTTGTCTTCTCCGCTTTTTAAAGGAATTAAAGAAATGGAATATCAGTATTTTGTACATAGTTACTATGTGCCCAATACGTCCCAGAAAATTGCTAGCTGTAATTACGAAATGAACTATGCAGCAGCCTTGCAACAAGATAATTTTTACGGTGTGCAATTTCATCCGGAAAAGAGTGGGAAAGCAGGTGAATTAATATTAAAGAATTTTATCAATTTATAAAAAATAAAACATGAGAATTATACCCGCAATTGATATTATTGAAGGCAAATGTGTCCGATTGTCCAAAGGAGATTATAGYACYAAAAAAATATATAGCGAGTCGCCWYTWGAGGTGGCRRARCARTTTGARGCMCAYGGAATTACRAGCCTRCATTTGGTGGATTTGGAYGGGGCGAAATCCGATACTATTGTCAATTACAAAGTACTTGAACAAATAGCCACAAAAACAAGCCTACGTATTGATTTTGGGGGCGGTATCAAAAATAACGAGTCTTTGAAAATCGCCTTTGAAAGTGGTGCACAGCAAATTACAGGAGGAAGTATTGCTGTTAAAAACGAAGCGCTGTTTAGCGATTGGATTGCCAAGTATGGGAATGAGAAAATGATATTAGGCGCCGATGCAAACAACGAAAAAATTGCCATCAGTGGATGGTTGGAAAAAAGTGACTTAGATTTGGTAGAGTTTATCCAAAAATACATGAAGAAAAGCATCGAATATGTAATCTGTACCGATATCGAAAAAGACGGAATGCTCATTGGGCCCTCCTTTGATTTGTATCAAAAAATAATCGATAAATGCCCAGGTATTAAATTAATCGCAAGCGGTGGAATCTCCACTTTTGACGAACTTCCTAAGTTAGCCGAAATGGGTTGTGAAGGAACTATCATTGGAAAGGCTATCTATGAAAATAGAATCAGCCTAAAGCAATTGGAAAATTTTATTTTAACTAACAACTAACAACTATGCTTGCCAAACGAATCATCCCCTGTCTAGACATTAAAAATGGACGTACGGTAAAAGGGGTCAATTTTGTAAATCTAAGAGATGCAGGAGACCCCGTGGAACTCGCTAAATTATACAGCGAAAATGGCGCCGATGAATTGGTGTTTCTAGATATTTCAGCTACGGAAGAACGCAGGAAAACCTTGAAAGATATGGTATTGAAGGTGGCAGAAGCCATCAATATACCATTTACTGTTGGTGGAGGTGTATCGTCTATAGAAGATGTAGACATCCTGCTAAAAGCGGGTGCMGATAAGGTAGGTGTAAATTCAGCTGCCATAAAACGTCCTGAATTGATTAACGAATTGTCTCAAAAATTMGGGAGTCAATGTATTGTGGTTGCTATTGATGCTAAATTAATCAATGGGCTGTGGAAAGTGCATTTGGTAGGYGGAAAAGTACCTACTGAATTGGATTTATTTGATTGGGCTCAGGAAGTTGAAAAACGAGGYGCCGGAGAAATMTTATTCACTTCTATGAATAACGACGGAACTAAAAATGGCTTTGCCAATGCCGCTTTGTCTAAAATGGCTGRCTTAATTAATATTCCTATCATTGCTTCTGGAGGCGCTGGGAACATGCAACATTTTGCAGATGCTTTTATCAAAGGAAAAGCGGATGCGGCATTGGCAGCAAGTGTATTTCATTTTAAGGAAATTGAAATAAGTGATTTAAAACAAGAATTAAAAAATCAGGGAATCCCTGTGAGATTGTAATTGGTATAATATCTCATTAAATATAAAAACAAATGGAAATTAAATACGATGCAAATACAGGCTTAATCCCTGCAATTATTCAAGATGCAACTACACAGAATGTGTTGATGTTAGGGTATATGAATGCCGATGCTTATGCGAAGACCATCCTCGAAAAAAAAGTAACGTTTTACAGCCGTAGTAAACAGCGTTTGTGGACCAAAGGGGAAGAAAGTGGTAATTTCTTAGGGGTAGTTTCTGTCAAAAATGACTGTGACAATGATACCTTATTAATTAAAGTAAATCCCGCGGGTCCTACCTGTCATAAAGGAACGGATACGTGCTGGGCAACTGATAATAAGGATAATTTTGGTTTTGTTTCTCATTTAGAAGATGTCATTGATCAACGTAGAACAGCAGCGGATGGTAAAAAATCCTATGTAGCGAGTTTGTTTGAAAAAGGGATCAATACAATTGCTCAAAAAGTAGGAGAGGAAGCAGTAGAAGTGATTATAGAAGCAAAGGACAATGACGATGATTTGTTTTTAAACGAAAGTGCCGATTTGCTGTTTCACTATTTAATTTTATTACAAGCCAAAGGATTTAGATTTAAGGATGTAATTAAAGTATTGAGAGGAAGGCAAAAGTAGTATAAAAAAANCGAGTAGAGAACAGTTAGTGTTACCCGACTGTTTTCTACTCGTAACTATTGATATGCTGATTTAAAGCACGGTGTTTTTTACTTCAAATTTATAANNGTTKWMTWMCAAKKYTGYWWSAANNCRGGTNTYGTMAMTWWMRKNTGTTWNTTGSTYYTWAANCTMMNTKAGAAYKNNGMTGSYTYSKWMAAGAATAAGCCTAGATGCAATA
>NVSD01000041.1 GCA_002401105.1 Flavobacteriaceae bacterium | reverse complement strand
TTGTGCTGCGCACAGCAATCGTGAAAGACGGTAAACTACACGTGCAAGCCGGCGCAGGCATTGTAGCAGATAGTGATCCCGAATCTGAATTCCAAGAATGCCGAAACAAGGCCCGCGCGCTTGTTGTTGCAGCCAAAGAAGCTCTACGTTTTGCAGCTAGTAACCGCCAAACACTCTAAACCTCGTTTGTCCAATATTGGCTTATCTTGCCTTGCCTATTACCTAGCCTGAGCAGACTTGCCTGCAGCAGCTTCAGTTTCAGCCACTATTACATAAAATAAAAGAAAATGAACCTCTTAGCTATGATTTTCAATCCTTATACATTGAAGGTGTATTATTGGACTCAAAAGAATTTACTGCTTGGATAACAATCCTTGAAAAAGAAACATGGGTCAAAAAAGTACATCTTGAAAAATTTGGTACACAGCATCAAAAAGAAACCTCCTTCAAACTTAGAATACAGCTTTATGAAGAATATTAACTCAACGTATTTATTGATTCTAGGGTTTTTAATTTTGATATTATTGTCATATAGATTTGCTGTTTCCAAGACATTGGAATCACGGGTGTATTTAAATAATATTCAAACACAAGAAATCCAATTTTCAAATATTCCATCTCAGTTAAAACAATTAAGAATTCAAAATAACTATTATGATTCTATTTTAACAGTAAAAAAAATAAATAGATTAGATGGTTTTGAAACTAATTTGCTAAATAAAATAACGACTATTTCAAAAAGACTAGATCTTGAAATTACAAAATTTAATGAGCCGCATACCGTAAACATTGAGAACAGTGAAATAAAAACATTTAATCTAAGTGTAATTGGCGCCTATTCGAGTGTGTTAGACCTCATTTATCAATTAGAACAGCATTACAAATTGGGAAAGGTGATGTCTGTAGATTTCAAAAAAAAGAAACATAGAAAAACATACAAGGAGTATTTGGAATGTACAATGTACTTACAAAACACAAGTACCTCAAATAGTTATTTAAAGTAAAAACCCCCTACTAAAAAAGGGCGGTCTTAGTTCAAAAGTTTTGAACTAAGATTTTGAGGTTACATATAACTATTTAGTTTTGCCAAGGGGTCAATGTGCTTAACTACTGCTTAGATTTATGGTCTTTCTGCTATAAAAACAAATTTTAGTTTTATAAGGCTTAAAAATGAACCCACTTCCGAACCGCTACCTCTTGTATGTTACTTTCTAAAAGTAAAACCCAGTTAGCTACGAAATTTAACAAAAACACATAGTTTTATTATAGGAAATACATGGGAATACATGGGAATACATGTGTTGATTTATAATCCATATAACATGCTCTTTATAGATTGTCCTTCTTAAATTGTTAACACGGCTCTTATCTTATTGGTAGTTAGGTTGTTTAGGTGGGTTTGTTTGTTAATAACTATGAAGAATATTTTCATAATAACATGAAAATATTCTTACATTTGTAACAGATAACAAAATGCATTAAAAAAGGCATCCTTTCGGATACCTTTTATTTAAAAGTTAATAATTATGGTTTAATTACCATACTACTTTTTGAGTTCCTTTAATATGGCTAAGAACACAAGCAATGTAACTAAGTCAATCATTTTTTAAAGTATTAATAAATTTTATAGATAAAACTTATAGGAATTCATAATCAAAATTCTAAAAGTCATATTTAAGTAGTGAGATACTTAAATATGACTTTTCTAGTGCTTATAACTTCACTCTTCCTAAAAGTAAAATCAAGCAAACGAAATTATTAAAGCTCGTTTACAAAATTAGTCACTATTTTAAATAAAACATAACTCTTTCCTAGGTAGTTAATAACAATTATTGTTCAAAAGTTTTATTTTCGAGAATTCGTTGATACTCACTTGCCCCTAAAGGGTTCAATTTATAATTGAAAAATTATTGTTTATTTTTGGCACGATAATATTTATATAAATAATTACTGCATTAGAACAGTTTCCTGCTCCCTGCTTCCATCTTAAAAACATAAAACATTGCTTATTTAAAATGCATCCACGCCAGAACCGCCAACCCTTTATTTGTGTTCAGTGAAGCTGTGAAAATACTTTAGTTATTTTTTAATCGTTGTTTTTAGATTGTAAATGTACTAGAAGTAAGTTGTATGAAGTCCTTTATACGGGGTTAATCTAATCTTTTTCTTTAATCGTATTCAGCTTCGAACTGGGATTCATCCAATACCATGTGTTCGTTTTATAAAAACGAGGGAAATGCATCCCTTTTTTGCGTTTATAAGCACTATTTAAATTTTTCTCAAGTTTTATTTTTTTAGTTTTTAAGTAAGAGGCTAGAATTTTATTGGTTATTTCTTCATAGTCAAGTTCTTTGAATTCTTCGGTGTTACGTTTGATGGCTTTTATGAGTGACTCTGCTATGTTAATTTGTTTATAGGGAGTTTCTCCCAATTCATTAAATATAGAGGTAGGTAATTCGGAGTGGATGTTTTTTTCAAGTGAAATGCTAGAATAAATATGAAACTCTCCTGTAAGTTTTGCTTTGTATTTTATTAATTTTAGGATTAATGGTAGGCAAATGTCCATTCGGATTTCTGTTGCTCCGTTTAACCCTTCAAATTGCTCAAGCAACTTGCCTATAATTTTAAATTCAACGGTGTTTGTTAGTAATTCATATTCAAGCGCTTTTATTTTGGCGGCATTATGGCAACCAATTGCATAGGAATGTTGTAAGTCAAATTCTTCCTTGTAGTCTTTTCTGAATGTGTTTATTCTAATACATAGTGATTTAGAGGTGCCTATTTTTATAATTGAAAGATATTTAAATTTAAGTATATAAAGTGTTAGATTACTTCTTTTTGTTTTCATAGGTTCAATTATTAAGTGATTAAATCCGTTGCTTTTTGTCAGTTGCTTCAATAAAATTACGTTCCCTGATGTTTTGTAATACCAGTTCTAATTGTCTGTTTTTACTCTCTGATGATCGCTTGTGGTAATCAAGCTCTTGTAGGATTGTTTGGATGTGACTTTTTAGTAATGGGTATTCGATTAATCGTTTTTTAAATTCTTGATATTCTTCTTTAGTAAAGCCTTCAATTACCATGTCGTCAGTTGTCGCGACCTGTCCTGAAATTGACGTATCATTGTCGTGAGATTGTAGTAATTCTAGAATGGATTCGTCTACACGATAATACCCTTTCTCAATAGATATAAGGTTTTTGAGCATGCGCTGCACTTGTCGTGGATTGACGCCAAGTTGTCGTGAGATTTCTGAAACAGAAAATTTTTTACTCATTAATTTTATTGTTTTAAGGATTCATCAATACATTCAACCATTTCGTTATAAGCGATTTCTTTAGCGGTAATTGGTTCAATATTTTGGTTTAAATATTGCTGAAGGGTATTGAAATACCTGTAAAGATATGGGTAGATCATTTTTTGAGATTCTTCATGAGATAAATACGTATTTTCAACGTAATCTAAAATACTTTTTCCTTCAGAGGTTAAAAAGAGATCATCGAAATTATTGTCCTTAGGGTTGTTTTGTGTTTTTGGTTTTCTCATGTTTTTCTTGTTTTAATCATTGTAATTGTTTTTCCCTTTTTATCAATCTAGTTATCGTGTAAAGTTGTCTGATTGCTGAAAATTTCATGAGTTGTTATTTCGTATTGGATTGAGCTAACTGTGTGGATGTTTTTAAAATTGATTTGAGCTATTTTAATAGCTCTGTTTTTTTACTGCAGTAAATTATATTAATTCTGACATTTAAGGGCTTTATAGTGGTGCAGGGTACCGCTGAAATTGTTTTGCAGGAGTTGTTGGATTACAGATTTCCTTTTCTTTCTCCTTACACCCCCGTAATTATGGTTTCTCTCTTTAAATCATATGTGGTTAATACTTCTGTGCCTGTTTCTAAATTTCTATCTGGTTTATGTTTTTCTTTCTTTTAAGGCTTGTGTCCGGTGTTTTGTCTTTGTTAGAATAATTATTCCGTTGGTCATATCGTTTAATAAGTTCTTCTTCAAGTTTTTTTTTCTTTAGAGGATTTCTCTCTGTTTGTATTATTTTTTTTTGAAGTTCATGTTTGGATGCTTCTATTCTAAACTCTACTTTTTCTTGATTGGACCTTTCGTATTTGTAATTTTGGTCAAAAAGCCTTTCAGCTTTTATGTTAAACAAGTTTCTATCGAAACCTCTTTGAACTTTTTTGCCGTTTAGCTTGCATGTCGTGTTTCCTTTTTCATTCGCTAGAGGGGAAAGTTTAATTTTCATAGCGCTGTCTTTTCTGGAAACAATGATGTGTACATGAGATTGAAAACCGTTTTTTCTGGCTCCTGATTTTACATTCCCTGATTTTACTAATGCTTCTGTACCTTTAAATTCTCTGTAATGTTCTACTATTCCGGCATAGACCAATTGATTACCGTCTTCTAACCCATCTCTTTTGAAATGTTTTGCATATTCGGTCATGCATTTTCTAGAATATTCAATAAGCGATTTTTCAAAATCATTTAATTGTTTTGAGGATAAATTCGTAACTGAGTTTGTCTCTTTTATACCTAAAGCTGRCAAAATTTGTTTTTGTTCTTTTTGGCTTGGGGCAATGGTTACGGAATAGAATTTAGAATCATTTTTTCCTAAGCCTTTTTTATTAGTATCTATTCTCTCTATAATCTCAGATTTAAACAAACGTTCTTCTGTATGTGTGAAAAAACCTTGTCTACGGATTTCTAAATCACCATTTTTAATCGATTCTTTTTCATTYACCCTGTCATATTTTTCGAGGTAATTGACCATTGCAGTAGAACTACCTTTATTGCCATTTGATTTGTCGGATACTTGAAATTTAACGATCATTWTCTTTGATTTTTTTTACGATTTCTTTACCTAGTTGATTTGCTATTTGTACCATGAATTTTTTGTCTACTAAATCTTCTTTGATGATTTGAAGAAATCTGTCGATTAAAAGTTCTTGTCTTCTTATCAATGGATTCAGTTTGTCTTTTTCTTGTGTTCGGATAAACCCAATCAATTGATTCTTTAATTTTTTGACTTCTGCTGAAACATCAGATTTATCTCTAGGGTCAATTTTAGTATCATCAAAGAAGGCTAAAAAAACCTCAATAAGTTCTGTTTTGCTTAGAGAATATTTGTTGCAATACCCGTTTATTTTTTCAAAACTTGAACTGTAAATACGTATTGTTTTGTATGAGTTTTTAGTCATTATGCAGTTGGTTATTCGTTAGTTATCATTAAATCTTGTGTCTACAAGGAATACTTCTAAAAAAGTGCATAATATCAAAATCAATAGTAGTCCTGGTAATGCCGTGATTATGAAATGTATACCTTGAAARTCCCGGAGGGCGAGGGGGACTAAATCGGGCTCTGCCCGAGTTCGCCTCGCTTACTCATTACCTAATCATCACGTGCTCATTGTTGTGTGACGGGAATTCTTGTTAAGTAGYCATTAAAATCGTTATGTCCACTGTATAAATAGCTTTGGTCAATGCAATTTTTATGACTATTTACTAAAATAGTTGTTCCGTTAATTCCTGGGATGTCACGATCTAAATAGCAGTATGCCTTATCGTATTTATTAATTATTGAGATTATGTTTTTTACATTTGAAATCGAATTTAGAATTATAAAATCCGTGCTAAATGACTTGTTTCTGTACAGTGTTTTAAAGGATAGGAAATCTATGAAGCCTTCAAAGATGCAAACTGCTTTTGATTCGTTTTTTATGGTGGTAATGTTTTTGTTTACAAGATTTCCCTTGATGTATTTATTGCGAATTTCAAAACCGTTTTTATCATTTTTAAAAGCGATAGCAAAAAACTTTTTAGAGTTCAGTTCGTAATGGATTTCTGTGCAGTTTTTTATAGCTATTTGAGTGTCTATTTTTCTTGAAATGAGGTATCCAAGTAAAGCTCTATGTTGAAGCGTTTTTATTTCTAAGATGCGGTAGTTTTTTTCTTTGGCTAGTTTTTTTTGGGGTTGCTGATGAAAAGATAAAACACTAATTTCTTCCGTTAAAAAACATAAAGCTTCAGAGGTAGTGCATCTTTTTAGTTCCATGACTAAATCTATAACATTTCCACCTCGTCCCTCTCCATGGTCATACCATCTGTTTAATGCCATAGAGACCTTAAATGAGGCTCTGGATTCTGAACGAAACGGACTTAGAAACCAAGCTTCTTTTTCTGATTTTCTTTTTGGGAAATGACCAAATTTTCCAAGAGCTTGTACGATTGGGTAATACCGTGCTTTTTCACAGTTTAATTTTTGTTTTTTCATCAGTCAATTGTTTTTTGAAGGTTTAATTTTTATGTATTATAAATAGCTGTAGTTATTTTTCATTTTCATTATTTAACAGTAGTGTTTTCAGAGCGCTGTACCTACTGTGAATAAAGGGCTCAGAGGGGGTATGTGTGAGGGTCTGTCCTTAGTTATGTGTGAGTCTGAATCCTTAATGACGTGTGAGGGTGTGTCCTTAATCTGTGAGGATGCATCCTTAATTTGTGAGGCTCTATCCTTACGCTAAACACGACCTGTGAGGTTCCGTCCTTTAAATGTGAGTGGTTGTCCTGTATCTGTGAGGTCGCCCCCTTTATTTGTGAGGGTATATCCTTTAAGTGTGAGTGCACGTCCTTTAAGTGTGAGTCTGAATCCTTAGAATAGAGGCTTATTTTGCTTAGTTTTTATCCGTTCTTTAATTCTGGAAATAAAATACTGTATAGATATCCTGAAATATTTTTAATTTCTTTTTGAGTTTTCCTTTCATAAAATTTCGCAATTCTGTCGCTATCGTATATCTTTTTTTCAACATTTTGCATCCATCTGCCATACATTTCTTTATAGCCTATTCTTTTTATTAAAAAGAYGATTTGCTCTCGGTCTAATTTGCATTGTTCAAAGAACTTTAAACATTTAGTTTCGTCCATTGTCAAATCTTTACCTAATGCATTAAACTTAAATTCTAAGTGTGTAATTTTYYKTCCAGTTTTTGTTTTTCTAGATATTATTAAATTCTTAATATCCTTGCTTATATCTTGGTTTATGGCTCTTATCGCTGGTTTTAAAAAATCTCTTTCAAAATGACTATACCTTGGGCAGTTATCCTTAAAGTCGTATTTGTCTTGTGGGATGAAGATGAACTTCAGTTGGTCTTCTCTTTTTAAAGCTTTTTGAGTTGATTTATCTACGAGTTCTATGTATCCGAGGTACATTTTGAGCTCTTTAACCGAAATCTTACAAAACCCTGTATTCTTGAATTGAGAAATTATTTCAAAGAACTTTTTTCTTCTGATTCCGCTTATTTTAAATGTAGAATTTTCAATTTGAGTATGCCCAATATATTTTAAAGGTTTTCCTTTTGGTGTAATCTCTTTTATGTAGTTGATCAGGTTTTCTTTAAAAAAGAAGATTTTACCAAACCTTCCTAGTTCTATTTTTAAGGTCTCCGAGTTTTCTGAGTCTATTTGTACATTGTCTACAATGTTAAAAGAGATAAACGAATTGTTTATGTTATTGTAAAATGCTCCTCCCACCATTTTAATCTCATTCGCAAACTTGTGGAATTCTAAAAATGAATAAGTGTCATTTTTGACAATGTTTTTGGCATTTAAATAGTCATTAAAAGAAATACTTATGATTTTTTGTGGTTGCCCAAAAAAATCTATTTTACTTTGAATTAAGTAAACGATATCTTTATGTATTTCTCTGTCTAACTTAAATAAGCTTCTTGTAAAGAAGTTCGCTTGATTTAGGTATTTGTTCCGTAGTTTCATGTCGCTTAGTTTTTTACAGGTTTGATTAAGCTTCTGTTTTTCCTAGCGCACTCGAGTAGTCTCTTTTTAGAATAAAAAATAGGTCTTCCAATTCTTAAATAAGCATCCCTTGGAATTTTTCCTGACTTCCTCCAGCTTATTATGGAAGTAATTGATATCCCTAATAGAGCAGCCGCTGCTTTTTGAGATAGTTTTTCATCATCCTTTGGAATAGATGAATCTATTAGTTCGGTTTGCCTAAGTTCGTTTATTATTAATCGAACCGCATCTTTAAGGTCTTGCTTATTGTGTGTGTAAAAAAGTACGTTTGCCATCTTTAATTAATTTGTGTTTAACTGGTGTAAAATTGCGGTTAAACAAGATGGAGTTTTTGTTGACCAGAGAATTGGTCAACAATTTGTCAAGTATTAAAAGGGAAGGGTTTACTAAGATATATTATAATTGGTCAATCATTCTGTTTAGAAATGAAATTGAATGAGTTGGTAAATTACTTTTGTTGTAAGCGTTATATATTGTAGTGGTGCTGTTTAACTCTTTTTTAGAGYAAAATTTTTGAATAATAGGAGCATAAGTTCTTTTGTCGGCACTTTCAAGTATGTTTTTTGTGTTTAAATATTTAATCAATGAAAGTAGGTCTGCCCTGTGCTCTTTTGAAAATAAATGAATGTTGTTAATTCTATTGTTTTTGTGTTTTAAATCTAAGTTTGATCTTTTGTCACATGTTGTGTAGTAATACACAAAATCATAGGTGCTTAATTCTACAAAGGAGCAATCTTCTTTGAAATTGTTTAGAATTTCTAAAAGTTCAGATTGTTTGTAGTTGTTGTTTATTTTAAGTTTTGTATTTTGGTTTAAGTTGTTTAAATCTAATTGTTTGACAAAGGAGATGTATTCGTTAATTTGAATTTTATCACAGTTTTCAATTAACCCAGAACCCGATGAAATTACAGTGGTTCTTGTTCCAAATGTCTTGTCTTTTGGGTATTCTATGAAATCATTGAAATTAGTAATGAGTGTAAATAATTTATATGTTTCTCCTTCTAGTTTTTCATCTAACTCAACCAATAARCCTAGTACTTTGTTCTTTTTTAAAACTTTATCATTAACCGCTCCTTTATTTGATAGTGAATTTTGAATACTTGTTTTCCATTTTTCAAAATTCATCAAAAGAGGTAATATCATTGATAATTTTTCATTATTTAAATCAATTTCTATYWCYTSANWKRWTMATNKMRTWKWTRTTNGAAWGNWRARKRWSWSWGTNGCCTATTATTTTAATGATTTCATGTTGGTCATGATAGAGTACGTTTATACATTTAGTTAAGAATACATCCATTATCACTTCGTATGTGTAATCTGTAAGTGGGTCGTTAGGGTCAAATATTGGTTTTTCTAGTATGGAATTCTTTTCCGAGTTTATATGTTTAAAAATCAGTTTTTCTATTTTTCTATAGTCTTTTATGCTGTTTGCTATGTCTTTTCGATGATTTAAGGCCTCTGTAATTTTGTCAATGTGGTTTAATGACTTTAGTTTCTTATTGAAACTTGTTATGTTTTTTAAGCTTCCGAAATTTTTAGATAGGATTATTTCATAAAGATAGTTGGTTTCTGTTTTTTTAATATACACAGATGTCTTTGTTCCTTCTATTTTGTTGTGACCGTTATTTATGCTTGAATTATTCATGTTATTTTGGTTCTATTTTGTTCCAGGTGTTGTCCATCTCCTTTTTCTTAAAGTCTTCGGCTATTTTTACATAACGTCTGAAACTTTCTTCTTTTTTATGCCCTGTTATATTACGAACTACCATTTCTTTCATTCCTAAAATCAGTGAATTTGTCACAAAGGTTTTTCGGGCAGTATGGCTTGTAACGAGTTGGTATTTAGGAACTGTTTTGTCTATTCGTTTTTGACCGATATATCTAGTTGTCATCGTTGGAGTATTTATACCAATAATTTGACAGCATTCCTTGATGTAATTGTTGAATTTTTGATTTGAAATTACGGGCAAGGGTTCGTATATAGTGTCAATATACCTTGATAGAATTTTTTTGGAATAAATGTTAAGAGGGACTTTATGGTTGATGGTCTTAGTTTTTTTGATACTTAGTAATAAGTAATCTTCAAAAACATTAGAGGTGCGTAGTAGTTTTATGTCGCTAAAACGTAAGCCACTGAAACATCCGAAACAATAAACATCYCTAACATGATTTAGTCTATCAGAATCAAAKTCATRTTTTGATAATTTCATTAATTCTTCCATGGTCAAGTAAATGACTTCTGTTTCGTCTTCTTTTGCCTTGAATTTTTTATAGTTTAAGCTTTCGTGATATTCTTTTTCAAAAGCCCAAGTCATGAATGTTTTTAGCGTACTGAGTAGTTTTGAAAAGTAATTGTTTTTTGCTTCCCTTGTGATAAATGCATAGTCCCTGAAGTTTTCAAAAAAGTCAATATTTATGCTTTCAAAGGTTAAAACACTGTGGGTATATTTACAATAATCGTTAAGAAAGTTTTTGGTGGTTTGATATCCTTTGATTGTTCGTTCTGCCTTTGTTGATTTGTTTATTTTTATGAATTCTTGAAAGCAGTTATCAAAGTCAAAAATTAAGGAGGAGTCATGTTCTGAATTGATCCTTGAAAGAAAATCTTCTTTTGTTGGTTCGATATCTTTGAGTAGATAATGCCTTATGATGCTTTCTACCCTTGCTTCAAAATCGCTAAGTATTTTATTGTACTCGATATGGTAATTATAGTCTTCGTTTTTTTTAGGCGGTTTTATTCTGGACTTTCGAGTGTCCCAGTGACTGAGTAATGAGTGCGTATCCTTTACTTTTTTTCGGATTCTCTTGTTCTTAAAGGTAAGGCTGTAGTACACAGGAGCTCTGCCAGCTTTATCTAGGTTGCTTTTATCTAAATAGAATGAAACTTTCATAACAGTATAACTATGTTTAAGTTGGTAAAACTACTGACAGAAATACTGACAGAATTTATATTTTCACAAATATAAGAATATTTAACTTAATTTAAGTTTTGTTAATGGTTGTCTTTAAGGGAGTTAAATGTGTGTTAAGTTGGTGTAAGTTTAGAGGTACTCCCACCCAAGGTACTAAACCTCTTGTTAATCATCTGATTTTCAAGAGGTTTTTTGTTGTTCTAGCGTTTTTTGATCCCATAATTTGTAGCTATAGTCATTTAATGTTGCTCTTGGCACGTCTTTAATCAAAAAAATCAGCTTGTYTTCTCGCTTATAAAGTCCTTTATCTCGCAGCGTTATTTCACGCAATAATGATCTCATCTATAAAAAAATTACGCAGGATTGCCAACTCCAGGATGTCCACTTGTGCAAGTCTCAATGCTTTCTTTTGCGATTTTTATAAGTAGGAGTTTCTACAACTAATTTTGTGCAATCCGGACTGTTTCCTCTTTTGTGCTGTTAATGAGGTGATACGCTCAGAATTCTAAATGTGCCATTATTTTTACAACGATTTAGAAACTCTTTAGATTAAAAACCTTTCGAATATTTAATAAATATCACTATTTGAGTGTGTTAAGGAATGTCTAATAAGTACGATTGCAACAAAACAGAAATAGAATGTGGATTTGTTTTTAAGTTTAAAGTTCTGTACTTTTAACAAATACCGCCAACACAAAGTCTCCCCAAAGGTGAAATTTTTGATTTATGCTCCTTGTTTTTATTTAGAAACTATGATGTTTGTGGTCAATTGTTGGCTTTTTTWAAAAAANTARATACTATTAAAATTTRACTGTCTTTGATKAGAAAYRRATAAGTGGAGACCAGAACCCACTAAAATAAACGGGGTGAATTCTTAAAAATAAATACGATGGATTGGTATATAAAAGTTTTAAAACAGTATGCAGATTTTAACGGTCGTGCTAGAAGAACAGAATATTGGGTGTTTCTAGTGTTTATCATKGTTTTTTCTGGTACWGCAATGCTTMTTGACAAGGTTTTAGARATAGTTATAGTAGAAATTGGATATGGTCCTTTATTTTTAATCTATGCATTAGCGATGCTTATTCCWGGATTAGCCGTTGGAGTGCGAAGACTTCACGATGTTGGAAAAAGTGGTYGGATGCTKTTGATTGGTTTAATCCCTGTWATAGGTACTATTTGGTTATTGGTGCTTTTCCTTTCGGAYGGWACTTCTGGAGTAAATGAATTTGGTGAAAACCCAAAGGAAATAACCGAATAGGAAAGCAATTACTTATTAGCGACTATTTCCGCTGTTCAATAGTGTAGTTAGGGTTGCCTCAAAACACTAAACTAACTCCTACTTCCATAACGGTTTACGTAATTACAACCGTACTTTCTGTTTCTTTAATTCATGCCGTTTTACTTGTTCTTAATTGTCTGTAAATAAGAGGTGTAAAAACCTGCGTGTAACATAAATTCTTGTACTTTTGAAAGGCGAGGTGCTTTTTTGACCTTGTTTATTAATAATGCCCCCTGTGCTTTAGCTATAATGGTTTACCGTCAAGTTTAAGGTTGCTATTGTGGGTGGTTGGGTGTCAGCTTCAAGGTTAAACAATAGGCATATAAATTATAAAAAAATTAAAGGAAATGGAAAAGGAAATTAAATTAGGGAATAACGGATTTGTAAATCTTTTCATTGGATTGGCAATGATATTTACCCCATTACTAACTATTATTTCATCATCGCCACTAATAATAACTATTACGATTGTGACATCTATTATAGGTATATTTTGGTTGATCGGATTATTTGTGATTACACCAAATCATACTAGGGTTTTGATATTTTTCGGGAAATATAAAGGTACAGTAAAGAAAGATGGTTTTTATTGGAAAAACCCATTTTACAATAAAAAGAAAGTTTCGCTACGTGTAAGAAATTTAGAAACAGATGTTATAAAAGTAAACGATGAACTTGGTAATCCGATATTGATAAGTTCAGTTGTAGTTTGGAAAGTTGTAGATACATATAAAGCAATTTTTGATATAGAAGCAAGTACTGTAATTGATGAGAAATCTGGCGTTAAAAGAGAAAACAGGGAAGAATCATACCAGCAATTTGTTAAAATTCAGTCAGAGGCTGCATTAAGGAGTATTGCATATTCATATCCATATGATGATATTGAAGATAAAGCAGATACAATAACTCTTCGTTCTGGTGTTGACCAAATAAATAAAGCATTAGAACAAGAAATAGGACAGAGATTATTTATTGCAGGAATTGAAGTTGAAGAGGCACGAATCTCTAATTTATCTTATGCTCCCGAAATAGCTGCAATAATGTTGCAAAGACAACAGGCACAAGCAATAATAAGTGCAAGGAAAAAAATAGTAGAGGGTTCGATAGGAATCGTTAAAACTGCATTAAAAGAAATTGAAGAAGAATTAGAAATTTCATCAGAACAAAAAGTATCTATGATTAATAATTTGCTTGTAGTATTAATTTCAGAAAACGGAACAACTCCTGTCATAAATACGGATATTTAAATAGTGAGATTCAGAAGCTAATAAAAACATAGTGGAATTAGTAAATGGTGCTAGTAATTAAGGTGATAGCGATAAGTAAGGAGTGTGGTAAATTGAAAATTTGTATTTCAAAATGCCAAACGCACCATATTTAAACCGTAACACATTACCGGAGAAATCTTATAAATAAACCGTTGCCAGTAACCAAAAAAAACGTTCATTTAGGCAATCNTGAGACATTTTTTTGCATCTTTATAGTAACGCAAACGAGCTTTAACTCAATATGAAAAAATTTAAATCACTATTAATAGGCCTAATTATCCTAACTACATTTAGTTGTTCAGTAACCAGAAATCAAAACAAAGGAAATGTCTTTCCTGAGAACTTTGAGTATCAAACGGAATTTAAGACGATCAAATCCGTAATTATTTTGCCCTTCGAATTAAATGGAGTTTCTAAAAATTTCCTTTTCGACACAGGTGCGGACTATTCATTAATTCAAAGAGATTCGATACTAGGTAAAACTGGTAATTATGGCGGTGCCTCTAAACGTAAAATGAAACTCGGAAATGAAATTATAGCGTCACTAAAAATTGGTGCTATTGATTTTAGAAATACGGTAGCTCTAAATGGAGATATGAAGGGGCTAAAAGAACAAATTCCTAATTTTGGAGGACTAATTGGACAGCCCATTATAAAAAAAGCCAATTGGTTGATTGATTATCCGAACAAAATAGTAAAAATTTCCAATAAGAACTTAGTGGACAACAGTTTCGAAACCATTCAAATCAAAAGAGAAGGAGGTGCACCTTATACATCTATTTCAATTGACGGAATTGAATACAAGGTAGTGGTTGATTTTGGGTCATCATCTGAATTTAATCTGCCAAAAGAGTCTAAACTTGCGAAACAACTTTTGCGACAATATGATTTTACCGACAATGAAAGAGACCGATATACGCTTGGAGGGCTTCAAAAAATAAAGGAAAAAGTAGGAACAGTACCTTTAATTAAGTTGGGAAATATCGATTTTAAAAATGTCAAGACTAGCRTAAATGTTTCAAGCCAACCTAGAATAGGAATCGGGTTTTTTAAAGACTGTAAAATCTATATTGATAACAGTGACCATAGCTATAAAATTAAAAAATAAGCAAATTACGTTGCCTATAAAATTATATGAAATCAAATTTAATTATCACTGGATTAGTAACACTCTATGTTATCATACTGCTAAGCCTCTATAAATATTATTTAAATACAAGTTTTAATGGTAATGAGCTCTCTGGAAACGCGATGGCAAAAGGGTTAACCTTTTTTTATGGCCTCGGAATATTATTTTTAATCGCGATTGCTTTTACAATTATAAATTCTTTTTTTTTTAAAGACGCTAGCTCGATTTGGGTTAAATTTATTTTTTTCATCCCTCTATTATTGCCAATACTAATTTTTAGTGGGACACTTTTAGAATATAAAACACCAAATTTCATCATAGGGCTACTAAAAAATCAAGAAAAAAAACAAGTTCATCAACTACTATTTGAAATTAGAACTAAGGAAAAATTAAGTAGTGCAGCCTTTTCATTTATAAGCTCAAAAAAAGAGGCACATATAATACTTATGTCGGGTGAGAAAAATATAGAAGATGATTTTTATGTTTATAAAAACAGCACTGCTATTTTTAATGACCATAAAAGAATGTTTCACATTAGTTTAGGTGGCTATGAAACAACTGAATATAATTTAGAAATCCCTTATAAACCACAAATTATTCCTTTTACAAATTGGAAAATACTCCATGGAATAAATAAACTCACTCAGGATACAATTATACTTGAATTTAGATATAAGATAATCGATTCGTCTAATTGAAAACTATAAGGACATATATCAAAGAACTGAGTTAAACTCCAACTAAATTCGTGTTTAAATTTAGACACTATTATTTTAAGTATCTTGAATTGTGTTTTACTTTTTAAGATGCTTTTTTATTATTTTTTTTCGATTAAATTTATTTTAGAACGGAAACAAAATCTTCATCATAAGGACTGACTGAAGTTGTAATTGTTTGTATGCTTACTTTGCTAGCTAGATGTGAGGTTATTCATCTAAAAAACAGTTGCTTACTCCTGATTGTTTTTACTGTCCAACAGTTTAATTATGGCTGGCTCAATACACTAAATGAGCTCTTGTTTTTATAACGGTTTGCGTAATAATTAGGGTTGGTGCTAATACTTTAATTCATTCCAGTTTTTCTTGTTGTTAACTACTTGTAAATTAATGGATTTACTGTGTGCGTATAACTTAAATTTCAGTACTTTTGAAAGGCGAGGTWSGMTTANATRWSSWTRTNKYWGATNRKAWKWAATTAANGNMTCANTGNTRTWGCWRTWATGSTNNWYAMMKASWKRTKYMMGWANWTMTAWKRTKRRWCYATNNWTWWTAGACTTTATTAATTCAAAATCTCAAGAATGAGAAATATAAAAAAACACAACCAAAAAATGAAAATTATTAAAAAGTCCATTATTCTATTAGTCTTTTTAGTGTGTAGTATTTCAGTAAGTTTTGCTCAAAATATCATTGCTGATAATACACCTCAAACATTAGAAGATTTACAAGATTCAATTCAAAAGGTATTAATTGAAACGAATACGAATGGAGCATCTGTAGTGTTGCTGTCTGGTGATAGTGTGATTTTACTTAAAGGATTTGGCAAAGCTGATGTAGAAAATAACATTAATGTAAATGAAAATACGTTGTTTCGATTAGGTTCTGTTTCAAAATTGTTCGTTAGTCTTGCTATTTTGAAATTACAAGAAGAAGGGCGTTTAAGTTTAAAAGATAAGGTTAAAGATTTAATACCTGATTTAAAAATCATTAATCCTTGGGAAGAGAAATATCCAATCAGAATTGAAAATCTTCTTGAACATACAGCAGGTTTAAGCGATTGGAGTTTGGCAGAATTAGGTTGCAACAATCCACAAATTAAAACACTTAAAGAATCGCTTGAATATTACCCTAAAGGCAGAGTAGCAAAGTATGCACCTGGCACTAGGTGTCAATACAGTAATCTTGGCGTTAGTATCGCTGCTTATATTGTTGAGCACGTTTCAGGGATGTCCTACGAAGATTATATTGCTACATTTTTTTTCAAACCTATGGGGATTGTAAATATGTCTTATAGTGATTCAGAGAAATATAAAAAGAAAGGTGCAAAAGGATATAATAACGGAAGTCGAATGCCTTTTTTATATCCTCTTTATCGTCCTTCTGCAGGACTTATTGGGTCCTCAAAAGACCTCTCAAAATTACTATCTTTTTTTATTAATAGAGGAAAAGTAAAAAACACACAGATACTTTCCGATTCATCTTTGCAAAGAATGGAAAGAGGGGAAAGTTTTAATATTTCAAAATCAGACATATTTAGTGATTTAATTGGTTTATCAAACTACATTACGCGTTATAATGGTTTTGTATATCATGGACATGGAGGTCATGTTCCGGGAAGTAATGCTGATTTAAAATACCTTCCTAAATATAATGTAGGATTTGCCATARTGGTAAATAATGAAGATCAAAGCGTAGGCAGAAAAATTGCAAGGTTTATAATGGCTTACCAAACAAAAGACTTGCCTCAGAATTCTACCAAAAGTAAGATATCGGCTATTGGTCCAACAACAGACTTATCTGGCTATTACATACCGACCAATTATAAATTTGATGCTATAAAGTTTTTTGAGAAAATTAAAACACTTCAAAAATTCGAGTATAAGAATGATACTTTGTATACAAAAACTGTTTTAAATGGGAATTCTACAATTAGATATATTCAAACAAATAATAATGAATATAAGTCAGTAGATTATAAAGGAATGGGCTTTGTTCAAATACACGACTTAGTTGAAGGTCAAGTAATATATAGTAACATAGGGATGCTAAAAAAAATATCACCGATTTATGCTTATGCACTACTTGTTATTTTTTGGGCGCTTTTTATTGTTCCCTTTGCCATAATTGTTTTTGCAGTGATTAGTTTGTTTATATACTTATTTGGAAAGAGAAAGAATAAAACGTTACTATGGATTACCCTTTGGCCGCTTATAACAATTTCATTTCTTTTTGTAATAATATTTGCACTTAAAATGGTTTTGTCTACATACATGGATGCCTTTTTAAAATTAGGAAATATGACTCCACTTTCAGTTTTAATTTTTATTGGAACTATCGGTTTTGCATTGACTTCATTGTGGTCAATATATTACATCTTCAAAAATCGCAAAGTAAAAATGTCTAGAGTGTTTTATTACCACTCTTTCTTAGTAGCGATATTTAACTTAGTATTTACAATTTATTTCTTAAGTAATGGAGTGATTGGTCTAATGACATGGACCTAAATAATACAATAAAGAACAATAATGAAAGCCTAATAATATGTATATAAAATTGCCGGACAGTGCGTTATTGAAGCTCGTCTCAAATTCATTGCGGTTTGATATGTTTGAGCTACGAAGTCGGCAACATTTCACGCACTAACCGTTGGTAACAAGGTGAGAAATACACAATAATTTAATTATACAATGACATAACTAATAATTATGAAAAAACACTTTAGAATATCAGGGTTTATATTTTTAATATTAGGGTTTATTTCAATAATTCTTTTATTTACAAATGGATYAGAATTTTATGAAATTGAGGCTAGTTATATATTTCCTCTATTAGTTTTTACAGCAATATTATTTCCAGCTATTGGAAGTCGGTTTATTAAAAAAAAATAAATTTCCATAAAGGAAAAGTATTTAGCAAATTTCGACTAGAATATGACAAAGGAGGCAAAGAGTTCGGCAAAGGTAAAAAAGAATCCGATAGACTTAGTCAATTTAAATACAAGGCTTAAAACACTACGGAATCAAGATGTTAATAAAAAACAAAGTCCAGTTTCCAATAATGGCTATGCAAACAGAATAATTACGGCAGACAAATTGAATAAAAAAGCTCCCTCCCGCAGGATTGAATCGTGTGGCTTTACTAACTTAAATATCTAAAAACCCTATTTTTTTATGATCTTAGATAATAGTTAAGAGGGATGTACATTGTTCTTTTTATTGGTGGCTTACTCGTGAACGCCACACGATAAAACTATTCTCATGAGCGTTAGTGAGTAATCGTGCGATAGCGCTGCGGTTATTCGCGCGGGATCGGGGGTGTTTAGCAAAAAACAAACATAAAAACGTATATTTGGCTAAGTGTAAGCTCGTAAGGTCGGTACTGTTTAAGCTGTCCTACGTTTCTTGTACAAAACCTTGTCAATACTTACAAAACATGGAAAATAAACTCGAAACGTATCTTGAAAATAGCGGACTAAGTCAGCAATCTATTGCTATGATGAGCAATTTTTGGAATAGAAAGAGTATTGTAAAAAAGAATGACTATTTGCTAAGAAGAACTCAAAAGGAAAATTACTTGTATTTTATTGTTTCAGGTTGCATTTCTTTAATGGTCGAAAGTGAAAACAAGAATTCTGTTTTAGGATTCGGGTACGATGGTTCAATAATTACATCGTTTATCTCTTTCTCTTCTCAATCCCCCTCAAATTTATCGCTATTGGCAATTTCTGATACGGAACTCTTAAAAATATCCAAAAGAGAATTAGATCAACTTATATCTAGCGATCCTGAAATTGCCAAATGGTATCACTCACTTATTGAAAAAACACTAATTGGCCATTTAAAACGGCAAATAGAATTAGTGACATTATCCCCAAAAGACAGTTATAAAGTATTTATAGAAAGAAGTGGGCATTTAGTAAATTCAATACCATTGAAATATATTTCATCTTATTTAAATATGACACCGGAAACACTTAGTAGGGTTCGGAATATGATTTCTTGATTCAAATCAAGGGAACGTATCTTTAGTCTCATTAATTTTACAAAAAAAAAGATGATACTAAAACAAGGACAAAAAGCACCAAATTTTGAAATGTCAGATATTTTTGGTACAAAAATAAATTTACACAAACTATCCAACCAAAAAGTACTACTTACTTTTTTTAGATATGCAGAATGTGCGTTGTGTAATTTGAGAATTTCTGAGATAAAGAGGGAATCTGAAAGATTAAAGGAATTGGATATAAAATTAATAGCTGTTTTTCAGAGTAGTAAAGAAAGTTTGGTTAAAGCAATTTATGATAGACATTCATTTGACTTTACGATTATATCTGACCCAGAATTAAAACTGTATTCTTTATATGGTGTAAACTCATCTTGGATTAAGTTGATAAAAACAACAAGTTGGAAAGGAATTAAAAGTATGATAAAGGCTTCTGCAAAAGGATTTAAATTGGGAGGGAAAGTAGAAGGTAAATTCAACCAAATTCCAGCTGATTTTCTGTTAAACAGCAGTAATTATATTGAAATTGCGCATTATGGAGATAATTTAATTGATCATATTTCGATGCAAAAAATATTGAAAACTACCGCCAATAACTAAGATTTGTGCAGTGCGTAGCGGTAAGTTTAAATACCCTGTTAACTAACTTGGGTAAAAAAGACGGTGGTAGGGGATTACCTGCACTTAAGTAGGTAACTGTTTCTGCTGTACCCCGCTCCCGCACGATTGTATCGTGTGGCCGCACTAACTTAAATCTCTAAAAATATTTATATTTTTTAATAATCCAATTTCTCCTGCATAATCAGATGCACTGCTATATACAGAGTCTTCCGCTTTAAAAACCAAACCTACATCTACTGGATTGTGAAATTTATAGTTACGCCTCATAATCTAAAAATACTATTTTTTTATATACTCCCACTACTCACACAGTATTGTTACCATACTCTTACTCTAGTTAAGTTAGGTAAATCCATAAGAATACACCCGCCCAATACATAAAACACCACTTGAAAATCAATTGACTTTCAAGAGGTGTTTTTACTGCAGCGATACCGGCATTGCAATTTTACTCAACAATAATCTCATCAATAAAAAACCAGGCGGGATTCCCATCTCCAGGATGGCCACTAGGGCAGGTTCCAATGCCTTCTATGGCTATTTTTATATAGCGGGCGTTTCTATTTGTTTGTTGCTGTATAATTCCTATTTCTTTTTGATTTGTTATGTGGGTGGTGTTTTCTATTTGTTCGCTGAAAACAGTACCATCCAAAGAAAATGAATACGAAATCTTTTTTGGAGGAAAGATCCAGTTCCCAGAGGATTGAAGGTAGCCTATGCCTATAGAGGAGATGCTTGTAAGCTGTTTTAGGTCAATAATACATGTGAGCTCCCCTTGTTTTTTACCAATCCACTGTCCGGAGCTATAGTCGGCGTAGCCTCTTCTCCCGTCTATTAATACCTCAAGGTTGCTGTAGTCTTTATGCAACGTACTTATTGCTTGTATGGCTCCCTTATTGGCTAAATGTGTACTCTTTAATATCTTTTTAGGGATGTCTTTCTTGGAGGCAAATTCCCATTGTAAATATGCTTGAATCAGTTCCTGTACCTTGGCTGGATATTTTGATGCTAGGTTCACCATTTCTGAATTGTCCTTATCTAAATTGGATAGGAACAAGGCATCTGTTTCTGGGTCAAGTACTCCTTTTTTGGACGTGTCTTTTGGGTGTCCTATTAATTTCCAAGCGCCTTTTCGGGCAACCCATTGGCTTCCGTATTTCCAAAAAGCGGCTTTTCTTGGGGATGTTGTTCCGGGGCTTTTGATCATTGTGGAAACGTCCATACCGTCTATATCTTTTAAGTCTGTGTCAAAACCGCATAATTTTGACAAGGTAGGCATCCAGTCAAAGTTCACCATAAACTGATCGTTCACCTTGTTTTTTGGAAGTCCATTTGGCCAACTTATAATGGTGGGCAAACGCAACCCTCCTTCAAACAAGCTGCTTTTGGCTCCGCGATAAGGGCCAGAGTCTCCACCGCCACCAAAGGCACGTGTTTCCGTTGAGTAGCCATTGTCGGACTGGTAAATAATGATGGTGTTGTCTAATATATTTAATTGCTTTAAATGCGCCACTAAAAATCCAATACGTTCGTCTATCGTAGATATAAACGCGGCATAATCCCCTCTAGGTTTTGGTGCGTCTTTGTAGTAGTCCCTCCATTTTTTTGTAGGTTGGTATGGGTAATGAGGCATGTTAATAGCATAGTACATAAAAAATGCTTCCTCTTTTTTGTCTGATATATAGGCTAGTGCCTTGTCGGATGCTAGGTCTGGGAAATAGGTACCGTCATAAAATACTTCTTTTCCGTTTTCGTATAAATCGTGTGTGTTTGGGCCTTCCCAATAGAAAAAATGAGAGTAATTATCAATACAGCCTCTCAGATGACCGAATGAGTATTCAAAACCCTGTGCATTGGGGCCACCAACTGCACAGAAACATGCAACAGCACCATCCAATACACGTAAAGAACGCTCTACCTCAACAGTAAAGTCAACGTGACC
>NVSD01000040.1 GCA_002401105.1 Flavobacteriaceae bacterium | reverse complement strand
TGGTGTTAATACTGGAACTGCTGCATCTGCTACACTGTCTCCAGTTGTATCAACTTTCGCTGTAAAGGTTACTAACTCAACTTTATCGTTGGTTACCGTAAAGGTGAACACACCATCCTCATCCGTATATCCACTGATGATTCCTGTAGCACTTACAAAGTTAGTTCCAACTGTTCCTGTGGTTACAATAACACCAGTTCCTGAATACATTACTTCTACATAAGCATTCGCAACTCCTACTGCCGTTGGTGAAGTAGAATCCATCACTGTTACTACAACTGTTCCTGTTTCTGTTCCATCGTTTAATGCCAAGGCATCCGTTACTGTTATATGTGTTCCGGCTTCCCCGTTGTCTCCAATACTAATTGCTGTTGCCGTAAACGAYACCGTGTTTGGTGTAACTACTGGCACAAGACCATCTGCTGTTCCATCTCCGGTTGTATCTACATTGGCATTAAAAGTTAAAACTTCCGGATTTGTATCAGATACAGTAAAAGTGAAATTTCCACTTGCATCTGTATATCCGCTGATGATTCCTGTACCACTTACAAAATTGGAACCAATTGTTCCTGTGGTTACAATAACACCGCTTCCTGAATACATTACTTCTACATAAGCACCTGCAACACCTACTTGCGGATCGCTGGCATCTTTTACACTTACTATTACTATTCCTTTATCTGAACCATCCGTTAAGCCAAAAGAATCAGTTACAGTAATATGGGTTCCGGTACTTCCGTTGTCTGTTATATCCGGTGCCAAATCATTGTCAGTGATAACGACAGTTGCAGTATCAGTTGTATTATTTGTTACCACAACTCCTAGCGGGGCACCTGTAGCAGTTCCTAAAGTGTAAATAACAGACTCTACCCCTTCAAATATCGCATCTGGAATTAATATTACATCTGCAGTAGCAAACAATGAACCCGCTGTTATTGTAACACTTGTTGCCATAGTAACCATGTCAATTCCATTCGTAGCATCTCCTGATAAAGTCAATGGAATTGCAAGATTTGTTGACAAAGGTTTATCAATACTTATTGTGAATAACCCGTTACTTATATCTTCTGTTGCCTGTGTTGTTGCAGCTATACTTGCTTCTACAACCAAATCATTATCGGTGATAGTGAAAGTATGAACAGTATTTATGCCCAATGAAGCATTTGTAGGACTTGATAAAGTAAGAATGACGGTTTCATCACCTTCTGCAATAACATCTTCAACTATACTCGCTATTGTGATATTCTTATTCACATCACCTGCGGAAATAGTTAGGATTCCAGCGGCTAAGGTATAATCTGTTCCCGAACCAGTTGCAGTACCCGTTACCGTATAATCAACCGTAACGGTCAAACCACTTGCAGCTGAAAGGTCAACTTGTAAATTAGCGCTACCCAGCGTTTCTGACCCGTTTGAAGAAGTCGCATTAAAAGCAAKCGTTGGTGTMGCATCATTATCATTAATAGTATAAGTATGTAYMGTATTGGTTCCTAAACTAGCRTTTGTAGGACTTGATARMGTWACRATWACYGTTTCRTTATTYTCATMCAAAAGGTCATTTACAATACTTGCAATGGTRATRTTRTCATTCACATCACCTGCAGTTATTGTAAGTGTACCATCTGCCAAAGTATAATCTGTTCCGGTAGCTGTTCCTGTAACTGTATAAGCTACTGTCACATCTAAACCACTGACGGCTGATAAATCAACTTGTAAATTGGCACTTCCTAATGTTTCTGATCCGTTTGAAGAAGTTGCATTAAAAGCTACCATTGGAGTGGCATCATTRTCATTAATAGTATAAGTATGWACMGTRTTGSTTCCTAAACTAGCATTTGTAGGACTTGAWARMGTWACRATWACCGTTTCRTTATTYTCATCCAASAGGTCATTTACAATRCTYGCAATGGTRATRTTRTCATTSACATCACCKGCAGTYATTGTMAGTGTWCCGTCTGCCAARGTATAATCWGCWCYGSTWGCWGTWCCYGTWACWGTRTARKCWAYYGTMACRKYYAAACCACTTGCCGCTGATAAATCTACTTGTAAATTAGCGCTGCCYARYGTTTCYGAYCCGTTTGAAGARRTYGCRTTAAARGCWAYCRTTGGWGTRGCATCATTRTCATTAATWGTATAGGTATGWACMGTATTGGTKCCWARWSTWGCRTTTGTWGGACTTGATAAAGTAACAATTACKGTTTCRTTATTTTCATMCAAAAGGTCATTTACAATACTTGCAATGGTRATRTTSTCATTCACATCACCKGCAGTYATKGTMAGTGTACCGTCTGCCAAAGTATAATCTGCACTGCTTGCAGTACCAGTTACCTTATAATCAACCGTTATAGTCAAACCACTTGCCGCTGAWARRTCTACTTGTAAATTAGCGCTRCCYARYRTTTCYGAMCCRTTTGAAGARRTYGMRTTAAARGCAAGCGTTGGTGTAGCATCATTGTCATTGATGGTTAAAGCATGTGTTTGATTAGTGTTAGCATTTGCTACACCTGACAAACTACCTAGGTTTAAGTTTAATATTTCGTCGTTCTCATCTATAGAATCRTCGATTACTATTACAGGAATTTGAGCGGTAGATCCATCAGTAGGAATTGTAACATTCATAGAAACAAAAGTCGTATAATCGCTTCCTGCTGCAAAAGTTGAACTTGCATTTATAGTAAATGGAATTATTAATTCAAACCCTGTTGTTACATTTGTTTTTATTTCTACATTTTGTGTACCTACATTCTCCGCAGCTGTTAAACTAGTATTCGTAAACATAATTTCTAGCTGGTCAAAACCAAAATTTTGATTCACAAAGGCAGCGTTACTTATTGTAATTGCTATTTCTTTAGCAGTAGTAGCTCCATAAGTAATACTTCCGTTAGTAGCAATATTATTTAAATCAGTATCGGTATGGTCTACCACTAATACATAATCCCCAGGGACAACAGCCGTAAAGGTATAGGTCCCTGTTGCGGTAGCAGAAAATGTAGTAACAGCTATAGAACCATCATCTACAATACCATTATTATTGGTATCTGCATACAAACTAATTGTTACATCTTGTAATCTAGTTACCTCCAAAGTGGCACCTCCTATAGCTCCATTACCATCTTCGTCATAGTAAACAACACCAGAAACATCAAAACCAGCTCCTGTAGCTAAGGTAAATTTTTGTCCTGTTGTAAAATCAAAACTACTGGACCACAAACTACCTGAAGTATTTGTTAATTCAATAATTCCTCCATTTAATAAAGTTTCATCTGCAAAGCCGTTATTAGATCCATTTTTATCTACGATGACAAAATAGTTGGTTCCTGCAATTAATGCTGGTACATCAAAATCTAGATTGTCTACATCAAATTCGAAATTAACAAGTCCAACAGTTCCCGTTTCTTGAACCTGCCATTCTTTCGTTAAAACATTATAGGTAGCTGGTGCATTGGTATCCGTCCATRTAGCTGTACCCGCATTATTAGCTACGACAGAGAAACTCATGTCTGTTAAAGATGTTCTAGATCCATCATTATTCGCAGCTACAAAATCAGCATCCATAGMCATGGTAAGAATAGCACTCGTATTTACCGATTTAGATACACGTTGATCNAAGCCTTGGGCATCATCTCTACCGACACCAAAAATATCCTTATTAAAGCCACTAGCAAATGTTCCAGCTGCATCCCACATTTTTGTGAGTCCGTCAGAAGCAAGGTAGTCTTGCTCAGAAGTTTGATCTAGCGTAATTCCGTATTTTAGAGCTAAATAAGATTCTACTAGTTGGATTTCTAAAGGAGCTAATTCTCTTTCAAAAACAATAATTTCATTCATGTCTCCATTAAAACTCTTGACTTTTAAGTGATTTGCACCAAGCCAACTATTGGTGTTAGAAATTACGAGATTTAAACTAGTAAATGCGTCAGTTGCAATTTGCTTCCCATCATATCTCATTTTTCTACCAACACTATTATTGTAATGTCGAACATTTATATGCTCTTGCCCTAGAACATTTGAAACCACTGGCGAATTAAACCCTCCACCCACACCACCTGCAGAACCAGTTGCATGATAAGATAATCTATCTCCATCTCCTGCACCTGTAATACCCTTTAAAGAGCCGTCTTCTCCAAAGGAAAATTCAAAAGTATAGTCACTATCAGTTTTCTCCACTACTGAAAAAATGGTGTGATTTGTATTTCCATCCGATAATACATTCTCGGTTAAATAAAGTAGTCGATTAACAGCCCCATTAAAATGAATGGCTGCATTAAAATTACCACTTAAGGCTAATAAACTTGGTTCTAATCCAGATGTTGATGTAGCATCATTCTTAAATAAGCTATTATCTACCCATGTACTTACTGTTTGCCCGGTAGTTGCTTGTGTAGTTCCTGAATTATAAACAGTAGCATCTCCTTTTAACCAAAGGGTTAAGTTTGCTTGTACAGCACCCGGAGCTATAATTTTTGGTATTGCTAGGGTATAATAATAACCGTTTTTTAAAATAAGTGAAGCTTCCCCATTAGCATCTAAGGTAACTATAGATGTTGTTAGCCCAGAAAAAACGTTAGTGGCAGATTCTAATATTGCATATTCCTGATCGAAACCATCAAATTTTAAGTTTACAGGAGTATCTGCGGTAGTTTGTGCTTGCCATACTCTTAAGGTTTTACTTACAAAATAGCTAGTATTTAATCCTGCCGCATCTTCTGTAGTTGCCAAGCCGTTATTTGCTAGCATTGCGAAATTCATGTCTGTTAAAGCAGCAGTTCTTATACTTGTATCTGTATTGGAATTAATAAAATCACTTCCTAAAGACATGGTAAGAATAGCACTCGTATTTACCGATTTGGAAACACGTTGATCTAATCCGGAAGCTGCGTCTGTTCCTATTCCGAAAATATCGTTATTAAAAGTTGCATCTGTATTCCACATTGGAGTTCCATCAGAAGCCAGGTAATTTGTTGCACCAGCATTTAAAGTAATTCCGTATTTTAAAGCTAAGTAAGATTGTATTTGTTGATGTTGGGTGGCAGTCATTGTATCATCAAAAATGATGAGCTCTGCCATTTCACCTCCAAAAGGTTGTGAATCTCCAGTATAGGAGCCTAAAGTAATTACATCTTCCGTAACACTTCCTTGGATATTGTATTCTGTAGCACTTGCAAAAGGTGTTAGTGAGCTGTCCAATCCATTAAAATGACTTGTAATCCCAGAAGCAGAAGAAACCACTCCGGACAGAGATGTTTTATTAACTGTAATAGCACTAGGCACATGATAATCGTTCACATAATGTAGCGGATTCCCTCCTACTTCCAATCCTATATTCCCATTTAAAGAAGTGTCACCAGTAGAATCTGTACCTATAGCAGAGGCATTTTGATATATAAAAGCGACTTGTCTAGAATTTGTGTTTTTAGTATGAGTTACCGCATAATAAGAAACAGACTCGTCATCTATACTAGTAATGGAAGTACTGGTGGCCTCCATTTGTGTTTTATTAGAAGTTTTAAAATCTACTGACGGGTTAAAATTAAACAAACTTGCAGCCCCAATATCTGTATATACGGGTCTATTAGTTAAACTCGTTGTAGAAATTAAAGAAAGTCCTGTACTAGAATCCCAAGATACTATGTTAGTCCNATTCACTGTCGTATCCGTTCCCGCATCCGCTTTTAACCATAGCGAAAGTCCTAAAACCCCACCTGGAGCGACAGTATTAAACACATTTATGGTTACACTGTTATCTGTACTCGTACTTGCTGTAGTATTAGCTAACCCTACAACATCTGTAAATGCGCCTATTTCTATTCTTGGAATTACGGTACCATCTTCTGTTGCCGTAAGGGTTAATTCGAAAGTAGTTTTATCTAAAGGTGCTACCTCAACAATATTACATGTCCCGATAACCGCCGTACCATCAATTGTAATAATATCATCACAAATAAAAGTAGCTGCATTTATTGGTTCCGAAAAGGTTACCGTGAATTTAGCTTCACCATCTGTTGTGTTTGGATCTATCTGCCCAACTGCTTGTTCTATAGTAACTGTTGGTGGTGTTGTATCTACTATCGCAATGGTAAAATATTCGTCCGTTGCTAACGAAACACCTGAAAAAGTAACCACTCCTGTACCCGCATTATAAGACCCTAATATACTAGGTTCTGGTGCCCCTAAAAAACTAGCACTCGTATGTGTCAATAACTTATAAACAACACCTCCCGTATTATTAAGTCCTGTTTGACCTATGTTAAAATTTAAGTCTACCAAATTTGTAAAACTAGCCGTTTTGTTAGCCCTCCAAATTTTATTTAATCTAGCAGTAACGCCTGACGGCTTATCTGTTCTCTCAAGTAATGTTGCATCTTCACCATTATTAGCAAATGATAAAAACTCATCCAATGCTAGCGTTCCAGAAGGATTATTTACAAGCAACTCAGCACTTGTTGCTTCCAATCTTGTTTCTACAACTCCACACGCCGATTCTTTTTTTCCAATTCCAGTTTTATCTGTTATCAGATCTGTATAGGTATAGCTAGAGGTAAAACCAGAAAAATCTCTACCGTATTTAGCTCCTAAATACAAATTTATTTCCTCCATTTCACATGCCGACAACCATTTGTCATAAATTATCACTTCTGCTATTTTAGATTTTAAGCCTCTGTTTAGACCACGGTTTTTATTAATATTATAACCACTAAATTTCCTACCTTTACCTACACTCGAAGATTTAAGTTTAAATCCTCCATCAACAAAAACTTCAACTAATGCATTACCCCCGTAGTGTTCCGAAGTAATTGAAGCCCCATCTCCAGCGGGATGTCTAACTGCGTATAATTTAGAAGACGTTTCATCTGCTGGTTCGAACAACACTGCTGTAGCAGTGTTAAAATTGTTCATTTTATACACATAATCCCCAGCATCGTATGTTATCTGCCAATGATATGATGCTCCTTTAATTGTTTCGGAAGACGAAGACAAAAAAGAATCATTAAAATCCGCTGGACCTAACTGTTGAAATACAATAAAAACAGTGTAAGCCGTATTATTCCATTGACCAGAATTAGCATCTAAATCATAGGTTAAATAATCTGAAACTAGTGAAGGTTTGGTCGAATCATATAAAGGATCATCCACATTCAAATCAAATTCAACCACAGGCATTCCATTAAATTGGGAACCTCCATCCAAATTAAAAACAGGCTCTCTACCTGAGGGAGCCACAGGACTATGAGTACCATATAAAGTTGATAAATTCTGCCAAGTTGTAAAAGGATCACCTACAGTTAACGAGGTATTATCAGAACCATCAATATTTGAAGCATCTAGCCAGAGTCGTAAATTAGCATTACTAGGAACGGGGTTTCCAGTTACATCAACTATAGGAGCAATAGCTGTAGCTAAAGTAAACTCGCCATAGCTTGTTAACACATTTGATTGTACCGTTCCAACCGTATTATCTCCTGTTAAATTATTACCACCCGCTAGTTCCCAACCAGTTCCAAGTTGTACAATATTCATTATATTAGAATCTACAAAACCAGTACCACTCCTATCTATTGGGCTTGTTTCCCATGGTATGGTAATTTGCACATCAGATCCACCTGCAATTTTATTAAAATCCCAATGTTCCATCGAAGAAATAGTAGTTACACCAACACCTAAAGTACCCGTTGAAGGAGCTGCATATATATATTCCGCCGTAAACTCATCCGTAATAGCAGCTGGAGCAGTCATGCTCAGCGTGGCTAAAAAATCGCCAGTATCAGTAGCATTTCTTTCTCCTATATAAAAATCAAAGGCATCGTCACCAATTTTGGTAATTATTCCCTCTACATATCCTGTTCCTTGTGTACTTGTGGCGTTATCGGTAAGCGTTAAACTACCACCTACTACAAACCTACCCGAATCGAAGGCTGCTATATTTGTAACTGTAATATCGGCTAAAGACGAAACAATGTTAGCAAAAGAAGCATCCGTTTTATTGATTGCTAAATTAAAAATATTTGATATTGTTCCATTAGCATTAATTAATAAATCAGACCTCTGATCACCATCAAATAGAATGGTCCCGATAGTTGCATCCAATGTACCATCTGTATTCCCTGTCCCCAACATAAGATCTTCATTAAGAGATAAGACATTTGCATTTAATATTAAAGTTCCTTCTTTAATATATATTTTTCCTGTGGTAAATTTTGCAGAGACCGTATTTATATCGATATTCGAATTTGCGTTTACCGTTAAATTAATTCCATCTATAAGTACATCCGCACTAAAAACAACGGCTCCTGCACCAGTATTTGATAACTCGATAGTACTTGTAGCAATACTTCTAAAGTAGACACCAGTGTACATTTCAGTAAATGCTCCTTCATCATTTACTGTTAAATCACCATATATTTCCACATAATTACCACCAGTTCTACCAGCGGTTAATTTCCCTGTAGCAGCTACAGTTAAGTTATTCATTGTAATACTTGTCTGGCTATCAAAATTAACTACATGACCCGCAGCAATAATAACATTATCATTCATATTTGGGACACAAGAAGGAGTCCAAGTAGCTGCTACTCTCCAGTCTCCTGAACTTACCGATGTAATGGTTCTTGCTGTATACGGAGAACTGTCCGTAATTCCAGTAGTATTTGTTAACAAAGAATTAGCTGCACTAAGGTTTGTAGACGTACAATTAATATTTTCAAAAACCAAATTCCCCGCAGATGAACCAGCAGGAAGTACAATTTTTGCTTGAACAGAAAGCCTTGTTGATCTAATTCTATTAAAGGTAGCACAAGCATCAGTAGCTCCCCATGTCTGAGCTTGAGTAAAAGTGAACGCCCCTGAACTAGTCCCAACACCTCTTAACTCTACTAAAGCACCAGATCCAATAAAATTTAAATCATAAATAGTCGCTATCCTAGCAGTTCCAAAGATGGATAATTTAGAATTACTACCTAAATTAATTGTTTGAAATTGCAATATATGAGCTGGAGTATTCACGTGTTTACGTTTTATCTCCAAATCCGTATTATCATTAATATTAATAGAAAAACCTGCCGTTTGTACAATATCTACATTTATGTCCGTAAAAAGGGTAGAGGTATCATTCAGATTGATTTCATTAAAAGCTAGGCTAGACCCAGCGTCCCCAATAAAAGAGGCTGTTGCATTACTTTCGGTAACTATAGATGAGTTAGTAGTTGATGTACCTGTACCATTACAAGTAAAAGAAAACCCTGCTAGGTCAATTATTGTTGCTTTAAAAAAAGTGATACTATTTATAGTTATATTGCCTGGAAGCGTAACTATAGGAGTTCCTGTTGTATTAAAAACAACATCACCTCCAGGAACAGGAACATCTGAATCCCAGTTAGCTGCAGTACTCCATAGGCCATCTCCTGCAGTACCTATCCAAGTCTGAGAAAACACCGATTGACTTACTGTCAATAAGAATATGATGAAGAGAAGAATTCCTTTTTTTTGAAAATTAAATTTTATTTTCATAGCAATTATTTTTTATTTTTAAACTTTTCCGAAAACACTTTTATGTTCTCTATTAGGCAATTTTTATACAACACATAAGGTGTTATAAAGGATTTTCGTTCTTATGAATGAAGGTTCCTATAATTTTAATACTCCTTTTTCAGGAAGCATTATTTTTAGAGGCTATCCATTTATTTAATAATTCAAAGTTTTTGAGCTGAACAAACCTACTATTTATCCCAAAACCGGGGATTTCAACTGTTGTAAGTTTTAAGGTTTTTTGTGAAGTATTATTGAAATTAAGAACACGTTTGTCTCCTTTTAAAAAATCAAAAGACAATGCACTTAGCAATAAAATTAAAAATAGAGTATACGAACTACATAAACGCACACATCCACAAGGGATATTTTTTAAAATATTCATAGCAATAGGGGATAACAATTTTCAGTAAATCTTTAGTTTCATAGCAAAACGGCGGCAATTTCACCGTTTTCTAGAGTAAATTAAAGTTATTTTTTAATCATAATTAAGAAAAAATATTAATCAGGAGCTAAATTGGGTGTTTTATCGAAAAAAAAGAATATTCATGTAACTCTTGTTAAATCAAGACATCACATTATGAAATGATTTTAAAATCACAAAAGACTACTAAGAATTAAACTTTAGGGGATGTTTTGATAATCGTCAATTGACATTTCACTTATACATCAGAACGGTGTTTATAAACAGCAAATAAGTTTCCTAGAGGGAGAAAARAATCACAGGAAGACTCCATCGGCATACACCGCATCATATCCAGCCACTAGACTGAACACACTACTATTTTTACTATTTACAGGTGTTAATTTGCAATTTTTCAACAACACAAATCTATGATACTGTACTTGACATCAAGCTAAAGAGAGTATTCAAAATAAAAATGTTATTTAAAGTGATAAAAGTGRTTTTTGCATCAAATAAAAGCTACYCYTASTATTCTTARTGGTTYAGAACTCTAAAAAAGAGTTAAGGAAAGCTAAACCTTAGTATTCGCTTTATTTCACCTAAATAATAGAAATTCAACAGAATAAACACAGGTTAGTTGTATTATTTGCTTCTTTTTTTAATAAAACACAAACTTAAAGCCCTATCTTTGAGTTATTATGAAAAAGGCATATACAATATTAATACTCCTTTTCCCCATAATTTCAATTTGTCAAATCAGCAACTACGATGTGCTTAATCTTGAGCGCTATAGTAAGCCGGGTGTCTATTTGAAAAAATCTGCAGATTTCAAATATAAAAACGCTGACTCTACTGTCTTTTATGCTTTAAACGCCTATAATTTAAATCAACAAAATCCGTCAAATGAAACGCTATACATACAAACTAGCATCTATTTGTCAGTCGCCTATTTTTTACGAGACAACTTAGAATCTGCGAAAGTATATGTCCAAGAAGCGCATCAAAAAGCAGTTCTAAGAAACGAAGCTTTTTATCTCCAACAAACGTTCACAGTTATAGGTAATATAAAACTTGCTGAAGGAGATAGTTTCAACGCTATAATCGCTTATAAAAAGGCACTTGATTATGCTGAAAACTTAAACAAACCAATATTGATTAGTATCGCAAACCAAAATTTATCCTTGTGCTATGCGTATCAAAAAAAAATAGTACTCGCGGAACAGTTTGCCACACTCGCCATAAAAAATTACAATGCTATTCACAAAAAAGAGGATGGCCACCGTACACTTTTTACAAATATATTTTTAAATAACTCACAATATTCCACCACACTACAGGAAGGCTTAGCTAYAATAAAACATACAAAAGACAGCGCTGTTGCACATCAYAACAGTGATCATTTAGCGTTGATTAGCTTTCACAAAGGACGGCTACTTAGTAGATTTAACAAACACAAAGAGGCTATAAATTCTTTTGAGGAGTCACTTTTCTACGCGAGAGAAAACAAACATAAAAGTAAAGAACTTGCCAGTATTTTAGAAATTGCAAATACCTATTTACACGCTGGAAATTATACTAAATCCGTTTATTATTTAAATCAATTTCTACGCAAGAGGGGTAATAGCTTGCCCTCACAATCTTTACTAAATGTAAATTTATTAGCAAGTACAATTTTTGCCAAGTCAAACAATTATAAAATGGCGCAACGCTATGCTATAAAATACGGTAATGAGAAAGACTCCATACTTAATTACAACGTAAATAATATTTTTGCAGAATATGGAAGACGTTTTGAATCTGAGCAAAAAGAAAAAGAGATAACACTTAACAAATTAAAATTAAGTAAAGAAATAAACACTCGAAACATCATTTTATTTAGTAGTATAATTGCACTTTTTTTGGGGTTCCGCTTTTTTAGAAAAATATATAATAAAGAGAAGTCAAAAAAAAACGAAGCAGAAATAGCTTTAAAAAAAGAATTAGAATTCACTGAAGCTAGAACTAAATTTCTCGGAAATATCTCGCATGAAATTAGGACTCCAATTACCTTAATTATCGGTTATTTAAATTTAATGAAAGATAATCAAAACGCGCAATCCAATAGTAAATACATAGAACGTGCTCTATTTAATTGTGATAAAGTAATTTCCGACGCAAACGAAGTACTCACCTTGATTAAATTTGAAAAACACAAAACACAGTTAAACATCATCACACTACCTTTACACGATTTTATTCAGAATACATTTTTTGCCTTTGAAAAAACGGCATCCTACCAAAACATCAGTTTAACGCTTGAATCAACAATAGACACAGACTTAAATATTGAATTTGATTTTGAAAAACTAGAAAAAATACTAAATAACATTATCTCAAATGCTATAAAATATAGCCACCCCAGCACCCTTATAACACTGCAATGTTCCTTAGTAAAAAACAAATTAACATTCTCAATAAAAGACCAAGGAATAGGAATTTCCTCGTCTGAACAAGAGAAGATATTTGACAGATACTACCAAGCAACAAGTAAAAAATCCACAGGAGGCTTAGGTATAGGACTTTCTTTGGCCCAAGAATTAGTACGGTTTTTAAATGGTACCATTATAGTAAAAAGCAAACTTAAAAAAGGCAGTGAATTTACGATATCATTCCCCGTAAAAACAGCATACAAAGAACAAACAAATAAATATCAAATTAAAAAAACCTCCAGCATAGATAAGATTAGCCCCGAAGACACATTTACTAACAATAAAAAACCATTAATACTTGTAGTAGACGACAATACAGAGATGATAAAATACTTAAAGGAATTATTTTCTCCTCATTTTAACTGTAAATTTTCGTACAGTGCAGAGGAAGCATTACTACTAACTAAAAAATATAAATTCGATTTAATATCCTCAGACGTAATGATGCCAAACATAGATGGATTTGAATTTAAAACACTTTTAAATAACATTCCTGGATACGAGAGAATTCCCTTTATAATGCTATCCGCCAATACTTTTTCTGAATCAAAAATAAAAGGATTTAATTTAGGAATCAACGATTATATCACCAAACCTTTTGAAAACATCGAGTTAATTACACGCATGAAAAATCTGTTAAAAAATAGTTTTCAATTAAAAAACAGTTCCTTAGGAACTAACCCTATTGACAAACAGCCAACTTCACTAACGCATGAAGAACAGTTGATAGAAAAAACTAAAACCAGTATACTTAAAAACATCGAAGACGAAACTTTTAAAGTAGAACAGTTAGCAAAAGAAATAGGCTATAGCCAGCGTCAATTATCACGTATTCTAATAAAGCACACCGGCTTATCTCCTGTGAAATTTATCCTAGAAATTAAATTAAAAGAAGCTTATAAACTTATAAAATCTAAGCAATTCTCTACAATTTCTGAAGCCCGATTTAAAGTTGGCATAAATAGTGGATCTTACTTTACTAAAAAATTTAAAGAGCGTTTTGGGATTACACCTAGCGATTTAAAATAATTAATTCACGGTGATACTAACCACAAAACCTTCGTGACTTCTCACATTTAACACCTGCCCATTTTCAAAAATTAAGTACTGTCCTTTTACTCCTTTTAAAACGCCCTCTACCTCTGGAATTTTATCGAAATTTACCGATTTTATTTTCGTTGGATATTGTTCCACAGGATATTCAAAGTTAAATACCTCCTCATTATCCGCTAAAAAATACGGCTTAGTTTCTTCTGGTAAAAGGTCTAAAATTTTACTTTTCTCTTCTAATAAATCTATATCAGCAATGTCATTTTTCAACATTTTTTGCCAACTAGTTTTATCGGACATATATTCTTTTAAGGCTACTTCTGCCGCGCCAGCTAAATAACGGTTTGGAGTTTCTAAAATAGCAATAGCCCTACTCGCTCCTTGATCTATCCATCTGGTAGGTACTTGCGTTTTACGAGTTACWCCYACYTTTAAATTACTWGAAACTGCCAAATAAACRATATGWGGTKTTAACTGCACACTTTTTTCATATTCTAAATCCCTATCTTCAATACCTAAATGTGCTGTACTCAATTCAGGACGCATCACCCAATCTCCTACTTGTGCGTTTGCATAAAAACAATCGTAACAATTCCCTTGTCTAAAAATCTTTTTTGCCTTTCCACAGTTGGTACATTGATGTGATAAAAACGAAATTCTGACTGATTTACCAACTAATTGATTGACATGCAACACATCATTATCCATCTCCAAAAAATAGGAAATGCAACTTTTATGATCTGTTTTCATTTTTTTTAAGAGTCCTTGGTAAATCATCTGTTTTTTTTAGTATTTTTAACTCGTTAAAGGTACATAAATCTATTGGAATCCTAAATGAATTGTTTTGAGATCAAAACCCACAAACTACTAAGAAAGTTCAAATGCTTGACCTATAAACCCGTAGTTTTCCAATATCCCTATTTTAATAATTAAGCTATAAAAAAATTAGATTCATGCCATTTCCTATTGTAAATTCAATTTTATCCTGGTTTTTAAAAAAGAGAAAACATCAAGTGGAACTCTTTTTAAAATACCCAACAGAAGTACAAGAAGAATTATTATTAAAATTACTAAAGACAGCAAAAAACACAGAATTTGGAAAGCAATATGATTTTGGAAAAATAGCATCCTATCAGGATTTTTCAAGTCAAATTCCCATACAACAATACGAAACCATAGAGCCACTAATAGAACGAACTCGCAAGGGAGAACAAAATCTGTTTTGGCCAAGTCCTATTAAATGGTTTGCTAAAAGTAGCGGTACTACCAATGCAAAAAGTAAGTTTATTCCGGTAAGTGATCAGTCTTTAACAGATTGTCATTTTGAAGCTGGAAAAGACATGCTTTGTATGTATTTCAATAACAATCCAGACGCACAATTATTCACCGGAAAAAGTCTAAGACTGGGAGGAAGCAGTGCTGTTTATGAAGAAAACAAAACCTTTTTTGGTGATTTGTCCGCCATTATCATAGAAAACATGCCTTTTTGGGCCGATTWCAGTTCTGCTCCCAAGCAAGAAACTGCTTTAATGAGCGAATGGGAATCCAAAATGGATGCTATTATTAACGAAACTATTGACGAAAATATTACAGGATTAGCTGGCGTTCCGTCTTGGATGTTAGTGCTCTTAAATAGGGTTTTAGAACGCACAGGAAAATCAAATATCCTAGAAGTCTGGCCAAATTTAGAAGTCTATTTTCACGGAGGTGTTAGTTTTACTCCTTATAAAGAACAGTTTCAAAAATTAATTCCTTCCAAGACTTTTAAATACTACGAAATTTACAATGCATCCGAAGGTTTTTTTGCCATACAGGACAGAAACGACTCGGACGAAATGCTATTGATGTTAGACTATGGTATTTTTTATGAATTTATTCCTATGGATACATTCAACGGAGAGGCTTCAGACGCCATCCCTTTGTCTGAGGTTAAAAAAGAGGTGAATTACGCGATGGTAATTACCACCAATGGTGGCTTGTGGCGTTATTTAATAGGAGATACTGTTAAATTTACTTCCACAGATCCATACCGCATAAAAATAACAGGTAGAACCAAACACTTTATAAATGTTTTTGGAGAGGAGTTAATCATAGAAAACGCTGAGGATGCCTTACAAATAGCCTGTAAAAAAACAAACTCAGAAATCAGCGATTATACCGTTGCCCCAATTTTTATGGAGGCAGAAAAAAGTGGCGCTCACGAATGGATGATTGAATTCAGAAAACCACCCGAATCTCTTACAGAGTTTACCTATATTTTAGATGTACATTTAAAAACCATCAACTCAGATTACGAGGCAAAACGCTATCATAATATGACCTTGGACATACCAAAAACGCATAGTGCAAAACCAGGATTATTTTACAACTGGATGAAAGGGAAAGGGAAATTAGGCGGTCAAAATAAAGTCCCTCGATTGTCTAACTCAAGGCAATGGTTGGATGAATTACTCGTATTAAACCAACGTTAATTATTTCCAAACAACCTGATCTTTTACCAAGTCTGAACTTGTATATTTTACGTGTAACAATCTTGACTTAACGATTAGCTTCCTACCTTCCAAACGGTGGGCAAAGACCAAATCTGCTTTTCCAATGTTTTTTTTCCAATGATTAAAAAAGACATTGGCATTTTTCTTTTTTGAAAAAACTTCAGGAACCGCATGCACATTAAACACACCTATTTTATGCTGCATCCAACTATGTCTATGTATCAAATATTTTGGACTGTCTATAGGTGAAAGTAATTCCTCCAAGGCAGTGACAAAAGTAGCATTTTCATGATACGTCCCTCCTATTAAAGTACAGGTTACTTGCCCAGCCCCTTCATTTTTAAACACAAATTTAAGGACATCATATGAAGTGGTTAGTAGTTGTAATTCTTCCATTGTCTGCAACACAGTTTTTGCGATTTTCTCTAATAATTTATGTGTGTTTCCATATAGAATATAATGTTTTACTAAGGTATAGGTCTTAGGCAATAAGTAAGTGAAAACACCTATTAAAAACAACCTCAACACAGTAATAAAGCCTCCTCCAATAATAGTCAAGGCATTTTTTACACTAAACTCAAACACAAAGTAAAGCAGGCCTATTCCAAGTTCCATGGATAGTATCTTTACCATATCAGTCACTGCGATGCTTTTTTGTTTCTTATGCAATTTTTCATCGATAAAATCCAACTTTATTTCTCGATTCAATCGCGTACCTTTTACAATGCTTTTCGTCCATTGTTCTGGTAATTTTTCTCTATTTATTGATTTTTCAAACAGGGTAGCATTATAATCTTCCACATCAAAATCAGGAAAAAATGGTCTTGGTAACCCCAAACGTTCTATCCCACTTAAAATAGTAAGAGAACTTGCATCTACCCCTACAAAAGCGGTAAATCTCCGCTGTAATTGTTGGATATCATAGCCACCATCTTCAACGGACTGATCCACACTGGCAAGATGCCACACATGGCTTGTCTTCCCTTTAGCTCCTGCTCTAATTGCCCTGCCTCTCATTTGATTTGAGCTTACAAAAGACCCCACATTGGAAGCCATAATCAAGGCATTAATAGATGGTGCATCCCAACCTTCACCTAAAAGGGATTTTGTCCCTAATAAAATAGTGATTGCCCCTTTTTCAAACAAAGAAGTAATCACTGACACTAAGCTTTTCTGATGACTAGACGAAGGTATAATCTGAACAAAATCAGTATCTTTATCGATCGGTTTTATTTGTGAATCCTTTAGCACATACTCATTCCTCAAGGCTTCCAAACAAGATTGATGGATAATGACTAACGAACCCGATAACAAGGCCAGTTTTGAACAGTCTACTTTACTGTTTTTTAAATAGTGAAAAATAGGCACCAATCCCATTTTATCTATTCTATTTGAATAACTTGAATGAAGGCCTAAAAACTCCTTTCTGATATAATCCGTCAACACCACCAAACGTAGTTTATCTCCTAAATTTTGTTGTTCGAAAAGGACAATAGCATTAATACTTCTAAGCTTACTAATACTATGCGTTAATTTTTTAAAAACTGATTCGTTTCCTAAAAGTTGAATTTTTTTACCGTTAATTCCTCCTATTTTCCGTAGGTCTTTTTCTATTATATTTAACAAAGAATCTGACTCCTCTACGGAGGGGCTGTCCCCAATTAAAACATATTGCAACAAGGTTTCTACCCAATCCAATGTCAAAGATGGAAAGTTAATTTCTTCGCCTTCTTCAAAACCAAAAAAAGCCAACTTACGGGTATCAATTGGTACTTTACAGTGATGTAAAAAGATAAGAATAGCCGCTAAATAACTTGGGTTCTTACAGACTTCCTCAATGTCTTTTTCTTGGAGTAAATAATAAGGATGCGCTTTTAAAAATCGTATAAAATTCTCGTTTTCGGTTAAAAACTGAACAAACGTCGCAATTTTTTGACGGTATTCAAAAATATATTGAATCCCTTCCTTTTCAGGAGCAGACAAGTACACATAATCTTGATGAGGACAGAGTGCCTTTTCTTTCACCAATTCAGGAATTGTTATTTCCTCATCTACGGGACCACACAACTCAAAATACCTTTTCATTTCACTATGACTGCTGTCAAAAGGAGGAGTGGCTGTTAATGCAATTATAATTAAATTTGAATTGTTTTTCAAGGCTATAAGTGCTTTCCACCAAGCCGTTTTAAGATGATGCGCCTCGTCCAACACCAATACCTCTATGTTGTTTTTTTTGAAATAGTTGGCAAACGCATCTACGGAACCCATACTTTTATACAAAGCATACACTCCTTGATAGGTAGTAAAATTTAATGTTTTTAAGTCTTTTACATCTGTTGAAATCCCTTGAAAAGAATTTTCTGTATCAAAAAAATCTTCGAATCTTTTTTTCCATTGATTTTTTATAGTCAATGTTGGTGACAATACTAAGGTGGTCCTATTTACCCTTCGAATCATCTCCAATCCAAGGATTGTTTTCCCAGCTCCGGGAGGAGCAATTACATGTAAATGACGGTCTTCTTTATGGGTCTCGAAATTAGCTAAGAAACGTTCTTGATATTTTCTCCATGGAAATTTAAACCGAATAGTATCTGTAAATATCTCCTTATTTTTTTCTTTCAATAACATAATTCACCATGGTCAAAAGCGAGGTTTTATATGGGGATTCAGGATACGTATCCAACATGGTCAATGCTTTTTGCTGATACAATTTCATTTGCTCTATTGTATATTCTATACCTCCATTTTCTTTTACAAAAGTGATGACCTCTTTCACTCTCTTTTTATCGAGGTTGTGATTTTTTACAGAGTTAATTAACCATTTCTTTTCCGATTTAGAACAGTTATTTAAGGTATAAATTAAAGGCAAGGTCATTTTTTGTTCTTTGATATCTATTCCCGTAGGTTTTCCTATTTGAGCATCGGTATAGTCAAACAAATCATCTTTTATTTGAAAGGCAATTCCTATGAGCTCTCCAAATTTACGCATGTTCTCCACCTCATCTTTGGGAGCATTTACAGAAGCTGCACCAATACCACAACAAGCCGCTATAAGCGTGGCTGTTTTTTGACGAATTATTTCAAAATAAACTTCCTCGTCTATATCTAAGCGTCTTGCCTTTTCTATTTGCAAGAGTTCTCCCTCACTCATTTCACGAACGGCGACAGAAATCAATTTTAAAATATCAAAATCGTCATTATCTATCGATAACAATAAGCCTTTAGACAATAAAAAATCGCCTACTAAAACCGCAATTTTATTCTTCCACAAAGCGTTTACAGAGAAAAAACCACGTCTGCGATTGCTATCATCAACCACATCATCATGCACCAAAGTAGCTGTATGTATTAATTCGATAATAGCTGCACCACGGTAGGTACGCTCATCAAAATTACCATCAGACACCATTTTAGCCACTAAAAAAACAAACATAGGTCGCATTTGTTTTCCTTTACGGCGTACAATATAATGTGTGATCCTATTTAAAAGTGGGACATTAGAAACCATGGACTCTTTAAACTTTTGTTCAAAGAGCTCCATTTCGTTCAAAATAGGCTGTTTAATTTGTTCTACTAATTTCATCTAGATCTCAAAAATACATATTTTTCTCTTGAATAGAGAGTTTTAAAAGGAGAAAAAAGTTGGATAGAAAAGAGAATAAAAAATAAAGACTTGAGATGGCTCCCAAGTCTTTATTTTTACTGTTATTTTATCCAATGCGCTAGCTTTTATTGGCCAATTGACCACAGGCAGCATCAATGTCTTTCCCTCTACTTCTACGTACGTTTACCGTAATATCGTGCATTTCCAAATTAGAAATATAATTATTTATGGTAGCTGGACTTGCTTGTTGGAATGGTCCATCATCAATAGGATTGTATTCTATTAAATTCACCTTACAAGGTATAATTTTACAGAATTCTATCAATGCTTTTATACTTTCTTTATCATCATTTATACCTTCCCAAACCACGTATTCGTAGGTTACATGACGTTCTGTTTTATGATACCAATAAATCAACGCTTCTTTGATGGAAGCCAAATCATACTTTTTATTAAAAGGCATAATCTTGGTTCTGATTTCATCGATTGCAGAATGTAATGAAAGTGCCAAATTAACTTTTGTTCCCTCATCTGCCATTTGCTTGATACGGTGAGGTACACCTGATGTAGACACGGTAATTCTTTTAGGAGACATTCCTAATCCTTCTGGGCTTGTAATCATTTCAATGGATTTCATCACATTGTCATAATTCATTAATGGCTCACCCATTCCCATAAATACAATATTGGAAAGTTTGTGATTGTAATACAATAAACTCTCTTGATTGATGGCAGAAACTTGATCGTAAATTTCATCTGGATTTAAATCACGCATGCGTTTTAATCGTGCCGTGGCACAGAAACTACAGTTAAAACTACAGCCCACTTGACTAGATACACAAGCTGTGGTTCTGGTATCCGTAGGAATTAAAACGGACTCTACAATAAGTCCATCATGCAAGCGAATGGCATTTTTTACCGTCCCATCCTTACTGCGTTGCATTTGATCCACTTTGATATGATTGATTACAAAATTAGCCTCCAACATAGCACGTGTATCCTTGGAAACATTGGTCATGTCCTCAAAATTATGGGCCGTTTTATGCCATAACCATTCATACACTTGATTCCCTCTAAATGCCTTATCTCCATTGGCTACGAAAAAATCGCGTAGCTCCTCTTTGCTCAATGCACGTATGTCTCTTTTATCAGCCATCATATTATACTATTAAAAAACTGTCAAGGATTTACATCGATGACAGCTCAGTACTATTTTTATAAATTTTATTATAAAATCAACATGGCATCACCATATGAGTTGAAATTATATTTTTCTTTAATTGCAACTTGGTAAGCTTCCATCAAGAAATCGAATCCTGCAAATGCAGCTACACTCATCATTAATGTAGATTGCGGTACGTGTAAATTCGTTACCATACAGTTTGCAATATGAAAATCGTAGGGAGGGAAAATAAATTTATTTGTCCATCCTTCAAAAACATCGAGTCTTCCTCTAGGTGACACAGAACTTTCTATGGTACGATTTACTGTAGTTCCAACAGCACAAATACGTCTTTTGTTCGCTTTTGCATTGTTCACTAAATCCGCAGCCTTCTGATTAATCATAATTTTTTCAGAATCCATTTTATGTTTGGATAAATCCTCCACCTCAACAGCGTTAAAAGTACCTAAACCAACATGCAATGTCACTTCTGCAAAATCCACTCCTTTTATTTCTAAACGCTTTAATAAATGCTTAGAAAAGTGCAAACCAGCCGTTGGTGCTGCAACAGCTCCTTCGTGTTTTGCATAAATTGTTTGATAACGCTCTCTATCAGAATCCTCTACTTTACGTTGGATAAATTTAGGTAAAGGCGTCTCTCCTAATTCATGTAGTTTTTTACGAAATTCTTCATAACTACCATCGTATAAGAAACGTAAAGTACGTCCACGTGATGTAGTATTGTCAATAACTTCAGCTACCAAGCTTTCGTCATCTCCAAAGAATAATTTATTTCCAATTCTAATTTTACGCGCTGGATCAACTAATACATCCCACAATCTGCTTTCAGCATTTAATTCTCTCAGTAAAAACACTTCTATACATGCTCCCGTCTTCTCTTTTTCACCGTACAAACGTGCTGGAAACACTTTTGTATTGTTCATCACCATTAAATCACCTTCGTCAAAATAGTTAATCAAATCCTTGAACATCTTGTGCTCAATAGTTTGGTCTTTACGATTTAAGATCATTAATCTAGACTCATCTCTATGTTCTGCTGGATATTCA
>NVSD01000039.1 GCA_002401105.1 Flavobacteriaceae bacterium | reverse complement strand
CATACGCAGCTTACGGGTTCTAGATTTGTAAGAACAACCTTAGCAGGTTCAATTCTGAAAAACTCAAATTTGGTCGGCATTAACTTGGAGAATGCTGACCTTGAATATACGAAATTTAATGCATAAAAAAGCCACGGAAATCCCTAATTTCCGTGGCCAAACAAACAATCTCATAAATACTTTTTAGAACCTAAAACTCGTATTTAAGAAATGTGAAACTCTTTTTTCTCTTTAACATATATTTCCCCTTCAGAATATAATACAGCCAATTATTTCAGGTAGCAATTCCCAAATAAAAAGGCATTCATTATAAATAATTAAATAGCATAAAAACACATAGGAGATAACTCTTTCCCAATAACAACTCGCTGTCTTTTGTCCGTTTAAAATAACATTCAATATTTCTAAGCTAACATCTAAAGTATGGCAATAACCATCACTCTAAAACATCAATAAAAGAAACTCGGAAACTCCTAGCTAGGTTGTTTATTCAGTGATAATTGTAGTATTTATTTACATTCCTGTAAGGTTAATAAACCACGTATTTTATTCTCTTGGATGTATTTCCGTGTTTAATTGACAGTAGTATTCGGATGTAACTTTAGTGTATTGTTAAAAAACAATACATACTTCTTTATTAAAGCAGCTAAAAGGCCTTGATTATCAAAAAATAAAAAAAGAAAGGTATTAACAATAAATAGGAGGCCGTAATTTAGCCGTAGCATACCTATTATTTAATTCCCATCCCTGATTAAAATGATGTTTAACAATTCGTTCAGAAGTCATAAAATGAACAGAAACGTCCTGAATAAGACTTATTGGGCAATCATCTATATTAATTGTAGGAATTGAATTTTGTTCTTGACTAAGTTTGCTAGTGTCGCTCATACGATCGATCAAATAGCATTTCCCATTACACTCTAAATATGGACGGTCTACGTTTTCGCAAAGTATGGTAGTAATATAATCATAGTTTAGTTGATACTCAATAATAGGCATCACCGGTCTTACCATTGCTACAAGGTATAATAAATAAAATGATATGCTTAAAATCTGGTTTTTCACAAGGGGGTAACTACTACACAAATTTATCTATTATTTGAGTAATAAGCAAGTAAATCCTATAATATTTGCCCTAAGCCAAATAACAATGAAAACAAAAATGTACTGAGGGCTACCACCTTCAATTCCGGGTCTAATAGCCTAGAATCCCTAGTATTAACAACCTTCCTTAAATGACTCGCTATTGGAATAAATGCAATTAAAAAGAGCCATTGTATCGGCTTTTCATAATTTAACACAACATATAGTACAGATAGCGTAAATGCTAAAGCAATCAAAATAWAATGATATATTCTCGCTTTTTGAACRCCCATTTTTACAACTAACGTATTTTTAYTAGATTTTTTATCAGAATMATRWTCMSWYAWRWKWTTTAAATTCAAAACAGCGGCGCTCAAGCAGCCTAAAACACATGCGGGAAATAGTAATTCCCATTCCAATTGTTTTGTAAATAAGAAAAATGAACCTAACACACTTAAGAGTCCAAAAAACAAAAACACAAACACATCACCTAGTCCACTATACCCATAGGCATTTGACCCCATCGTGTATTTTATAGCGGCCACAATACTACAAATCCCCAGTCCAAAAAACAATAAAGACAACAGAAAATCATCTTTCCCAAAGGACACATAAATCAAGCCTATAGCAATACTTAAAGTAAGTATAACGGTTATTATAATAGCACGTAGCATTTGCTTAGGAGATATTGCACCACTTTGCAAGGCTCTTTCTGGGCCTACCCTATCGTCGTTATCCGTTCCTTTTACACCATCTCCATAATCATTCGCGAAATTTGACAAAATTTGGAATCCTGTAGTGGTCAAAAGTGCCAAAACACATATTTTCCAATTAAAAGCCCCTTGAGAGGCCGCCAAAAATGACCCTACAATAATCCCAGATAAGGATAAAGGGAGTGTTCTAAGCCTTGCAGCTTGTACATAATGCATTACATCCATGGTTGTGTGGCTGTTTGTGATTTGTAGATTAGGTAATCGTATAATTTAAAAGCTTCTTCTTCAGGAATACAAGGAATGTCCATCGCACCAGAGGCCGTCTGAATTTTCATATCATACACTTGGTATCTCTTTTGAAATATTGTTTGGTTTAAGGTTACATACTGAATTTTAAAGCATTCTAAATACTGATATTCAGACCCAACCTGCCCTTTCCCAAGCCATAACATTTCCTTRTTCAATCTAAAAAAACACTTTTCAAATTTTAACCTGACCATCCAAAGGATGCCTGGGATTAAAATTCCGTTRCAAAGATACCACTCCCAACCTGCATTTAAATGCGGCAAGGAATAAATAATATTAATAATTAATAAAGCGATAAAACTACGCACTAACATTTTACGCTTGTAGTAAAARTGAGGAGTATACGTCTGGTAGTTTGTAAAGTCTGAGTCGGAAAATATAAGCTTTTTTAAGTCCTTTATTTGTTGTGATTTTGTCCCTACAATATGTAAAACAGTTCCTTTTTTTTGTTTCCCACTGATGGCTTGTTTAAAAGCTACGTTGGAAATACCTAACATTTTTTTTAATGGATTTGTAGCAACAATTAATTGCTGTACTTTTTGTTTTCTAATGATGTTATTTCGTTTTGTAAACAGCCCTTGCTTTATTTCAAGCACACCATTCCTAATGGCAATAGTCAGGTTAAAATGACGGACAAATACCCTGAAAAAAGAAGAGAGTATGGCAATAAAAAAACTCAATGTCACTACTAATATTGTCAACATAACTGTCATCTGAACAGCGTCGGTATTATCGCTAATAAAAACATCCAATTGATCACCTAAGTCCAAGGATTCAAAAAAATCTTTTACCTGCACATATAAAGAAAAACCAAGTCCTAGTAATATCAACAAACTCTTAAAGTGATTTTCCGAGATACTCACCTTAAACAATTCCAACACAGAAATCTGCTGAATAACTCCATCCTGCTCGTCATCCATAGACTCCATCGCTTGGTTGGTTTTACTCAGTAATAAGTTTTTCAAKGCCGTCGCTTTTTCTCTAGAGAGGGCCGTTATCGCAATTTCCACCTTTTTATCTCCGGCAGTTTCAATTTCCACTTCTACAACATTTATAAGTTGTTGGACCAAGTTTTGCTTAAAATTAATGTTCTGAATCTTTTCAAAAGGGATGGCTATACGCGATTTATTAATAATGCCTTTATGCAACACAAAATCATGCTCAGACACTTTAAATTTGAAATTCAAAAAGGTAAGTATGGCTCGTATTAAAACATAAATCAACACCGCAACTAACACAATAAAAAAGTAGGTCTGTAGTGATCCTATTGATTTTTTAGATAGCATAATAACAACCAAAATCCAAGTAACACGAATTATCTTATACAAGATTTTGAAATAATAAACCAGAATCCCTCTTGTAGATTGTTTGGAAAAGTCGCTAAAATCAAATTTATTCTCCATTGATATGGCTTGTTATAAATTCTTTTATTCTCAGTGCTTCTTCTTTTTTAAGTCCTTTAATTTTTAAATCACTCGCACTATCTCCAGCGGTATAAATATTCAGGGTTGCTAATTTAAAAAGGCGCGAAACAGGTGCCTCGTTTAACTCCACATGTTGTATTCTACAAAATGGAACCGTGGTAATACTTGTCCAAAAAACACCTTCTTTATAGGAAATATCACGTTCTCGAATCGCGTATTTTCTTTTAGAGAAACCTATAATCCTTGCCATCAACAAAAAGAAAAAGAACAGCAATGCTATTTGTAAAAAATTCCATTTAAACTCCATTATAAAAGGAGTATCAGATCTAAATAAAGCTACTGAAAGTCCTCCGATACAGAGGGTAAAAACCACAAAAAAATTCAACAAAATCACCATTAGGTAACTTTGTTGAATTCTTTTATAGTCCAAATCATTAATAGTTGGTAAATCACCTTCTATTTGAATATTTTGAAACATAGGTCGGTTATTTTATCAATTTACAAATCTTCAGCATTGGCAATCAATTCAGCAATATCGTATACCTCAATCTCTGCTTCTTTATCCGTGGCTTTTACACCATCTGTCATCATTGTATTACAAAAAGGACATCCGGTAGCAATAATATCTGGTCTTACTTTAATGGCATCTTCGGTACGTTCTACATTAATATCCTTAGTTCCTTTTTCTGGTTCTTTAAACATTTGAGCACCTCCTGCACCACAACATAAACCATTTGATTTACAGCGTTGCATTTCTATCAACTCTACTTCCAATTTACGAATCAACTCTCTAGGAGCTTCGTAAATATTATTAGCACGTCCTAGATAACAAGGATCATGAAAAGTAATTTTCTTCCCTTTAAATTTACCGCCTTCAATAGTCATACGTCCATCGTCCAATAAACCTTTTAGGAATTCGGTATGGTGTACAACTTCGTATTTTCCACCTAATGGTCCGTACTCATTTTTAATGGTATTGAAACAGTGCGGACAAGCCGTTACTATTTTTTTTACTTTGTAAGCATTCAATACCTCAATGTTTGCCATGGCTTGCATTTGAAATAAGAATTCGTTTCCAGCGCGTTTAGCAGGATCTCCTGTACAGCTTTCTTCCGTTCCTAATACTGCAAATTCAACATTAGCTTTGATTAATATTTTCACAAAAGCTTTGGTTATTTTTTTTGCTCTATCATCAAAACTACCGGCACATCCTACCCAAAATAAAACTTCGGGTTGTTTTCCTTGTGCCATCATTTCGGCCATGGTTGGTACGTTCATTGTGTGTGTATTTTAGATTAATTGTGGTTTCCGTCGTCAAATACTTCTATGGTCACTTCTTTTTTGATTAAATCTGTAAACTCTCCTCTATAACGAGTTGCTTTTACAAGGTGGTTATCTACCCAATGGTAATTTCCTCCTCTAGGTTTTCCCATCACCATTCCGTGATATTTAAACCCGTGTTTCTTTAACCATGTTTCTGTAATCTCTCTATGCTTCTCTGTTCTGGAAGTAAAGAAAAATATGATATGACCTTCCTCATACCAGCGGTTAAGTGTTGCAATTGCATCTGGATAAGCGGCGGCTGTAACCATACGCTCTGGCTCTTCGTTTGGGATGTCATCTCCCACTGTTCCATCAATGTCAATTAAATAATTTTTAATGTTCTCCGGCAATATCGGGCTGATATGCTCTCCTGCTTCCACTTTGTCATGTAAAAGTTTGTCTACATCTTCTTTCTTCATACTTTCTAAGTATTGTTTGTTAGTTGTACTCTCCGTCTTCCAATTAAGGGAATTATTAGAGAAATGTTAAATATGTTTACGGCACGCCTGCCTAGGTATTCACGTCTTCTCTATATTCTCTTCTCTTTTCTCTATATTCTATATTCTCTTCTCTCTTTTCTAAACCCCCTACTCCTCGTCTTTCCAATTCAATCGATCCATTTGACTGAATTGCCAAGGCGCTCCATTGTTTTCAATATTTGTCATCATTCCATTCAATTCAGCAGAAGCTGCAGATTCTTCCATCACTAAATAGCGACGCATGTCCATGATAATTGATAAAGGATCTATATTTACGGGACATTCCTCTACACAGGCATTACAACTGGTACAGGCCCATAATTCTTCCGGAGTGATATAATCGTTTAATAACTGCTTTCCATCTTCCTTGAAGGTTCCTTTATTCGCATCTATATTTTTCCCTACTTCCTCCAGTCTATCACGTGTTTTCATCATAATGGCACGTGGTGATAATTCTTTCCCAGTAATATTTGCAGGACAGACAGCTGTACACCTACCACATTCCGTACACGTATAGGCGTTCAATAATTGCACCCTGTTTAAATCCATTACATCGCTTGCGCCAAATTTAGCTGGCTCCTCGTCCGCGCTTCCTTCAGGTGCCGCAGTAAAAGGATCTGCTTCTGGATCCATCATCATTTGAACTTCGTCTGTAACCGCTTGTAGGTTATCCATTTTCCCTGTGGCCGTTAGTTTTGCATAAAACGTATTTGGGAATGCTAATAATATATGTAAGTGCTTAGAATAGTATAGGTWGTTTAGAAAGACTAAAATCCCTGTAATATGCATCCACCAGGCTGTTCTTTCCATTATTATAAGTGATGATTGACTTAGTCCATCAAATAAAGGTGCAATAAATTGTGATATAGGAAATGAACCCGCCACTGTATAATGGGCTACTCCCAGCGCTTGTAAATTAGCATCGGCAGCATTCATTAATAAAAATAAAGACATTAAAACCATTTCGAAATACAAAATGTAAAGCGCATCGTTTTTAGGATAGCCTTTCATCTCCTTATTCCAAAATCTAGGAATACGTACAACCATACGACGTATCCAAAAAATGATAACAGCAACCAATACCAAAAAGGCCAATATTTCAAAGGAAGCAATTAAAAAATTATAAAAACCGCCCATAAAAGAAAGCACTCGGTGTGTTCCAATAAGACCATCAATAATAATCTCTATTACTTCTATGTTAATGATGATAAAACCAACATATACAACTATATGCAATACCCCAGCAACAGGACGTTTCACCATTTTTGATTGCCCCAATGCAATCATTGCCATATTTTTCCATCTTGCAGAAGGATTATCACTTCTATCTATTACTCTTCCTAATTTAATATTTCGAAGTATCTTTTTGATGTTTCCAACAAAAAAACTAGCTCCAAAGATTAAAAGAATCGCAAAAATGATGTTTGGTAAATAGGCCATGATTTTGTGTTTTAGTTCTTATCTGATACTTTCTCTTGCTTAAATCCTTTGTCTTTTTTTCCAAACAATGAAAAATGAACAAATCGTTTTGGGTGTTCCTTAAATTCTCTGAGTAGTTCTTCTAATTCTTTAGAAGCGTTTTCTAAGTTCACGTACATTTGATCATCGGTCATTAACTTACCAATAGTCCCATTCCCTTTTTCAATATTACTTAGTAAGGAATTTACACTTTTCAATGTTTTTTCCAAGTCTTGAACGGTTCCAGCCAAATCAACTGTGGCTAAATTTTCTGATAGTTTCGCAAAATCGTTGGTTATTTTTTCCGCATTGGAAAGAGTAGCGTTGATAGCATCTGAATTAGATGCCAAGATATTATCTAATTTCTTACCAGCACTATTAAAGGTAGTCATGGTGCTATTTAACTGAATAATAGCTGCTTTAATATGATTTCTAGAACTTATGTCTAAAACATCATTCAAGCCTACCATTAAAGAATCAATATTGCTAATTACATTTTCAAATTTAGCTTGTAATGGATTTAACATTTCAGAAGCTGTAGAAAATATATCTGATTCTATTTCTCCCCTTAAAACATCACCTGAGATAGCTGTTTCGCCTTCGTATGAAGGTACTACGGCYAASGATTKYCCYCCCATTAAACTAGCACTATAAATTTTGGCGATACTCTTTTTAGAGAATTCAAAGTCGTTATCAATAGAAAACACAACTTCTAAGGATCCTTTTTTTGTAGGCTCATTAGAAAAAGTAATGTCTAAAACTTTCCCTACAACAACTCCATTTATGGTTACAACACTTGCCGTATTTAACCCTTGAACATTAGCATATTCCGTTTTAAATGTTCTTTTGGTTTTGGCAAAAACATTTTGCCCCTTTAAAAAGTTAAATCCCCAAACAAACAATGCAATAGCCACTACAGCTACGATACCCGTTTTAAGTTCTCTTGATATTTTCAAAATCATAAATTAAAATGATTAGCAATAATACTAATTATTCTTATGATTTCGGCTAGATTTTACTTCGAATTTTCAAGAACTTTACTTACAGAAACCTTTTTACCGCTTTTAAACGCTACTATAAAAGCAGTTGTGTACCCTTTAGACTTCACCTCTTTTTGGGCTACTTTAGCAGATTCGTAATTTGAAGTATTCCCATAATAGTATTTATACATTTTCCCTACTTTTTCACGCTCTACATTCCGTAATCCTTTAAAGTTGTAAGCCTTTGTTTTTAGCTTTCTTTTACTCGCGGCTATTTGAACTTTGAAAACAATATTTTTAAATACACTAGGAACTTTTGTTTGTTTTTTTACTTTAGGAGCAATTTCTATTACAGTGTTAAGTGCTTCCTGATTTAAATACTTGCTAATTCCACGTGCAATAGAAGTTGCCATTTTTTGCTGTCCCGATGCTGAATTCAAATATTTCCCTTCCGAATAATTAGAAATAAACCCCATTTCGACCAATACACTCGGCATAAAAGTTTGATGCAATACCACAAAAGAAGCCTGCTTTACTCCCCTGTTTTTTCGTTTCAACTTATAAGTGAAATCTTTCTGAATAATATCTGCTAATAATATACTCTGATCCAAATAATCTTCCATTTGCATGGTTACCCCTAATACAGATTCTGGAGAATTAGGATCAAATCCTTTGTATTTCTTTTTATAGTCTTTTTCGTACAGAATTACAGAATTTTCCTTTTTTGCAATTTCAAAATTCTTTTTATTTCCACGCAATGCCAAGGCAAAAGTTTCGGTTCCGGAAGCTTGAGAACTATGTCCATTACAGTGAATAGAAACAAACAAATCWCCATTTGCTTTATTCGCAATACTTCCACGTTTCCATAAATCTACAAATACATCTGTTTTCCGTGTATAAACAACTTTTATGTTTGGATTTTTAGATAAAATCGCCCCAACTTTTAGTACTACCTTTAAAGCAATTTTCTTTTCTACATATTTTTTTAAGCCAACATTCCCTGGATCTTGCCCTCCATGTCCTGCATCTAACACAACAGTATATATCTGATTTTGGGCAACAACACTTAGTCCGTTTATCGATATAAACAACACGCACACACCTATCTTTATATAATAAGGTATCTTCCACATAGTAAACTCCGTTAATTTATTCATAAAGAGAAGCTTTTTTTTCGAAAACCACGAGTTTACCTAAGCAAAAAACATTATTTTCGCTCATTGTAACATGGTCCATTATTTTTAATTATTTTTGACAATGTAAGCAGTCATTTCAATTATCACACCAAAACGTGTTTTAATGAAAAAAAAAGAAAGGGACTCCCTAGCGAAAGTAAGCATTCTAGCGCTATTGAAGTCATTTTAATTTAATATTTGAACGTCTATTTTGTACAGTATCCAATTTAAAGCACTAATAGCTATTTTATTTTTTAGCCTTCTAACATCGCTTTGTTATGGGCAAGAACTCCCTAAATCTAGTGTGAAAATTCCACTAAAGAGTTTGCTAGACACCATATCTCCTAAAGAATTAAATCTTAAAAAAAGTCCAACGGACACGTTAAAAACAGTAGCCTTTGACAGTATAAAAAAACCTAAGTCTGTTATAACTGGTATTATAACTCATAATGCGGAAGGCTATGTAAAACAAGACATTCTAAACAATATCGTTCATTTATATGACGAAGCGATTGTAACGTATGAAGACATCACCCTTAAAGCGGGTATGATTACGATAGACAACAATACTAATATTATTAGTGCAAAAGGAATTAAAGACAGTTTAGGCGCCTACACACAGCTTCCCTATTTTAAACAAGGAACACAAGATTCTACCCAAGATTCTATATCATTTAACTTTAAAACAGAGAAAGCACGTATTTACGGTATTATCACCGAACAACAAGGAGTCATTATTTTAGGAGAAGTGATGAAAAAGGTGAATGATTCTACTATTTATGTACAAAACATAAAATTTACCACTTCCAAGAAAAAGAAACCCGATTATTATATTCAAACCAAGAAGGCCAAATTAGTTCCAAATAAAAAAATTGTAATTGGTCCCAGTAGTTTAGTTATTGCCGACGTTCCTACCCCATTAATCCTACCTTTTGCTTACATTCCTCTGACCAAGGGACGTACTTCTGGTTTTTTAATCCCTACCTGGGGAGAATCCAATAGTCAAGGCTATTTTTTACAAAATGGAGGATATTATTTTGTATTSAGTGATCATTTTGATTTGGCTGTTTTGGGTGATATTTATACCAATGGAAGTTGGGGAATACGAACYCAATCCAATTATAAAATTAGGTATAAATACAGTGGAAACTTTAGTTTTAGATTCGAAAATCTAATCAGTGGATTAAGAGGATTGAGCGATTATAGTAAATCTAGTAATTACAATATCAGATGGAGCCATAGTCAAGATGCGAAGGCAAGTCCTAACTCCCGTTTTTCGGCTTCTGTAAATATGGGAAGTAGTAAATATTACAAACAATCTTTGAATGAATATAATAACAATTCGTTTTTAAATAACACGTTGAGTTCTTCCATCTCTTTTTACAAGAAGTTTGTGAACACTCCCTTTAATATGTCGTTGTCTGCAACGCATTCGCAAAATACAAATACAGAAAAAATAAACATGACCCTTCCATCCATTCAAGTAAATATGGACCGAGTATACCCATTTGTTGGAAAAAACGGAGCGAAGAAAAACCCACTTCAAAAAATGGGATTGAGTTATAATGTAAAAGCAGAAAACAAAATTGACACAAGTGATGAATTTTTCATGAAAAGTGAGATGTGGGACGATGCTAAATCCGGAGTCCAACACAATGCTTCCCTAAGTACCAATTTAAAACTAATGAAGTTCTTTACTTTATCACCTAGTGCTAATTATAAGGAAGTTTGGTATTTTGATAAAATCGAAAAAAACTACAATGCCGATAGTGAAGAAGTTGAAACAGATACTATTAATGGATTTAACGCTTTTAGAGAGTACAGTACGGGAGCTTCTTTATCTACCACGCTTTATGGACGTTTTAACTTTAACAAAGGGCGTTTAAAAGCCATTCGACATGTAATAAGGCCCTCTATTTCTTACACCTATAAACCAGATTTCGGAGCTTATTACGACCAAGTACAACAATCAGCAGATCCAGAGGACGTACTCGAATACACACAATACGACAATGGAATATACGGAAGACCCAGTAAAAGTTTGTCCAACAGTTTAAGTTTTAGCTTAAATAACACCTTAGAAGCAAAAGTATTAAAAGAAGATGCTGATGGAGATAGTGATGAGGATTTTAAAAAGGTAAAAATATTAAACAACCTTAACTTTTCTACCAGTTATAACATGGCTGCAGATAGTTTAAAATGGAGTCCTGTTCGGATGTCAGCCGGTACACAGTTGTTCAATAACAAAATGTCTATCAATATGAGTGCAAATTTAGACCCCTATGCTATTAATGCCAATGGAAGTAGGATTAACACTTTTAACATTAATAATAACGGAAGTTTGTTCCGCTTAACCAATGCCAACTTTACAGCTAATTATTCACTCTCTAGCAAAAAAGATGATAAAAAAGATGCGGGAAAATCCAATAGTAACCAAAACAATTCCGATGGGATTTTTGGAGAAGACATAGGTGTTAGTAACAGACTAGGAACTGATGAAAATGAAGGAGATAAAAGTAAAAGGGAGAATAAAGTAACCGAATTATACAGAGCTAATTTCCCTTGGTCATTACGATTGGCCTATTCATTAAATTACCTCAACAGCAACCGACAAGACGAAATATCAGCTAATTCCTTAATGTTTTCTGGAGACGTAGAACTAAGTCCCAAATGGAAAGTTGGATTCTCCTCCGGTTACGATTTTAAAAATGCCGGTTTTACCTATACACAATTACGATTTCAACGTGATTTAGACAGTTGGAAACTGAATTTCAACTGGGTTCCTTTCGGAACAAGGCAAACTTATTACTTTTTTATTGGTGTAAAATCCTCTGTTTTGAGTGATTTAAAATATGAAAAAAGACAAGTTCCAGACCGTAGATTATTCTAAGTAACCACTTATAATTCAACCAAATTTATCATGAAAAAAATAATAAACACTCCCAATGCTCCGGCACCGATAGGTCCATATAGCCAAGCTATATTAACTGGAAACACTCTTTACACTTCAGGTCAAATTCCTATTAACCCTGCAACTGGAGAGTTAGTAATGGACACTATTACGAATGAAACAACACAAGTAATGGAAAACTTAAAAGCGGTTTTAACAGAAGCAGGAATGACTTTTGAGAATGTAATAAAAGCTTCTATTTTCATTTCCGATATGGACAATTTTGGAGCTATTAACGACGTATATGGTTCTTATTTTGATGCCGCTACCGCGCCAGCTCGTGAAACAGTACAAGTGGCACGCTTGCCTAAAGATGTAAATGTAGAGATTTCTGTAATCGCTGTGAAGTAGTTGTTTGTAAAACTGTTACCTGTTGGTTGTTTGCCTCACTCATGCACATAAAATGACTAGTGACTATAAAAAAAGCGAAAAGTTGAACATATAATTGCTCAACTTTTCGCTTTTTACTTTTTACTAAATACTAAATAGAGCGTATCAACAACTCAGCCGTAGCAGGATTTGTTGCTAACGGAACATTGTGTACATCACATAGACGCATTAACATAGCGATGTCCGGTTCATGTGGATGTTTCCCTAAGGGATCTCTAAAGAAAAAAACCATATTGGTATCTCCTTCTGCAACACGCGTCGCAATTTGAGCATCACCTCCCATTGGACCTGACAAATATTTTTTCACAGTAAAACCTGCTTTCTCTGCATTGGTTCCGGTGGTACCTGTAGATACAATTGAAATATCTTTAGATAAAATATGTGCTTTAAAATTCATTAAAAACTGAATCATTTCAGCTTTTTTCCCATCATGTGCAATGATTGCTATTTCCATACTTGTTATTTATTATCAAATTTCTTAGGACTAAAGGTAGTTCTTTAAATTCAACTTTAGTTAAAGAAAATGTTATCAAATAATTCTTTTAACGAAATTATAAACGACAAAAATCAATGCTAAGTCAACGAAGCAGAATACTCAATAATATCAACAATTTTAGTAGCATAACCAAACTCATTATCATACCAAGATACCAATTTATAAAAATGTGGATTTAATTCCATTCCAGCACCAGCATCAAAAACGCCTGTTCTCGGTTCCGAAACAAAATCTTGCGAAACAACATCGTCCTCAGTATACCCTAAAATTCCTTCTAGCTCATTTTCAGAAGCGTGTTTTAATACTTTCTTAATTTCGTCATACGAAGTCGCWTTTTCAAAACGTACTACTAAATCTACCACAGAAACATCCGCCGTAGGTACACGATAAGCCATGGCTGATAATTTACCTTCCAATTCAGGTATAATTTTAACCACTGCTTTTGCCGCTCCCGTACTGGTAGGAATGATATTGTTAATGGCAGATCGCCCTCTCCTACGATTATCTAGCGGTCCATCTACGGTACGCTGACTTGCGGTTGCTGCATGTACTGTAGTGACTATTCCTTCTATAATTCCAAAATTCTCATGTAAAACCTTGGCCAATGGACCTAAACAATTAGTAGTACAAGAAGCATTAGAAAATATATGATTCTCCGAGGTCAAATCTGTATGGTTTACACCCATTACAAACATAGGAGCATCGTCACTTGGAGCTGAAATTACTACCTTTTTAGCCCCTCCTTTTATATGTAAGGCTGCTTTTTCTTGCGAGGTGAAATACCCTGTAGATTCGATTACATAATTGACATCTAAAGCATCCCATCCTATATTTTCAGGACTGCGTTCTGCTGTAATTCTGATTTCTTTCCCATTCACTATTAAGTTCCCATTTTGGACATCAATATCTCCAGGAAAACGTCCGTGAACAGAATCATATTTCAATAAATAAGCCAAGTCTTCTACGGGTATTAGATCATTAATAGCCACCACCTGAATGTTTTTTCTTTGCAACATTGATCTGAAAGCCAATCTCCCGATTCTACCAAATCCGTTTATTCCAATTTTTATCATCTTAGTTTTTAAATTGACATAATATCACTAACGCGTAATAACTCTTTATTTATGGTATGATTTCCTTTAATAGCCAGTTCCAAATCCGTTGTTTGCACTCTGTTATTAATTAAACCAACCATCACGTTTTTTTTATTATCTAACAGTAATTCCACTGCTTTAACTCCGAGTCTACTTGCTAACACACGGTCAAAACAACTAGGACTTCCTCCACGCTGCATATGACCTAATACGGAAACACGAACTTCGTATTCCGGTAAGTTTTCCTCTACGTAGTCTGCGAGTTCAAAAACACTCTTCCCTGTTTTATCTCCTTCTGCAACCACCACAATACTGGAAGATTTCCCAGATCGTTTACTACGTTTTAACGATTCTAGCAACCTCTCTAATCCCATATCCTCTTCTGGAATTAAAATCTCTTCAGCACCCGCTCCAACACCTGAATTTAAGGCTAAAAAACCTGCATCACGCCCCATAACCTCAACAAAAAATAAGCGATTATGTGAACTTGCCGTATCTCTAATTTTATCAATAACTTCTACCACCGTATTCAAAGCAGTATCGTAGCCTATCGTATAATTAGTTCCGGAAATATCGTTATCAATGGTTCCTGGAATCCCAATACAAGGAATATCAAATTCTTTTTGAAAAATCATTCCCCCTGTAAAAGTTCCATCTCCTCCAATTAACACTAGGGCATCGACTCCTTCTTTTTTAAGGTGATTGTAGGCTTTTTTACGTCCTTCTGCAGTTCTAAATTCGGTAGATCTAGCGGTTTTTAAAATAGTCCCACCTTTATCTATAATATTATTTACATTTCTTGCAGTCAAAGTAGTAAAATCTCCTTCTATCATTCCCTGATATCCTCTGTAAATACCTACACAGTCCACTTTATAATATGAGCAAGCACGCACTACAGCACGGATAGCCGCATTCATCCCGGGAGCATCTCCACCAGAAGTCATGACACCTATTTTTTTAATTCTTTTTTTCATTTATTAGTTTTGGGTTATTCAAAGGCAGCAAAGAATTGATACCTCTAAAAAAAGTTTATCTCAGGGGTTCCTTAATTCCACAAATATGTTGGATACACTCCATTATCCTTCAAATCCTTAATAGCCTTGGTTACAATTTCCTTATCTTCTTTATAAGTAACTCCGAACCATTTAGAGGCGGATTGTAACACTTCTACAGATCCTGTTTTATTTTCAATTACTGCATTTACAACAATTGGAATAAAGAATTCCGCTTTCATTTCTTGATGATTTTTTTCTAAAAACGCCTCGAACATAGTCTCTGAGACCTTAAAATAATTAGGTGTAAATCCCCAGAAATTCATAGAAACAATAGTATCATCAGCAATCGCAGTAAAAACACCTTCATCGTTTTTATATTGAAGATCTCCTTCTATTTTTTCGATATGTGTACGTTCAACTACTCCAGTTAAAAAACCTTTATCACTTACCTGACATTCGCCTCTAGATACAAATCCGTTTTCTGAGATTGTATTCTTAAGTTGATAGCCCATCATATTGTAATTATCAGAGCTTGGATCCATAGCCATCAATGATTTTGCCATCACTTCAAACGCTTCTTTTCCATAGAAATCATCCGCATTAATTACCGTAAAGTTTTCTTTTACTACTTCCTTTGCCATTAAAACAGCATGTCCTGTACCCCAAGGTTTTTCCCTCTTGTTATCTTTAAAACGTGCTGGAATATTATCCAATTCCTGAAACACATATTCTACCTCTATTTTCCCAGCTAATTTTTTATTAAAAACAGCTGTAAATTCTGTTTCAATACTTTTTCTAATAATAAAAACAACTTTTCCAAAACCTGCTTGAACAGCATCGTAAATAGAAAAATCTAATATAGTATCTCCTTCAGGGGTAAATGTATCTAATTGTTTTAATCCTCCATAACGACTTCCAATTCCGGCAGCCAATATAACTAAGGTGGGTTTATTCATTTTTATTTTGTATAAAGTTAAATATTTTTCGTTTTTTTATAATTGTATCTTTTTTGGAAAGACCATTTAAAGAATCCTTCACTATCATTTTCTTTCTCAATCCTAATTTTAATAATAAATCATTACCACTATTAAAATCAATGCTATAATTAAATCCTATCCCCTGGGTATAGCCTTCTTCTTCACTTGTGTATTGGATTTCGTTTTGACGATTAAAAACCGACAGGCGCATGTTTCCTTCTTCGTTCAATAAAAACTCTGCATTTGCCTCTCCAATAACATCCGAATTTTGTTTGGTACCGACAGGAATTAATGCTTTTCCATTGATTACCACTCTATTCCCTATTTGGTATTCCATTGCCACCCCCAATTGATCATCCGTATTGTACGAATCTACTCTATTTTTATCACCTACAATATAGGAAGGTGTTAACTTAAATTTACTGTTACTATCATTTAATATATCCTGTAACAAATTAGACAAGATATCTGCACTTGTCCCAGCTGCAGCATTTCCTGCGGCAGAACCCAAAAGGTCTTGATTATAAAAAGAATTAGCAATTAACAAGGACATAAACTGCACTGTTCTATCGTTTTCTCCATTTCTTTTTAGCTTTAACTCTAACTCAGAGGAAACTGTAGAACTAGAATTTGGAATTTCTATATCAAACTCTTTTTGAGAATCGAATAGCTCTCCTGAAAAACGCGTAATCAAATCTACTGGAATTTTTCTACTACTTGTAATATTTTCTAAAAATGTCCTTGGATTTGCCTGTACTCTATATACGGCTTCAATATTTATATTTGCAGCCAAAGGATCTCCACTCCAACTTATAGTCCCTCCTTTTCTAACCGCAAATGGTTTTGTAATTCCTAAATATTTGAAATTATATTTCCCGTTATCTATGGCATAATCCCCATACATTTCAAATTTATCTTTGGTATCTATTTTTATCTGTAAAAAACCTGTCCCGCTACCTTTTAAATAACTCCCCGTACTCTTATCCAAAACCATTTCAAATATAGCATCCTTGGTGACTTCTATATTAAAATTCATACTTAAGCCTTTCAGCTTTTCTGCAAGGTATTCGGCCCTTGTTTTTTCATTTTCATCTTTGCCCTCTTTGTTCTTATTGACAAATCTAAATACATCCGTATCACTGATTGTTTTTACATCATTTATAGGCACTACAAAATTTGTTTTTTTCATGGTCTTAGCATTTACATCTATCACCAATTTTGTAGTAGGACCATGAATTTTAGCGGTTCCAGCAATAAATCCTTTTCCAAAAAACAAAGAATTCTCTTCTTGTTTCGTATCTAATATTAATAAATTCTCAGTTGTAATATCTAAATCTAAATCCCATATTTTAAATTTATTATGAGCGATTTCTCCTGTTAAAAAACCTTGTGATTTATGTTTTGTATCCTCTAATAAAACATCTACAATTTTAAAGGTTTGATTTTCTAACTCTATAACACTTGTCCCCGCAAAATCATAATCTACATTTATATAAGGAAAATACACTCCTGCTTGATCAAAGAACAATTCCCCTGCCATATCAAAATTTGCAATAGGTCCTGTCAGTAACGCTTCGCCATATAAAAAACCACGTATATTTGTTAACACTTCTCCTCCTAGTCCACTAAATGCACTTATATCAAACTCATTAAATTCAACTTTACTATCTATAACAGGCTCCTTCTGGGTGAAATCTAAACTACCTGTAGCTTTTAAAGTATTGGAGTTATCCAAATCCAACGACGCAAACATTTTGAGCTTTTTTATTGAATTATCTCCTGCAATTTGTATAATTAAATCACCTTGCAATTTATTATTGATTTCAAAATCCTTAATCTCCATTTCGACTGTAGGCCGTAACTGATATTTAGTTTTAAGGTAACGCACTTGACCATTTAATAGTCCTTTGAGTTCCATACTATCAATATGCGGAGTAATCTCATTCAGTTTTACATTTTTAAATTCAAAAGAAACATCTGTAGTTGTGGAATCCTTGATGAAACCATGAAATTTTATTTGTTGCCCTCTAGATTCTAAAGAAAAATTTTCAAATACAAACTCTTCTTTACTATTATTATAAACAATTCTATTACTACCCTTTGAACTTGCATTTATAGTCCATTTGTTCTTTTTAATATTGAGTATTGATTTCTCTAAACCAAACACAGAATTATTTAATGGATCAATGGTATGATAAAAGTCTATTTTAAAGGATTCCGTTTTCTCCTTACCTCCAAGAACTTCCGTTTTAAAGAACAAGGTGTCATTTTTTGTTTTATTCAATAAATTTAATTCGGATAATCGATAGGACTTAGAGCTGATATCTCCCACGTACAAATGGGTATTAAAAAGCGGATTTTTTGTGTCAATTTGTAGGTTTAACTTTTTTATTAAAATATCGTATGCTTTAATTTGAGGGGATTTCACGGATAATTTAAATAAATTTTCATCTCCATTAATCTCACCACGTATTATAGTGTTAGAAGCCAAATTAATTTCAGGAAAAAACACCTCTACAATTTTATGATGTATTTTAAAACGAAAATCTAAAAACTGCCCCCGAGTCAATTCAAACGGTGTATAATTAGAATATAGATTCCCTATAGAGTTTGCCGTCAACTTACCCAATTGTGCAATTTTAAATTTCCCACGCACACGACCATTTATAATTTCGTTGGAGTTTACGGCGATAGTTCTAATTCCCTCTTTAAATGAAGCATCAATATTAAAATCTTTGAAATAAAAATTATCTTTTTGATTATTGTAGGAGCTATTTGTAAAATTAACAGTCCCCACAACATCGTCTATTGTATTCCCCTTTAGCTTTATATCAATAGCCCCTTTTAATACTGCAATACTGTCCCTTTTAAATAAGTTAAGCTTGTTTATTTCACAGTAATCTACCTGTGTTTTAAAATCAAAAGTGTAGACATCCGAAGCTAAATCCGCCAAACCTTTAAAATTCAACTTAATATTAGGGTCATTAACTTCCATTTCTCCTTTAAAACGCTTGTTTAAAAACTGACCATTAATAGAAATATTCCCATAAGTATATCCTTTATATTGATGTTTAGAAACGGTCCCTACAACATTGGTATTTATGGATTCTAGGTTAAAACCTTTACCGTCTATTCTGGCTTTCATAGAGAGTTGTCCTACTAAAGAATCGTTTATCACCTYCCCCAAATCAAAATCAATAATCTCGATATCACCTGAATAAGAAGCGGTATTAATATCGCTAATATTTGTCAATTTTAAATCAGAGATAGTCCTCCCTAGATCCGTGATCATTTCTAATTGTGCATCAATATTATCTTCTGTAATAACCGTGGTTCCTTTTAAGGTGAAATCTCCAAAATCCTCAAAAATTAAAGGGAGAGAACTTCCTAGTATATTAGGTAAAAGTTGCTTTAAATGCGCATAATTAGAACTTAACTCGTTAAATTCTCCTTTAAACCAAAAACCATTTTCGGTGTTCATGGCATTTTTAATATGCAGGGTCCCATCAACCACTAATTCCTGTTGAGACACTAAGTCCAAATCTTCTAATAAAAGATTGTTTAATGTTCCTGAAACATGTGTAGATAAATCCAATATATCTCGAGCTCCAAACTCATAATAAAATTTCTGCAAGTCAGCCATTGCAAGTGTAGCATCCGTAATATTGGCTGTTAATTGGACTTTATTATTAAAATCAGAAAAATCCGATCGTACATAATTAAATTTAATATCACCTTTAACCTTTGATTTTTCGGTCTTTAAAACAGTGTTCAAGAAATTCATAGCAGTCAAGGAATAATCAAACTGAGTACTCAAACTCATCACTTCTATATTGTGATTTTCTGTAAACCCTATATCCTTAATAAATACGCTTACATTAGGACCTGCAATTTTTAAACTGTCTGCAATTCCATTAATCCCACTAAAGTATAGCGGACTAATTATTTCCTGATTTTCATCAACTATTTCCACATAACCATCGTGTAATAATAGATCTGTTGCTGATAATTTAAAGCTAGATGGATTTTCCGGATCACTTTTACCAAATTTTTCTACGAAAATATTCAAATTATCGTCTTCCTCTCCTTCGTATGTTTTCATTTTTAAGCGAAAACCATCTAAGTGAATGGATCCAAATTCTAAATTATTATCTACAAAATTTTTATAAGCTGCAATAGATGTCGTCAGGTTTTCAATATAGATGAGTGTGTCGTTCCTGTGATCATTTATTTGAACACTTTTTAATTGAATTTTCCCTAAAAACCCTAAATTGAGTTTTTTTATTGTAATATCTACTTGGTATTTGTTTTTCAACCAATTGGTCGCAGAAGTACCTAAACGTGTTTGCACAGGAGAAAGCGTCAATAAAACGCTGCAAAAAGAAAGAATTACTATAATTCCGAGTATTATTTTGACTAGTATTTTTTTTCTTTGTTTGATATCTCTTAAATTTGCATTTTTTACGGCAATTTTCATGCCTAAACTATTTATAATGACAAAGTCTAAACCAATCTACATTTTAGGCATCGAATCGTCCTGTGATGATACGAGTGCTGCCGTAATATGCAACGGTAAAATCCTTTCTAATGTTGTGGCAAATCAGGAAATTCACGCCTCTTATGGTGGTGTAGTTCCGGAATTAGCCTCACGAGCCCATCAACAAAACATTGTTCCGGTGATAGACCAAGCGATTCAACGAGCAAATATCGACAAAAAAGACTTAAATGCCATAGCTTTTACACGCGGACCTGGATTAATGGGTTCTTTATTAGTAGGAACCTCCTTTGCCAAGTCGCTATCACTAGGATTAGGCATCCCTTTAATTTCTGTAAATCACATGCAAGGGCATATTTTAGCGCATTTTATAGAAGAAGAGGATTACACTGCTCCACCCTTTCCATTTATTTGTTTAACCATTAGTGGTGGGCATACTCAAATTGTAAAGGTTTCCAATCATTTTGAGATGGAAATCCTAGGAGAAACTATTGACGATGCTGTAGGAGAAGCTTTTGATAAATCGGCAAAAATATTAGGACTTCCTTACCCTGGAGGACCTTTGGTAGATAAATATGCCAAATTAGGAAACCCAAAAGCATATAAATTCACCAAACCTAAAGTAGGAGATTTAGATTTTAGTTTTAGTGGATTAAAAACTGCCATCTTGTATTTTATTCAAAAACAAGTAAAAGAAAACCCGGAATTCATCAAAGAAAACCTACATGATATTTGTGCTTCTATCCAACATACCATTGTAGAGATATTAATGGAAAAATTAAAAAATGCTGTAAGAATCACAGGAATCAATCATATTGCCATCGCAGGTGGCGTGAGCGCTAATTCTGGAATTAGAACCGTTTTAAAGCAAGCAGAACAAAAATACGGTTGGCACACCTATATTCCAAAATTTGAATACACCACAGACAATGCTGCCATGATTGCTGAAGCAGGTTATTTAAAATATTTAAATAACGATTTCGCAACGCAAAGTGTTTCGGCGACTCCTAGGATGAATGTTTGCGAGAAAGAGTAATTGAGGGATTAGGTAGGGAGCAATATGTATTGACAATTGTTGCTAGTTGTTGGTTGTTGGTTGTTGGGGAGCAATATCTTTTAAAATAGTTGTTGGTTGTTAGTTGCTGGTTGTTGGGGAGCAATATCTTTTAAAATAGTTGTTGGTTGTTGGTTGCTGGTTGTTGGGGAGCAATATCTTTTAAAATAGTTGTTGGTTGTTGGTTGCTGGTTGTTGGGGAGCAATGTATCCCTAAAAAAACAATTGGATGTTTTTATTAGACATAGCTTTCAAGCGAATCTCGAAGTCCTACGTCCTAGCTCCTATGTCATTTTCAAAAACATTGCTCAATCTCAATGCTATTATCATTAAAAATATAAACCACAAAAAAAGTCATTACGATATAAAGTTTTAATGGCTTTTTTTTGTTCACTTTTGGCTTTTG
>NVSD01000038.1 GCA_002401105.1 Flavobacteriaceae bacterium | reverse complement strand
TTCGTTAATTTTTGTAGCTCTAACATCTAAAGCTCCTCTAAATATAAATGGAAATCCTAGTACATTATTTACTTGATTTGGATAATCAGAGCGCCCTGTAGCAAAAATTAAATCGTCCCTAGTTTCAATGGCTGTTTTATAGGCAATTTCTGGGTCCGGATTTGCCATCGCAAACACAATTGGATCTTTTGCCATGGTACGCAACATGTCCGCTGTCAAACAATCTTTTACAGAAAGTCCAATAAACACATCGGCATTGTTAATCGCTTCTGCCAAGGTATACATGTCCAAGTCCGTAGCAAACTCAGCCTTTTGCGGGTTTAAGTTTTCTATATCAGTTCTGATCACTCCCTTACTGTCACACATCACCACATTTTCACGCTGTACTCCCAAACGAAGGTACAAACGTGTACAAGAAATGGCTGCAGCTCCTGCTCCATTCACCACTATCTTAACCTTAGTGATATCCTTCCCTGTAATTTCAATGGCATTTTTTAATGCTGCTGCCGAAATAATAGCTGTTCCGTGTTGATCGTCGTGCATTACAGGAATGTCCAATTCCTCTTTTAACCTGCGCTCTATTTCAAAAGCCTCCGGTGCTTTAATGTCTTCTAAATTTATACCTCCGAATGTTGGTGCAATTGCCTTTACTGTATTTACAAATAAATCCACATCCTTAGCATCTACTTCAATATCAAACACATCTATATCTGCAAAAATCTTGAACAAAAGCCCCTTTCCTTCCATTACAGGTTTGGAAGCTTCCGGTCCAATATCTCCTAGTCCTAATACAGCTGTTCCGTTGGTAATTACTGCTACCAAATTACTTTTAGCCGTATATTTATATACGTTATTTACGTCTTTCGCAATTTCTAAACAAGGTTCCGCGACCCCAGGAGAGTATGCCAATGATAAATCACGCTTGGTAGCGTACTTCTTCGTAGGTACTACTTCTATCTTTCCTGGTCTTGGTTCAGCGTGATATAATAACGCCTCGCGTCTTAGTTTTTTTTTGTCCATAAGATTGAGTTATGTTTAAGGATGCAAATATATGGATATAATTAGGAGTAGGAACTAACAATGATTTATTATGACATAAGCACCTATTACATTAACAAATTGACAACATAGACTTAAAAATAAAGCTGTTTTTTATCAGGTTCACAACTGACCTCTGTAATTTCACAAACCTAAATAAATTCTGTATGTTTGTATTATCTTAACCCACATTCAAAAACCAACAAAACTGATGAAATGTAACATCCTCCTTTTTGGAATTGCCGCCGATATTGTTGGTTCTAATGAATTGACTTTAGACATTGCAGAAAACTCAACTGTTAACAGTCTAAAATCTACCTTGATTGATACCTATAGTGGATTTAAAAACGTACATCAATTTGCCATTGCAGTAAATGAATCTTATGCTAATGACGAAACTATGATTCAAGCAAACGATATTGTAGCTATTATCCCACCAGTAAGTGGTGGCTAACACCTAGCTTAAGCAACTGTTTTTCAGTGATTTTAATTTTTAACATATTTTAATGTTATATTTAACAGGGCTATTCGTCTTCTTTAAAAACGAAACGTCTAAGTTTAATACCTCTAATAAATCGCTATGCTTAAAAAAATAATTTTTATACTATTACTTTGCCTTTTTTCAAATCTAACAGCACAAATAAGAGGTACTGTTACCAACAGTAAAAATGAACCACTTCCTTTTGTAAGTGTTTATTTCCAACACACATACACCGGCACTACCACAAACGAAAACGGATATTTTGAACTCTCTAAAACTAGTAAAAAATCATCAACCTTAGTCTTTCAGTTTTTAGGGTATAAGACATTAAAAACACCCCTAACTAAAAATAAAAAAGATCAGTTACTCAACATAATATTGATAGAAGAAAGTGTCCTATTGAACGAAGTCTCCATCAGTTCTAAGGTAAACCCTGCACATCGGATTATTAGAAATGCAATCAAAAACAGAAAATATTACCTAGACAAAATAGATGCATTTACTTGTGATTTTTACTCCAAAGGTGTTTTTGGAATAAAAAATGCACCTAAAAAATTGTTTGGTCAAAATGTAGGTAGTTTTGGCGGCGCGTTAGATTCTACAAGAAGTGGCGTAGTCTATTTGTCCGAAACAGTTTCAAAAATAGCATATAAACGCCCGAATACTTTTAAAGAAACCATTATAGCATCCAAAGTAAGTGGAAATGATAATGGATTTAGCTACAACCAAGCGTCTCAGGTGGATTTTAATTTTTACAAAAACACGGTAGAACTAGAATCAAAAGTGATTTCTCCAATCGCTAGTTATGCGTTTAATTATTACCAATACAAACTACTTGGAAGCTTTTATGAAAATGATTTATTAATCAATAAAATTAAAGTTAGTCCCAAACAYAAAACRGAYAATGCTTTTACWGGWAYTMTATATATWGTAGARGAYCAATGGGCCATTTACGGATTRGATTTAAMSATAAAAGGAGCWCAAATGAAYRCMCCYATGNTTAAMWWCNATWTCCTTAAAACAGACCTRYASYTACAATKCYGAWTTTRAATATTGGCCMGTAATACAACARGTMATYRRWTTTAAATTTGGCATGTTTGGTTTTAAAGTTGGAGGTAATATGACAGCAGTTTATAGTAATTATGAATTTAACCCTGATTTTGATAAAAACACCTTTAGTAACGAAATTATGTCTTTCGAAAAAGGATCTAATAAAAAGGATTCCATTTACTGGAAAACCAATAGACCTATAAAACTAACATATTCAGAAAAACACGATTACAAGAGGAAAGACAGTATCCAACTCCTAAAAAAGTCAAAGACATATTTAGATTCCATAGATACCCAACGCAATAAATTCAGTTACGGAAACTTACTCTTTGGATATACCCGATCAAACACTTACAACGAAGAATTTGTTACTATTTCCGCCCCCTTACTTTCTGTGCAGTTTAACACGGTACAGGGATGGAATTTAACTAATACAATTTCGTTTTCTAAACGTGACAAAGAAGCAGGGTCTCGATTTTATTCTTCCGCAACGCTGGGCTATGGTTTTTCAGAGAAAACATTCAGAGGAAGTGGACGTATCAGTTATCTTTTTAATAGTGTAAACAAGCCTTATATAGAAATATCTGGTGGTAAAAAGCTCAATCAATTTAACAGTAACAACCCAATATCTCCATTGATAAACACGGTGGCAACCTTATTTTTCGAAGACAACTATGCAAAGTATTATGACAATACTTTTGTGAAATTGCAATTATCAGATGAAATATACGATGGACTTCGTTTTCAAAGTTCCATTGGCTATGAAAAACGCGCCGCTGTCCTAAACACAAGCGACTATGTAATTATCGATAAAAAATATAAAACATACACTTCTAACGACCCCTTACGGCCTGAATTACACGGAATCCCTTCCTTTGACACCCATCACGTCTACACATTTACAACAGCTTTACGTTATGTTTTTGCACAGAAATATATTTCGTACCCAAACAAAAAAGTCAATTTAGGCTATGACAAACAGCCAACTTTAATACTCTCTTATGAACAAAAATTTGCAGGAAGTAATAATAATTACAACTTCGGAGCCGTTCATGCAAAACTAAGTCAAAATTTTGATGTAGATAATAAAGGACATTTTTACTACGCTTTAAAAGGCGGGACTTTTATAGATGCAGAAAATATTTCTTTTGTAGACTATCAACATTTTAATGGAAACCAAACCCACTACACTTCTAAAAGTGTGAATACAGACACTTTCAATCTCATGCCTTATTATAATTTCAGCACTAACAATTCTTATGTAGAACTACACGCCGAACATCATTTTAAGGGCTATCTATTTAAGAAGCTCCCTTTGTTAAAAAATACAGGTTTCCAATTTATTTTAGGAGCTCACACCTTATTTACTAAATACAAAAAACCATATTCCGAACTCGCCTTTGGGATAGATAATATTGGCTTTGGGAAATTGCGATTTTTAAAAGTAAGTTATGTAAAAGCTTTCCACGATGGAATTACAGAAAATGGTTTTGTATTTGGATTTAATTTTTAAAGTCTAACCCAAAGTTTTGATGTATTTTTGACCCAATCATGACAAACATTTCAACTAAAATAACGGACGAGGTATTGAGTTTGGACAGCTGTTACAAATTTGTACAAGATCCATCCTGTGGAGGTATTGCTTTATTTGTGGGAACCGTACGTAATCTCACCAAGGGAAAAACGGTGGTTCAATTGGATTTTTCCACCTACAAAGCCATGGCCATTAAGGAGATTGATAAAATYGCYTTGAAAGCCCTTGAGAAATTTGACATCACAAAAATAGCAATWCATCATGCGGAAGGTCCTTTAAAAATTGGCGACATMCCYGTTATAATTGCWGYTTCMTCTGCCCACAGAAACGCTGCTTTTGACGCTTGCCAATTTGCTATAGACACCCTTAAAGAAACAGTTCCTATTTGGAAAAAAGAACATTTCGAAAATGGAGAAATTTGGGTAAATGCACATCCATAAAACAAGACTATGATACATTTAATTGTTGGAAATACCGGAGCAGGTAAAACTACCTATTCGCAAAACATAAAAGCACAAACTAACGGAATTATATTTTCCATTGATACGTGGAACAACACCTTGTTTATGCCCGACAAAACAGAAAATGACGGTCTAGAATGGTTTTTAGAGCGCATAGAGCGATCTGAATCTCTAATTCAAAAATTATGTATTCAATTAAACGAATCTGGAGTAGATACCATATTAGACCTAGGACTTTCTAAATTTGACCACCGAGAAAAATTCAGAAAATTTGCTTTAGAAAATAAAATCCCTATACTATTACATTTTTTAGATATTCCAAAGAACATTCGAAGAGAACGAATTTTAAAACGAAATTTAGAACAAGGAAGTACTTTTGAATTTGAAGTAAGTGAAGCAAATTTCGAATTTATGGAATCGTGGTTTGAAAAGCCTTTGGACAGTGAACTTGAAAATGCAAAAATCACAATCTAATGAAAACAGCTAGCGTCAAAGAAATAAAAACAGCTTTAGCAGATGTTCCAACAAGTGAACTTATAACATTATGTCTGGAACTATCCAAATTCAAAAAAGAAAACAAAGAACTACTTACCTACCTCTTATTTGAATCTAGCAGTGAAGCATCCTTTATCGCCGATATTAAAACAGAAACAATAGAGCAGTTTAGCCTTATTAATACCAGTTCCTATTTTTATATCAAAAAAAGTGTACGAAAAATACTAAGGCGTATTAAAACATACATTCGGTATTCTAAAAATAAAGAGACAGAACTAGAGTTACTCTTATTTTTTTGTCAGCAAATGAAAAGTTTTAAACCTTCCATTAAAGGAAGTGATGCGCTACATAACATTTACAAACGGGAGGTGATAAACATCAATAAAAAACTTTTAAAACTACACGAAGACCTTCAGTTTGACTATCTAGAAGATTTAAAAAAATTAGGCTAAACCTCAAGCAATCCGCTTACACACTGCAGTTACCAAAGAAAAACAACGTGCATATAGACAATTTATTTTGCAGAAAAAGTACAATTATAATGTCCTATTTTTAAAAAACAAGTCCAACAAACTAGTTTATCACCTGACTTTATGTACATTAGCACTTGCGAAATCGCACCTCATTAAAACTAAGTTTACTTTATAATCTATTTTTTGACTTATTTTTTTATTAATCCCTTGATGTATAAGGTATTTTGAAAGAATAGATTCGATTTAAATTTTTTTAACCCCTATAAATTAAATGCCATGCTTTTAGAAATGGAATTAGAAAGTTTACAACAAACCATTTTTGATTTAAAAAAGGAAAATAAAAACTTAAGACTAAAAGTAGATACCATCTCCGTCTTCCTAGATAATTCCCCCACTTTTATTAGTTTCATATCTCCCAATAATGAAGTGAAATATATCAATAAAAAATTAGAGGATTTCACCGGTAAAAAGGTAGTAGAATTAAACAATACTTATTTAACAGACAATATTCATCCAGCCTATCAGAACTACTTATCAGAAAATTTGAGTAGAGCGTTTGAAACTGAAAATATTTTTGATGTCAWATTTCAGGTAAAAGACAAAAATAATCAATATGTCTGGTTTCACTCCATTGGCTATCCAATATATGGTAAGATTAATGAATTTATGGGGTATATCTGTACCAGCCATGATATAACAAATAGTGAAAATGACCACTCAAAACTAACCCAATTAATAGAATCTAACAAAAGGTTGTTTTCTGTAATTGGGCACGACCTCAGAAACACTTTTAATAGCATCATTGGATTTAGCGAACTACTTCATGAAAAAGCACAAGAATTTGAAGTCTGCAAAATTAAAACCATTGGAGGACATTTGAAAAACACCTCAAAAAAANCATTAACCCTGTTAGAAAACCTATTAGAATGGGGACAATTACAGAATACCCTAAACACATTTAATCCAGAAGTTATATCTATAAAAAAAGTATGTGAAGAAGCTTTCCAGAGTATTCACATTCCAAGTACAGATAATCCTGACCGCATAAAAATAATAATGGCTGGAGAAATCCAAGCTATTGCTGACGTAAACATGCTACAAACTATTTTCAGAAACCTACTCAGTAATGCCCTCAAATATTCTTACAACCCAAGTCCAATTACCATAGATGCAACCACTACTCAGAATTACATTATTATTAGTGTACATGACAGAGGGGTAGGTTTAGATCAAGGCAACATATCTGACCTGTTTAAAATCAGACAACAAACACCTTCCACTGGAGTTTCCGGAGAAAAAGGAACAGGACTAGGACTTATAATATGTAAAGAATATATTGAAAAAAACGGAGGTGAAATTTGGGTTAATAGCACTATTGGAAAAGGCAGTGAATTTTCTTTTAGCCTTCCTAAATCAAACCAGCATTAAAATTGACTTAAGTTTATTTTTATAAAAATTCAATATAAATCCCCCCCTAAAATAAGGAATCGTATATTTATACATATATAAAGCTTCTCTGGCGCCATTATTTTAAATATATTCACAAAAAAGAACGCATCCAAGGCCAGCAGAATAACTTCCCCATCCCCACTTTACTCAAGTAAGTCATGTAATATTAACTTTTAAGCRATGTCCATGTCTAAAAACAGCATAAACCGAGCCCTTACCACGCTAGCCAATTCTATTTTAAACGAAGGGCTTTATCTAAGACACGATAGTGAAAAAGCGCTTGTTCCATTTATGTTTTTAAAAACTATTACAACCGAGACAGAAAAAACTTTAGCTCTAGATGAGGACCCTCTTGAACTTGCTCAAATTTTAATTAATAACGACCGTAAGGTATACACACATGTAATTATTGTACACGAAGCCTCTTTAAACGATGAAAATGGAAATAGAGTGGATGCAATAATTGTAAATGCTTTTGATTTGAGTCTAAAAAAAGGAATTCAATTGGCACAAAAATTTAATCCAAAAACCACGGGGGAGTTTAGAAAGATAGGAACAGTAGAAATTCTTAAAACCCCAGATTTAATTTTTAAATTACAGAAATCCGCGGATAATATTGACCTTCAAAAAAAGCCTCATTTTTCTACAGAAATTAAAACAGACAATGATGGTTTAGACAGTATTTATACCGAATTATCACACCACAACCCTACGATTATAAGTGATGCCATTTCAAATTTTATTATCAAAAAACTATCTGAAAACGAACGTTACAATGGTGTTTTTGAGATTGATATTTTAGAAGATGCTCCAATAAAAAANCATTGGTTTATTACGATTTTTATGCAGCAATGCAATACATGAGGTACTAGGATCCAAAACAAGTAACAATTGGATGCAAAAAACCAAAAGAAAACTTATGATTACCTGTACTTATAACAATGCGGTATTGTATCAAGAAAAATCGAGTATAAACAATTCAACCGATTTTAAATTAGATGATGATAATTATCCTGACTTAAACATAAAACAATTAGATCTTGAATTTAAGTCTGTACTTTTAGATGCAAAAAAAANCAGCAAATATCAAGTCGATTATGAAACTTTCTAAATTAAACCTTGAATATAACCATCGGGGAATAGCATCTCCTACAACAAATATAGGTAGCAAGATAAATTTTGAACTTGTAAAAAAATTAATCATCGGTAGTCTTGCAATTTTAATAGCCTTTTTAAGCTGGCTTTTCCTACTAGAAGACTAATTCTAAAAATTATCTATTCCATTAACAAGACTCAATACATTTATTGTTGGAAACTGTTTTTTAATGAGTACGGCTGCTTTGTAACTAGAAATCCCTTTATGACACACTATAACATAATTCTTACATAGGTCCAATTTCATATTAACAGGCTCTAAAGACACTAATGGATACACATAATCTACTTTAAAAGGATAGGATACATTTGGGTTTCCAATCACAGAAATAATGAGGGTATTTTCACCTTCTAATTCCATTTTAAAATCATCCGCAGTAATCAATAGATTAGCATCCTGTATTTCACAGGTTACATCTGAGTAGTCTTCTTCTTTAAAAGTAGTTTCAATAGCTTTTTTCGAGTGAGTAGGTTTTAATTTCAACACAAAGTTCGAATTCCGAAGACTGTTATAAATCAGTAATTTATTCACAAGTAACTGTCCTATTCCTAGCGCAATTTTGAGCACTTCATTCACCTGTAACATTGCTATGGTTCCCACAATAGCATTCATTGTTCCTGCCGTTTCACAATTAGGAATATCTGTAGCTATTTCCGGAAAAGCATCTCGTAAATTAGCACTACACCCTCCTTCTTTTGACAAGTGATTAAATGTAGCCACATAGCCGTCAAATTTATAAAGCGACCCATATACCAATGGCTTCCCTAAAACAACACAAGCATCATTAATTAAGTATTTAATAGGTAAACTATCGGTACCATCAACAATGATATCGAAATCTTTAAAATTCTCCAATACATTTGACTTCGCCAATGCCTCCTTGGAATATGTCACCTCTGTAAATGGAGTTCTTGCTTTTATAAATTTAGCCAACGTTTCGGATTTTGATACGCCCACATCCTCCAAGCAATAAAATACTTGTCTGTGAAGATTACTCAGATCTACCACATCAAAATCTATCAAATGTATGGTCCCAATCCCACTCGCGGCTAAATGCACAGCAATAGGACTTCCCAAGCCTCCACAACCCACAATTAAGACATTGGTTTGTTGTAGTTTTTTTTGCCCCTCAATTCCTATTTCACTAAGGGTGATTTGCCGCTTAAAAAAAGTATTATACGCTGTGTTCATACGCTAAAGACTAACTATCTATTTCTTTTTTTGCTGCATCAAAATCTTCAGGTGTATTGATATTTCTAATCACAGCATCCTCTATTTCTACAATTTCTACATCCGAATTTATCAACACTTTTCTGGGACATGAAAAACCTTGGCTTAAATAATTTAACAGCATCGGGTAACTTTTCGGTTCCCATATAGTCACTAAAGGTTCCATAAATTGTTTCGATTTCCCTTTAATGGCCGTTGCCATTTTAGAGGGGTTTCGTTTTTTTAGCAATAATTGAATCACCTCATCCGTTAAGAAAGGTAAATCCGTTGCTACTACTAACCAGGCACTATTAGGATCTTTTTGAAAAGCAGAACAAATTGCTCCAAAAGGACCTAAATCGTAAAAAACATCGGTAATCACCGCTTGTTCTTGTACTTCTTGCTCCGACCTAACAGACAAAAACGTTTGTAAATTCTGTTGTTCCAAAAGCTCTATAGCTACGGTGCGTTGTGCTTTACCATGAAACTCTAAAAGGCCTTTATCCGCTCCCATACGTACACTTTTACCTCCAGCAAGCACTAGCCCTTTAACTACGGGGATTTTTTCTTGAATCAATGCATTCACATGTGTAGCAATGGCTTCTGTATCCGTAAAATTATAACATTTCAAATTTTTAATCTGAGGATATTTTTCTTCTAGAAAATCGAAATACACAGCAGCATCGTTCAATTTAATCACAAATTGTATTTGATCTAATTGTTCGAGTCGTTTTAAAACCGAAGCTTCCTTTTCTGGATCTAAAATTAAGATTTGCTTGGCCCCTTTATAATGATTTCCATTGATAAAAGTAAAATCATAATTCGAAAAATCAATCACTTGATTAAATTTATTCAAGGTTTTATTTACGGTACTTGCCATGGTACCTTTGTGATGAAAAACAAAATTATCCACTACTAATACTTCCTGCTCTTTTTTGTGAGAAGCATCTAAATACGCCAAATTATAAGTCGTTAAATGCTCAGAAATCGCGCTCACCAAGGTGGATATATTTCCGCAATTGGTTCCTAAAATCGCTATTTCATTAGGAGCATAGATATCGTTATCTCTACGTGTTAATTTACTGTGTTTGGAATGTTTTTTCAATGTAACTGTTTTTAATATTCGATAACTTAACTCAGATTAATATCCGACTTCCCTCCTGATTTTTTCAGTAGTTTCACTTCTTCTATCACCATTTCTTGTGAAATAGCTTTGCACATATCATAGATGGTTAATGCCGTAATATTTACACCGGTTAAAGCCTCCATTTCTACGCCTGTTTTCCCTTCTATATGAACAGAGCACAGGATTTTTATATGTGTTAAATTTATTATATCTATCGTGATATCCACTCCATTTATAAGCAATGGATGGCACATGGGAATTAGTTCAGAAGTCTTTTTAACTGCCTGAATCCCTGCGATAATAGCCGTTTGAAATACAGGTCCTTTTTTTGTCACTAATTCATCACCCTCAAAATTACTAATAATTTCAGTTCCTAAAAACATAGTGGCTACAGCTGTAGCACTACGTTTTGTGATTTTTTTATCACCAACATTCACCATTTTTGGTTGGTTCTTCTCGCCTATATGTGTAAACTTATTCATGCTTTTGTATTTAGAACTATAGATTTCTGTATAAAATCACCGGATAAACGTCTCCTTTTTTAAATTCGGTGCGCCCTGCAGGAAGTTCCATAAAGGCATCCGATTTCACCAAATTCACTAAATCCCCTGAGCCGTTACCCTTTTGGGGATATGCCACTAACATTCCTTCTTCGTTTCTTAAAGCAACTTGTAAAAAATACGTCATGGACGGTTTAAATATTAAATCGGCTCCCAGTACAGCTTTCATACTATTTTCCGATGGCAATCCCATTGATTTTTGAAACCACGGCGTAAAATATTTTAAGCAACTTGCATAGGTAGAAACAGGGTTCCCTGGAAAAGCGAAAACAGTGGTTTGGTTTTTCTTTCCAAACCAAAACGGTTTCCCTGGACGTTGTTTTACTTTATGAAAAAGCTTATGAACTCCTAAGGTATCTAATACCTCCGGTATAAAATCAAATTTACCTTTGGAAACAGCACCGCTAAACAATAACACATCGTAGTTATTTAAAAAACCATCAATTAGCCTCGTTAATTTTTCTTTATCATCCGAAATATGGATTGTAGTAGCCTCCACTGTAATCGCCTTTAAAATAGACACAACAGCATGTACATTACTTCTTCTAATTTGATGATTTTCAGGCGTTTTATCAACTTCCACCAATTCGTCTCCTGTAGAAATAACCAATACTTTAGGACGTTTCCCCACTTTCACAATTGACTTTCCAACAGTTGCAAGCACCCCTATTTCTGCTGGTGAAATCACTGTATTTACAGGAATCAACACATCATTTTTAAAATGATCAGCACCTTGCTTATGGACATTTTTAAAATACTGTACTCCATAATCTTCCACTGTAGCTACCCCGTCTTCTATACTTACAAGTTCATAAGGAATTACAGCATCCGCATTTACAGGAAGTACTGCCCCCGTCATTGCCTCCATGCAATTATCCGTATTATGCAATGTTAATTGTGGACTACCAGCCGCTTGAACACCTTCGATCTTAAAACTACGTATTCCTTGATCATACCTAGCAGCACAAATAGCAATACCGTCCATACTTACTCTATTAAATGGAGGTAAGTCTCTATCAGAAACAATGGTTTCTTTTAATATGCGTCCTTCAGATTCCTGGAAAGGAATGTTATCCACGCCCCAATCCTCCGTATTCTGAAGTATTATTTCTAAAGCCTCTTGGCTCGTAATTAAATCCATATGATTCACTTTTAACCTCCAATAGTGGACATGCTTTCTGAAACAATATCCGTTCCTCGCATTTTTTCTGCAACAAATCCATTTTCAGGCTTGTGGTGTACTGTGTTTATAAATAATTGCTTTAGGTCATCGTCACTGGCTCCTTTTCTAATAAAATCTCGCACGTTAAACACGCCTTGATCAAATAAACAGTTTTTAAACAAACCTGTGGCGGTAATTCTAATTCTATTACAGTCTCCGCAAATGGTACGAGTAAATGCGGGGATAATACCAAAAGTACCTTTATATCCCTTCACTCTAAAGTTATGAGAAGTAGAAGATTTACCGTTGTCGATTTTCTCGATGTCTTGAAAATGATTGGTAATGTGATCGTATATTTTAGTATAGTTCCAAAGTTCCTTTGTTTCACGAAGACCTTTCCCGTTAAATGGCATTTCTTCAATAAAACGAACCGCGATATCTTTTTCTTTAGTCAGGGCTACAAAATCTAAAATCTCATCTGTATTCACTCCAGGAAGGGTTACAATATTCAATTTTAATCGAATGCTGCTTTGCTCCAAATCATTGAGTACTTGTATTACTTTTTGAAAAGATTTACGGCGAACAATGGTGTTAAAATTTTCTTCCTTTAGACTATCGATGCTCAAATTTACAGCATTGATTTTCATTTTCTCTAAGGCAGCGATATGCTCACCAATCAATGCTCCATTGGTAGTGATATTTATCTGGTCCAATCGATCATTAAAAGATAATGATTCTAAAAATTTCATAAAGTCCCTTCTAACAAAAGGTTCTCCTCCTGTCAAACGCACTTTATTCACCCCTAATTCAGAAAGCACTCGTGTAATACGGTACATTTCCTTAAAAGTTAACAACTCAGCTCTTTCGACAATCTGAATCCCTTCTGCAGGCATACAATATTGGCAACGAAAGTTACAACGATCTGTAACTGCCAATCGCAAATAAGATATTTTTCTTCCAAATTTATCTAATAACTGCTCCATATCTCTTATTATTTAAAAGTATATTTTAATTAATGAGGTAAATATTGCTTGAATTTACCATATAAAAAAGTTCCTATTAAAGCTCCGAAAATCACAATACAAATGGAAAACACTCCATTCCCAATTAACACAAACATAGGTCCTGGACATGCGCCCGCTAAGGCCCATCCCAATCCAAAAATTAGGCCACCAAACAAGGTGCGTTTCCATTTAAAATCTTTGGCTGGCACAATGATGTTATCACCATGTACATTTTTTATAATTCCTTTTTTAAATAGGAACATCAATACAGTCCCTAATCCAACCGCCGAACCGATAACTCCGTACATGTGAAAGGATTGAAACTTAAACATTTCGAAAATTCTAAACCATGAAATTAATTCTCCTTTGGTCATAATAATACCGAAAAGAATTCCAAAAACTAAATATTTTATCTGCTTCATCATCTCTCTCTTAAAATATTAGCGGGAACAATACCCATGTCATAAAAATACCTCCAATAAAAAAACCAATAACAGCTATTAAGGAAGGAATTTGAAAATTGCTCAGACCTACAATGGCATGTCCAGAGGTACAACCTCCAGCCCAACGCGATCCAAAACCAATACATACACCCCCAATTAACAGTAAACTGATTCCTTTTATGCTACTTAGAGCCTCCCAACCAAATAATTCGGATGGTACTATGGAATCCCCTGCATTTTCAAAACCCAAAACACTTAAATCTGAGATGGTTTGTGGGTTTAAATCCATAGGTACATTCGAGGACAAATAATTWGAAGCAATAAAACCACCAATTACAGCGCCCACAAGAAACAGGATATTCCAAAAGCTCTCTTTCCAATCTTTTTTAAAGTAATCGCTATATTTTCCAGCACCGCCCATGGTACAAAGTGTTTCCAAATTGGAAGACACACCAAATCTCTTGCCGAAAAAATACAGTAAAAACATCACCACAACAATACTTGGCCCTGCCACATACCACTGCCATGGTTGAGAAATAATCTCCATCATCTTATTCTAATTTGTTAGTTAAAACGCAAAAATACACAATTTTAACCCCGTATCAAACTTAACAAATATTAGAAGACTAAAACATCCACTCTATTTCTGAACAACTTAATTTTACCATCTATTTCCAATTGCTTCAACAATCTCGAAACCACTACCCTAGAGGTATTCAGATCRTAGGCAATTTCYTGGTGAGTTGTATTTAAAGATGTTTCTCTAAGAATCTGAGCTTTGTCGCACAGGTACTTGTACAAACGCTGATCCATTTTCATAAACGCGAGAGTATCAATAGTTTCCATCATTTCGTTCATACGAACATTATAACTATCAATCACAAAATTACGCCACGATTTATATTTTATTAACCATTCGTCTAACTTTTCTAAGGGGATAAAAATAATTTCAGACTCTTTTTCTGTAATGGCTCTCACCCTACTTTTAACATTTGCCAAACCACTTGCAAATGAAATAGCACAGGTATCGCCTCGTTCTAAAAAGTACAGCAAAATTTCATCTCCATTTTTATCTTCACGCACAATTTTAATGGCACCATTTAATAATAAGGGGATAGCATTCATTCTACCACCTAAATCGATCAATAATTCGTTTTCTTTTAACTTTTTAAAAGTTCCGACTTTAATTATTTCCTCTAGAAGTTCCGGTTCAAATACGACTGAGTAATAATCACTTAATTTTTCTCGCATAATTGTAGGTTATTTATAGTGATTTGGGTTGCCCCAACATTGTTTCTAACGTAATTAAGAGCCTTTTCTCCAGTCGCTTTCCGATACTTATCATCTGTATAAAACCTTTCAAGTAAGGGGTTCAACTCCTCGGAATTCTGAATAGAAAAACATCCTTTTCCAGACACCAAATCAATGGCTTCATTAAATTTAAAATAGTTTGGACCGATTATTAAAGGCAAGCCAAAAGTTGCCGGTTCTAGCACATTGTGGACACCTGATTTAGTAAATCCACCTCCAACATAAGCTACAGAAGCTGTACTGTATATTTTTGTTAAAATACCAATAGTATCTACAATAAAAACTTGATAATCTTTTAAGTTCTCTCCTTCTTTCTCTGAAAACAATACTACTTTTTTATGAATAGCATCTTTTAGTTTTTTAATATCGTCTGGCTTAATATTATGTGGAGCAATGATGAATTTTTCCGAATCGGTAGCTTTATTATTGATGTAATTTATTAAAAGATCTTCGTCCTCTTTCCAAGTGCTCCCTGCTACTAACACATAGCTATCATTGACAAACTCATTAATAAAATCAATATAATTATCTTGTTTTGTAATTTCAAAAACACGATCAAATCGAGTATCTCCAGCCACAGTTACCTGTTCTATTCCTATTTTATTTAGCAATTTTTTGGAAGCCTCATCTTGTACAAAAAGATAGTTCATGCCCTTTAAAGCATTTCGCATCCATCCTCCATACCATTTAAAAAACACTTGTTTTTCTCTGAATATACCAGATACCAGCACTGTTTTAACTGTTTTCTTTTTTAACTGAGCTAAATAATTTGGCCAGAACTCGTATTTCACAAAAACCGCCAACTCTAAGTTTAGCGAATTCACGAATTGCACAGCATTCTGTTTTGTATCCAGTGGGAGGTAACAAATAAAATCGGCACCCTCATAATTTTTTCGCACTTCATAACCAGAAGGAGAAAAAAACGTCAGTAGTATTTTYAACTGTGGACAGTCTTTTTTTATTTGCTCCATAATAGGCCTTCCTTGTTCAAACTCACCCAAGGAGGCACAATGAAACCAGACAATTTTATCGGTTGGAGAAAATGCTTTTTTTAAATCAGCAAAAACCGTAGCCCTTCCTTTTACAAAGAGTTGCAATTTGGGACTAAACAAGGCTGCAATTTTAAGGATTTGCCATGCCGTGCTACTTATTATATTATAAATTATACTCATACCCTACAAATGTACAAAATAAGGACATAAAAAAGCTCCTAAACCAATTGGTTTAGGAGCTTAATATTGTATAATGTAACAAATGTTTCTTAAACTTCGAAAGGTTCGATTGAAACATAAGATCTGTTATTTCTTTTCTTTTGAAATTTAACAACACCATCTACTTTTGCATGTAATGTATGGTCTTTTCCCATATATACATTTTCACCTGGATGATGAGAAGTTCCTCTTTGACGAAGAAGAATGTTTCCTGCTAATGCAGCTTGTCCTCCAAATATTTTTACTCCTAGTCKTTTCGATTCTGATTCTCTACCATTCTTCGAACTACCTACTCCTTTTTTATGTGCCATGACGTTATGGTTTTAAAATTGAATTATTATTTAGTTARAGCTTCGATTAATTCMGCTTTCTTTAAAGAAGTATATCCAGAGATACCTTGTTCTTTAGCTAAAGCTTTTAACTCAGCWACAGTTTTTGAAGATAAATCAGCTGAACCAGCTTCTTCTTTTACTTCAACTRCTTTTTTTACTGGTGCTTTTTTAGCTCCAGATACAGTAATTCCTTCAATTACAATTTCAGTTAACGCTTGACGGTGACCATTTTTTACACGGTATCCCTTTCTACGTTTCTTTTTGAAAACGATTACTTTATCACCTTGTAAGTGATTTAAAATTTTTGCCGTTACAGCGGCTCCTTCTACAGCCGGGGCGCCAATAGTTACAGTACCATCATCTACTAAAAGAACATTAGAAAACGTTAAGTCATCTCCTGCTTCTCCTTGTAAACGGTGCACATAAACTTTTTGATCTTTAACAACTTTAAATTGTTGCCCTGCTATCTCTACAATTGCGTACATAGTTTATAATTTAATTTTCGTCTTTAATAAAACGAGTGCAAATATAATACTTTTGAACCAATATACAAGTCTCTATTCAATATTTAATTTACAAAAAAACGATACACAGTCTCCTTATATATTAAGGCTTTAGATATTGATATCCCACTATTAATTTAACTCTTGCCTTCCATTGTAAGCTGAATTTGAGACAGAGGTTATTCGCATACATTTGATATATGCATTATATAATTTTTTTATTTAAAATAATGTAACAAATAAATATACGATGCGTCTTATACGCTATAAATTAACCAGTTTAAATTAATTCGAATGAAAAAAATCTATTATTTATCCTTTTTAACGATGCTACTAGGGGCTAGCTTATGTGCGCAGCAAGTAGAATTTGAGGAGTACAAACTAGAAAATGGACTACATGTAATTTTACACCAAGACAACACCGCTCCAATTGTTACAACAGGGGTTATGTACAATGTAGGAGGTAAAGACGGAGCCAGAGACCGTACAGGATTTGCTCACTTTTTTGAGCATTTATTATTTGAAGGAACAAAAAACATTGCAAGAGGAGAATTCTTTAAAATTGTAAGTTCAAATGGAGGTCGAAATAATGCAAACACGTCTCAAGATAGAACTTATTACTACGAAACATTCCCTTCTAACAATCTAGAATTAGGACTATGGTTGGAATCTGAAAGAATGTTACACCCTGTGATTAATCAAGAAGGAGTTGACACCCAAAACGAAGTAATAAAAGAAGAAAAAAGATCTAGCATGGACAACAGGCCCTATGGTAAATTACTTTCTGCTATCAGTGAAAATCTTTTTAAAGTGCATCCTTATAAAGACAAAAACATAGGAGAGATGGAGCACTTGGACAATGCCAAGCTAGAAGAATTTCAAGCCTACCACAATAAATACTACGGCCCTAACAACGCAGTTCTAGTAATTGCAGGAGATATTTCTATTGAAAAAACAAAAAAAATGGTTTCAGACTATTTTAAAGACATTCCAAAAAAAGAAACAATCACCAGAAACTTCCCTAAGGAAACACCTATAACAGAAGCTATAAAAGTAAAAGCTTACGACGCAAACATTCAAATACCTGCAATAATTGCAGCGTATAGAACTCCTGGATTTAAAGAGAGAGACACCTACGTTTTAAACATGGTATCATCTTACTTAAGTAGTGGAAAAAGCTCGAAACTTTACAAAAAAATGGTGGACGAACAAAAACATGCAATGACCGTTCAAGCACTCAACATTCCACAAATGGACTATAGCATTTACGCTTTATTTGCAATTCCACTTGGCGATGTACCTTTGGCTACCTTATTAAGCGAAATAGATGAAGAAGTTCTTAAACTACAACAGGAACTGATTTCAGAAAAAGACTATCAAAAACTTCAAAATAAATTTGAGAATAAATTTGTTAACGCCAATTCAGGGGTTGAAAACATCGCACATACTTTAGCTGACAATTACCTGCTTAAAAACAATACAAATTTAATTAATGACGAATTGAACATTTATCGTTCAATTACTAGAGAAGAAATTCAAGCAGTCGTAAAAAAATACCTAAACACCAATCAACGTGTTGAAATCGAATACCTAAAAAAGGAAACAAAAAACTAAGATGAAAAGACATATGAAAACAACATTAACCACCATAATTGCATTGTTTCTTCTATCCTTAGGAGTTACAGCACAAATAGACAGAACAAAGCAACCAAAACCAGGACCTGCACCTACTATACATTTAGGAAAAACACAATCGTTTGAACTAAAAAATGGTTTGAAAGTGATTGTCGTTGAAAACCACAAATTACCAAAAGTAAGCGCTAGCTTAAGACTCGACAACGGACCTATATTTGAAGGAGAAAAAGTTGGTGTATCAAGTATTTTTGGAGAAATGATTGGAAACGGAACTACTACTATTTCTAAAGACGCATTTAATGAACGATTAGATTTTCTAGGAGCTTCTTTCAACATAAGAAGTCAAAGTGCTGGAATCAATACCTTATCTAAATATTTCCCCGAAGTTTTAGGTCTGATTGCAGACGCCGTAAAAAACCCTTTATTAACTCAGGAAGAATTCGAAAAACAACAATCACTGATAATTCAAGGATTGACTGCAGACGAAAACAGCGTAGAAGCTATTGCGAGAAGAGTTCAAAATACATTATCATATGGTTCAAATCATCCTTATGGAGAATTTGCCACAGAAGCAACCGTTAAAAATGTAAGCTTAGAAGATGTAAAAACATTTTACAACACATATTTTATCCCAAACAATGCCTACTTAGTTATTATTGGAGATGTCAACTATAAAGACATCAAAAAACTGGTAAAAAAGCAATTTGGAAAATGGAAAAAAGGAACACTTCCTACGTATTCAATCCCAACTGTAAAAAACGTTTTAAAAACAGAGATTAACTTTATCAACATGCCGAATGCAGTACAGTCTAGTATTGCTGTAATAAACGCTGTTGATTTAAAAATGGGGGACCCTGATTATTTCGCTACAAGATTAGCTAGTAAAATATTTGGAGGTGGCGGAGACGCACGATTATTTCTTAATTTAAGAGAAGATAAAGGATATACATATGGTGCCTATTCTAGGTTTGGAAATAACGAAAGAACATCAACCTTAGTTAATTCATTTGCTTCTGTTAGAAATATGGTAACAGATAGTTCTGTTGTCGAAATTATTAAAGAAATAAAAATATTTAGAGATACAAAGGTAACTGCTGAAGAACTTAGCAATGCAAAAGCATCCTATGTAGGTAATTTTGTAATGGCTATTGAGAAACCCTCTACTGCCGCAGGGTACGCTTTTAATATTGTCACTAAAAATTTACCGAAAACCTTTTATGAAACATTCTTAAAAAACATAAATGGAGTTACTATAGATGACATTCAACGTGTTGCAAAAAAATATTATAGCGCTGGCCAAACGAGAATTGTTATTGTTGGAAAAGCAATAGATGCACTTCCAAACCTTGAAAAACTGCCTTACACTATCAACTATTTTGACAAGCAAGGAAACAGCACAGACAAACCAGAAATGACCAAACCTATTCCAGCAGGAATCACCAAGGAAACGGTTATTAATAGTTATTTTGATGCTATTGGAGGGAAAGACAAAGTTACCGCCATCACTTCTACCATGACGATTTATGAAACGGAGATGAACGGAGCTAAAATAAGTGTAACAGAAAAAAGAACCGCTACAAACTACCTAGCAAGTACCGCTATGAATGGCGCTACAGTTATGAAACTTACAGCTAACAATGAAGGAGTTTATATGAACGGACAAGCACTTCCTCCAGCAATAGCAGATGAGATGAAGGCACTTGGGACATTTACCGAATTCTCTTTATTAAACAACGATAATACTACCTTAAGTGGTATTGAAATGATAGACGGAAAAGAAGCTTTTGTGATCAAAACAAAAGGGGAAGTAGTAAACTCCTCTGTTTATTACGACGTTAAAACAGGACTTAAATTAAAAGAAGTTCAATCCACAAAAATGGGAGGTCGTACTCAAAACCAAGAAGCAACTTTTAGTGATTATAAAGAATATGATGGTATTAAGTTTCCTACCAAAAAAACAGGAAGCATGGGACCACAAAAAATGTCTTTTACTCTTTCAGAGGCTAAAATAAACGAAAATGTAAGCGATGCTGATTTTAAATAATCAACTCTTAACAACTAACTTAAAGCGTATCTATTTATTTAGATGCGCTTTTTTTTTGGCTTTCCGTTTACAAGGTACACTCCAAACATAATTAAGCCAGCAGATGCAATTTGTACAATACTCAATCGTTCTCCATCCCACAACCCCCAAATGATCGCCACAACAGGAATTAAATAAGTAACAGAAGAAGAAAAAACAGGCGTGGATATTTTTACTAAACTATTAAATAACACCTTCGCAACACCCGTCCCTAGCACCGCCAAAATGGAAACGTATAAAAAACTTTCCACAATAACATCTTGTCCATTGAATGTCTTAAAAAAACCTGTAAAGTAAATCACTACCATGGATGGTACGATTAACAACACAAACTGAGCGACTGTCACTGACATCGCAGATAAATCATCCAAATGTCTTTTTAAAATATTTACATTAAACGCATAGCCAATAGAAGAAACAATTACAAATACGGCATAAAAATAATCCTGATTTGGATGTAGTTCAGCACCTTTTAAAATAAGCAACACCGTTCCTATTAAACCAATTAATACCCCAACAAACTGTCGTTTTCCAAATACAAAACCATACAGCACCGTTCCTATCACCAAGGTATTTAATGGCGTTAAAGAATTTAAAATAGCGGCTATTGAACTATCAATCTTCTGAACTGCAAAAGCAAACAAAAATGCTGGGAAAAAAGTACCTAAAAAAGAAGTCACTATTATGTGTTTCCACTGTTTGATATTTATATTTTTCAGGTGCTTAAAACCGATTAACACCAACACCGTAGCAGCTATTAACACTCGGAATGCACCTACTTGAATAGGGCTTAGACCTAACAAGGCTTTTTTTTGCTATTTACTTCAATAGTCACGTAGCTTGTACTCACAAATTTGTCTGGAACAAATTTGAACAACCAAAGGTTGGCTCATTGGGCGTAGGACAGGACGTTCGAAGTAATGACTAAAGTCAACTCAGTGCAAGTGCCTTGTTCTTGAACTAATTAGCTTTAAGTCTAGCGGTTATATCAGTATATATTTAAAAACAAGTTAAACCGAGCTTTTATCAGCTCGGTTTTTTTATGTTCAGGGATGAACAGCATATCGTGGAGCCATGGATGGAAAAACGTGTATAGGAAATTTTATCTTTTCGTCATAATCGAGTATGCTAAAAGACTAATAAGTAAGTTGTTGATTTTTAACACCTCATGACACAATCATCTTTTTGGCAAACCAATAAGCAAAACAATGATTTTGCAGAGTTATGTAATGCGCTTTATGAGCGAGAAGTACACTTGCTTGCGAATACTGAAATGATCAGTATTCAATATATGCAAGGGCGTTTAAAAAGTTTGCCTTATTACATTAATAAAACTGCTAATTTAATGACACAGGTAAATGAG
>NVSD01000037.1 GCA_002401105.1 Flavobacteriaceae bacterium | reverse complement strand
AACTTAGTGGGCAATAAGGGATTCGAACCCCTGACCCCCTCGGTGTAAACGAGGTGCTCTGAACCAACTGAGCTAAYTGCCCTAAGCGGTTGCAAATATAAGATGTTTTTTACATCATACAACCATTTTTAAGGAAAAATTTTATAAAATTTCTGCAACGATAAAGGTACTTCCCCCAACAAATATAAGGTCTGTATCCATGGCTGATTTTATAGCTGTTTTATATGCTTCATCTACTGATGAATACGTGTTTCCGTGGAGGCCGTAGGCTTCGCAGCTGTTTTTTAATAATTCGGCTTCCAAACCTCGWGGAATGTCCGGCTTGCAAAAATAATAGGTRGCTTTTTTAGGAAATAGGTCTAAAATGGTGCTTAAATCTTTATCATTTACTACTCCGAAAACAAAATGAAGGGTTTCATAGGTCTCTTCTTTCAATTGCTCCAATACGTATAAGAGTCCTTCTTTATTATGTCCCGTATCACAAAGTACCCTTGGTTGGGTTTGTACTTCCTGCCAKCGTCCTAATAATTGCGTGTTTTTAACTACRTTTAAAAGTCCACTTTCAATATGTTCTTTGGTTATTGTTTTTAAATCGTCATTTAAGACGTCTATAGCCGCTACAGCCGTTTTTATATTGTGCTGTTGATAGCTCCCTTTTAAATCRCAATCATAGCTGTCCTCTATTAATATCTCTGCTAAATATAAGGGRCTTTCTAAGTCAAAAGCAAGTTGTTCAAATACAGGGAAAGTTTCTTCTTGGTATTGGCCTATAATTGTAGGGATATTATGTTTTATAATTCCACCTTTTTCAGCGGCAATTTCWKGTAGGGTAGTCCCTAAAAACTGTGTGTGGTCTAGTCCTATATTAGTGATTACGGCAAGTTCTGGAAGAATGATGTTTGTAGAATCCAAACGTCCTCCTAAACCAACTTCTATAATGGCATAATCTACCTGTTGATTGGAGAAGTAATCAAATGCCAATCCTACGGTCATTTCAAAAAAGGACAATTTTTGACTTTTTAAAAAAGATTCGTTTTTGGCAATAAAATCAACCACGTAGTCCTCAGAAATCTCTTGTCCATTAATTTTAATGCGCTCTCTAAAATCTTTTAAATGTGGAGATGTGTAAAGTCCCACTTTATAACCCGCTTCTTGCAATATAGAGGCTATCATATGGCTGGTGGATCCTTTTCCGTTAGTACCTGCTACATGAATACTTTTAAAGTTTGATTCGGGATTATTTAACTGTTTAGATATTGCAATTATATTAGTTAAATCTTTTTTAAAGGCTGTTTTTCCTTGACGTTGATACATGGGAAGTTGTTCAAACATCCACTGTATGGTTTGGGTATATGTCATTTGTTTATTGAGATAAGGAAAACCTGTATTTAATGGTTCCTATTTGTTTTTGTGGCGCTTTGGTATCTGCCTGCCATTTGGTTTGTAAGGCTGCTTTTTTTGCTTGAGATAATAGGCATTCTGATGTGTTTGTAGAGCCTTTAACTCCTGCGGTTGCTCTTATTACCTTTCCTGTGTTATTTACTTCTATACGGACAATAACTAAGCCTTCTTCTTCACATAAGTATTGTGGTTTTGGCCTATTTAAAGGCTTTCTACTTCCCAAGTTATAGTTTCCTGTTCCGTTACCGCCTCCATTGCCTGTATAGCCTTTTGCGTTGATGTCGCCCGTAACTTTTCCTTTATCACCAGGGCTATTGTCATCACCCTCACCACCTGTTGCCTTGCCTGTTCCATTATTGAATCCGCCCATTAAGGCATCTAATTCTTTTCGTTTTTTGGCTTCTTCTTCCTGTTTCTTTTTAATGGCATCCGCTTTGGCTTTCGCAATCCGTTCTTTTTCAGCAATGGCTTTTTGTTCTGCTATTTTAGCAGCTTCTTGCTTTTTAATAGCAATGGCTTCCTCGTTGTTCTGCGTGGCAACATCTTCCGTGTTTTCGATGACTTCTTCCACTTTCTCGGTCACCGTTTCCTCTACGGCGGTTTCCTCCTGAGGAATCACTTCTTCCTTAGTTTCTGTAACTTCTGGCGTACTTGCCTTTAAGGCTTCCTTAGGTTGTTTATTTCCCATGCCTACATCCGATGTCCCAAAATTTATGGCAATTCCATATTCGGTAGGAGGATCTAAATATCTTAATCCAAAAAAGAAAATACAGAAAAACATCAGGCTCATAATGATGCTTGTGAGTAGGATTGATTTTCTTTTATGTGAGGTATCTATAAGAGACATAATTATTTTGGTCTAACGGCTAAAATTACTTTGTACCTGTTTCTGTTGGCAATATCCATAATACGTACTGCTTTTTCTATAGGTACACCTTCTTCCGCACGTAATATAATGGTTGGATTATCGTAAGTCTTTAGCTTACTTATCAGCTGCCTTTCTAAGTTTTTTTCTGATGTTTTCTTCTGATCTATATAATACACTAGTTTTTTAGTGATACTAACTGCTACTGATTTTTTGTTCTCCGTTTTGCCACTTGCTTTTGGTAATAAGATATCCAAGGCGTTGGTGGTGACTAGGGTAGAAGTAATCATAAAGAAAATTAGCAATAAAAATACAATGTCCGTCATGGAGGACATGTTAAAGCTAGGGTCTATTTTATTTCTTCCTCTAATATCCATCTTAAATAGGTTCGTTTAATAAGTCTAAAAACTCTACAGATTTGGCTTCCATTTCATACACTACTTTGTTGGTTCTTACCACTAGATGATTGTAGGTAATATAAGCAATAATTCCTACAATTAATCCAGCAACGGTTGTGGTCATTGCAGTGTACAATCCGTCTGAAAGTAATTTGATATCTATGGAACCTCCTGCGTTGGCAATTTCATGAATGGCAACAATCATCCCAATTACAGTTCCTAAAAAACCGAGCATTGGAGCAGCTCCTGCGATAGTAGCTAGAACTGAAACGTTTTTTTCTAACTTATAAATTTCCAGTCTGCCTGCATTTTCAATGGCTTTATTAATGTCTTCTAGAGGTTTTCCAATACGGGAAACTCCTTTTCCTATCAATCTAGCAACGGGTGAATTTACCTGAGCACATAAGTTTTTAGCGGCATCAAGTTTACCGTCGGTAATATGGTCTTTTATTTGATTCATAAAATTCTTATCTGTTTTGGAAGCCGCTTTAATGGCGAAAAAACGTTCAAAGTAAATGTATAGAGCTACGGCCAGTAAGAATACTAAAATGGAAATAATAATTTGACCTCCCAGACCGCCGTCCATGATTAAATTATAGATTGATAATGTTTTTTCTTCCGAAATTACTTCTTCAGTAACGTCTTGAATAGCTAATGACATAGATTCTTTTTTATGATGTTTAATTTAAACGCATTTTGATATTTAAAATTGTTTTAAATAGCTATTCTAATTAAAGACAATGCGTTTTTAGCAAAAATATTTAAATTGCTAAACTACTGCAAGTAAAATGGGGCTTTTATACGGATGTGTATTTAATTTTTTTAACTTGATTGGTTGGAACAAAAAATCCTGCATCTCTTTTTAGAAATGCAGGACTTAAATCTTATTAAAATTACTATTATATAATAGCTCTCATTCCCATAAATGCTATAGAACCAACTATAAATCCTATGGCAGCAAGCCATGATATTTTTTTGAAATACCAGAAAAAGTCTATTTTTTCCATTCCCATAGCGACCACTCCAGCGGCAGACCCTATAATTAACATAGAACCTCCTGTTCCTGCGGAAAAGGCTACAAAATGCCAAAGAGGGTCATCCATTCCTTCAGAGAACATTCCTAAACTTGCAGCTACTAAAGGTACGTTATCTACTACAGCAGAACCTACACCTAATAGCATTACAACGATGTCTGTATTTGGGATTACTTCTTGTAACGAAGCAGCTCCTAAAAATAAAATTCCTAAGGACTCTAATGCAGCAACAGCCATTAAAATTCCGAAAAAGAACAATACACTAGGCATTTCTATTTTAGATAATGAGGCGTGTACTGGGCTGTGATGKCCTTTTGARTCRTCTCCATCTTGGTCTATTGCATGCGACATACTAAATTTAGAACGACTGTACATTTCTGCAAATACTCCTACTAGTGATAATGATAACATCATTCCTACATAAGGAGGTAAGTGCGTTATTGTTTTAAAAATAGGTACAAACATAATAGCTCCTAATCCTAAATATAACATAGTTGCTCCATGTTTATTTTTAGAACCTGTATCTGTTAAATCGGCTTCTATATTCCCTTGGAAAGGTTTTAAATACGACGCGATAAACGTTGGAACGGCCATACATAATAAGGAAGGAATAATTAAATACTCAATTAATTTTACAGTAGTTACTTTCTTACCAATCCATAGCATAGTAGTGGTGACATCTCCAATTGGAGACCAAGCTCCACCAGCATTCGCAGCGATTATAATCAGTCCTGCAAAATATAAACGTGTGGTTTTATCTTTTACAATTTTTTGTAAAATAGTAATCAATACAATAGTAGCTGTTAAATTATCAATGATTGCTGATAAAATAAATGCTAATATTGCAAAAATCCACAATAGTTTTCGCTTGCTTTTTGTTCTGATATACCCTTTGAAAGTGGCAAATCCATCAAAATAGTCAATCATTTCTACAATTGTCATCGCTCCTAATAAGAAGAATAATATTTCGGCTGTTTTCCCGAGATGATGTAATAATGTTTCTTCTAAAAGATGGCGCTTTTCACCTAAACTAAACTCTGAAAACCCTTCTACAAGTTTGTGTGCACCTGAGTCGAACCAGTTAGGGAAAGTCTCTATGCCAAATGCTACTAATGCCCAGAGTATGGACATCATGGCCAGGGCTGGTATTAATTTGTCTAGTTTTAAATTGTGTTCTAACGTAATTGCTAAATATCCGAGTACGAATATTAAAATGATTAATGATTCCATGGTTTATTTTATACTAATTGGTTTAATGCGATTTCAAACGCTGTTTTACAAATTCCTGTTTTACTAGATTTTTTATTGAATGTTTTTGTCAATGCTTTTTTAATGGTATTTGAAGTGTCATTAAAAATAGCATCGTCTTTCATAGGTAATGGAATTCTAGATTCCATCAAGTAAGCAAAAACACGCGCTATTCCACAATTGGAGATAAAATCGGGGATTAAACTTACTTCATTATCTGTATGTTCCATGATTGGACCGAAAAATATTTCTTTGTCCGCAAACGGTACGTTAGCTCCTGGAGATACCACTTCCAATCCAGAATCAATCATCTGCTGTACTTGATCCTTAGTCACTAATCTAGAGGCCGCAGCAGGAACAAAAATCTCTGCTGGAATACTCCATATTTTGTCGTTTATTTCGTCAAAAGAAAGCATGTTATCTGCTCGTAATTTATTTCCATCCTTGTTTAGGAATAAGTCACGAACTTCTTCCATTGTAAATCCTTCCTCTTTAATTAATCCGCCTTCTCTGTCTATAATTCCAACTACTTTCGCTCCTAATTGAGTTAAGTAATAAGCGGCTGCAGATCCTACGTTTCCAAAGCCTTGAACAATGGCTTTTTTTCCTTGAATAGTCCCTCCGTATATATTGTAATAATGCTTAACAGCTTCTGCAACACCATATCCAGTTAACATGTCGGCTACTGTGTATTTTTTAGAAGTATCAGGAGAAAAACGAGCGTCTTCTAATACTTTTATCACTCCATGTCTCAACTGTCCAATACGGTTAATTTTCTCTGCTTCGGTAGGTTTAAAGTGGCCGTTAAAGACACCTTCCTGCGGATGCCAAACACCACAATCTTCTGTTAATGGAATTACATCGTGAATTTCATCTACGTTTAAATCACCACCAGTTCCATAATAATGTTTTAATAAAGGAGATACCGCTTTGTACCATCTTTTTAGTACTTCGCCTTTTCTAGGGTCGTTTGGGTCAAAGTTAATTCCTGACTTTGCGCCTCCAATATTAGGTCCAGAAACAGTGAATTTTACTTCCATAGTTTTGGCTAAGGAAAGTACTTCGTTTTTATCTAGTCCTTTTCTCATTCGAGTACCACCTCCGGCAGCACCGCCTCGTAACGAGTTTATTACTGTCCATCCTTCAGCTTCTGTTTCAGGGTCGTTCCAGTGAAAAACAATTTCTGGACTTTTATTTATGTATTTATTTAGTAATTCTTTCATTATAATTTTTTTGTAAATTTTAATAGGTTGAATACGTAAAAATGATATCAAATATACAAACAACTGAGCGTTTTTTGAGAATATTGTAAGATAGTTATGTTAACAAAAGTTAAACATCTGTAGTTGATGTATTTATACGTGTGTCTTTTTTGATGATTCTTTATGTTTTGTGGTTTAAAAATGAAATTATCGATTGATTAATTGTCTTTCTTTTTGGTTTATTTCGTGTTTTTTTGTCTCGTAGATTTGCTTGTTTATTGCCGTATTACTTGTGTTGTTATGGATACCGTTTGCTTTTATGTTTCATAATTTTCAATCGAATGTGTTTTTTGTTGAAAAATCAATAAAATATTCATTAAAAAAAGGGTTATATTTGGATATGTTTAACACACTCAAATAAATACTTATTATATGGATTTTAGCTTAACAGAAGAGCAAATCATGATTAGAGACGCTGCGCGAGATTTTGCACAAAACGAATTGCTTGAAGGCGTTATTGATAGAGACGAAAAACAAGAGTTTCCTACCGAACAAATAAAAAAAATGGGCGAGTTAGGTTTTTTAGGAATGATGGTAGACCCAAAATATGGAGGGGGAGGTATGGACGCTGTTTCCTATGTGCTGGCTATGGAAGAGATTTCTAAAATTGACGCTTCTGCTTCCGTAGTAATGTCCGTAAATAATTCTTTAGTTTGTTGGGGATTAGAAACCTATGGAACGGAAGAACAAAAACAAAAATATTTAACAAAATTAGCAACTGGAGAAATTATTGGTGCTTTTTGTTTAAGTGAACCAGAAGCAGGGAGCGATGCTACATCGCAACAAACAACAGCCATAGATATGGGAGACCATTACTTGGTGAATGGGACCAAAAATTGGATTACTAATGGGAATACTGCGAGTGTTTACATCGTAATTGCACAAACCGATAGGGATAAAGGACACAAAGGAATTAATGCCTTGATTATAGAAAAAGGTGCAGATGGTTTTGTGATTGGACCTAAGGAAAACAAATTAGGAATTCGTGGTTCGGATACACATTCTTTATTATTTACGGACGTGAAAGTACCCAAAGAAAATAGAATAGGTGAGGACGGTTTTGGATTTAAATTTGCCATGAAAACATTGGCTGGTGGTCGAATCGGAATTGCTGCTCAAGCCTTAGGGATTGCCTCTGGAGCTTATGAGATTGCTTTAAAATATTCTAAAGAACGTAAATCCTTTGGAAAACCTATTTGTGAACATCAAGCCATCGCTTTTAAATTGGCGGATATGGCGACTCAAATAGAAGCGGCTCGTCACTTATGTATGAAAGCTGCTTGGGATAAAGATCAACATAAAAATTATGATTTGTCTGGAGCTATGGCAAAATTATATGCAGCTGATATGGCGATGAATGTAACTGTGGAAGCAGTGCAGATTCATGGAGGTAACGGTTTTGTAAAAGAGTACCATGTAGAAAGACATATGCGTGATGCAAAAATCACACAGATATATGAAGGTACCTCGGAGATTCAGAAAATTGTAATTTCTAGGAGTGTATTGAGAGGGTGWTAAAAGAGAGAGAAGAGAAAATAGAAAATAGAAAATAGAGAAGAGAGCACTTGAAATTAATTCATTTAGAACTTAAATCGATTTTTTTACGGCATGCTGCTCAACTTATCACTTACAACTTTCAGCTTATCACTTATAACTTATAACTAAAAAAANCCTTCATCGCTAGATGAAGGTTTTTTTTAGTTATAAKTGTAATTATTAATCMGTTTTAAACTGCCAAATTTGACCTTTAGTTATAGCTCCCTTGGMATCTTTTACGTCAACTTTCCARTAATAGGAATGACTGCTGCTTAAGGAAACAGTATAAGATTCTGAGGAATAATTCTGTTCAACTGCTACAGGCGGATTCGTATCTCCAAAGTAGACAGTATATGTTAATGCATCGTTGTCTACATCGCTACACGACCATTGTAAATCTACGGTGTCAGCACTTACAACTTCATGTTGAGTTGGGGCAATTAATACCGGGACAAAAGGAGCGTTGTTACTTTCAGGTTCTCCTTCCGTGTAAAATTGATGGGTTGAGGAGTAGCTGCTWTCACCATTATTACTGTCTGTAGCTTTTACGTGCCAGTAGTAGGCGGTTCCTTTTTCTAAACTGACCGTTTTTGTGGTTTGCGTAATGTTAGAAAACTCATGTGCAATATTTACAAAMCCATTGTCKGTRGCTATTTGTATGCTGTATTTTAAAGCATCGTTCTCTGCGTCTGTTGCGGCGTTCCAGTTAAATGCTATGCTATTATTGATGCATAAATCATTATTATCAGGGTACACTGCTACTGGAATTGAAGGATTAGTATTAGGTGTCGGGTCAGGGTCAGGAGTGTCTGTTCCTCCAGACGATCCTCCACATGAGATGAATAATCCAATACTTAAAATGTATAGTATGATGTGTTTTTTCATGATTTATTTCTTTAATATTTTAACAGTTTCTGGTACTTCTAAATTTAATTTTGCGAAGTACAATCCTTTTTGGAAACCTTCTAAATCAACGGTAATTTTCTGTTGATTTACGGMGTGTTGTTTGCGATACATCAATTGCATTTGACTGTTGTAGAGCGCAACTAAAATAGAAGTCTGTTTGGTGTCTGGAACAACTATTGTTATCCTGTTTTCTGTTGGGTTTGGATAAGCAGTTAGGTTATTGAAAATTGATACTTTTTGAGTCAATGTTCCTTCACATAATTTACTGGTGCTAACCTCGATAATATCGCCATGCCTTACAGGAATATCAAAGGTAGTTTGATGAGTTTCAAAAAGGTCTCTCCCATTAATTTTTACAAAATAAGGAGCTGTTCCACTTTGTAATTTGATAGTGGTAGTACTCGTTTTTTTAGAGGTAATTGCTTTTCCGAATAAGTTAATTCCAGCAGTAACGATAACTTCAAAACACTGCTCATAWCCATATTGGTTAATGCTGATGCAAAACTCATAYGTGTCAGGTTCTAAATTTTCTATARTTAAACTGTTTGTGAAATCGTAAGGTATTCCATTTATAGTCGTCGTAAAATCATAAGATAAAACACTAGTAATTTCCAGTATTCCATTGGATTGGTCTGGACAAGTTTCCCCGGATACTAAGACTGTAAAGTTATCCGCGGGCATGTCAAAAATTGGGCAGCCACGTTCGTTTACGGTGGATCCAGGGTAGGTGTTAGGACATTGGTCTAAGGTGTCTTCAACTCCATCGCCATCACTATCATCATTGGAAGTTCCTCCTCTTGGGTCTTCTAGTTTTACGGTGGAGTACAATTTGTATTCTCCAGGTTTTAAAGTGATATTTTGTGTGGTATTTGTACTAATCTCTTTTTCTTCGCTGGTGAAATATTCATACCAAGTTCCAGTTTGTGAAAAAGTAACATTAAAACTCTTTTCTGTGACATCAAAATTACCAATAATTAGTACATCACCATCTGCATGTTTTAAGAGGATGCTTTTTGTGAGTCCGGATACGTTTAAATCGAAATCCGCACTATTAAAAGCAGGAACCGATTGTTTGAATTTGGCAAAGGTAGCCCAGGTGTTATAGACTTGTTTTCTAGCATTGTCGTTTTCATATTCCCATAATACTGGCTTGCGGCCTACACGTCCATTTTCGTCAATACTTTTATCATAACCAAGTTCTCCAAATTGCCAAATCATTTTTGGTCCAGGAATTCCAAAAAGGAATGCTCCTGCGGTTTCCATACGAGCTAGTGCCGTGTTTAGGTTTTTTACATTGTAATCTCCTGCGCTAATACCGTCATTAAGGTTGTTGTACATGATGCGTTCTTCATCGTGACTTTCCATATAACCTACTACGTTTGGATTGTTCCATCCACGCTCTTTATAGGATAGCCAAGATATGTCTGTGCTACTGTTTATACCTTTGGTGTTTTGGTTGAAGTTATGATTCATATTTCCCCACAACATAATACCGTGATTGGCCAAGACCTTCTCTTCAGAATTGTCTGCTAAATGTTCAAAAATAACATAGGCTTTATTGTCCGGGTTTTGTGCCCAAACATAATCGGCGTAATTTGTTAAGATATCAATACGAGATTGGTCATAAGCACTTGCCCAGTTGTTGCTACCTGTATAGATGGTGTTAGACATTCCTTTGGTAAARTCRAARCGGAAWCCATCTACTTTRTATTCWGTCATCCARTASGARAGTACATCTTTRAARAAYTCAGTAGTATGTTGGGATTCGTGGTTAAAATCTGAGCCCCAATGTGCAGAAGTATTGTCTACTAAATTATGATCTACATTATACCAAGGATTGTTTGCTGCAGGTTTGTTAGTTGCTGCATCCCAATACATTTGTGCCATAGGTGACTGTCCAAAAGAGTGGTTAAAAACAACATCCGCCAATACTGCGATCCCACGTTTGTGACATTCGTCTACAAATTTTTTGAAATCATTTTTAGTTCCATAAGCTTTATCCAATGCCATGTATAAAGCAGGGTTGTAGCCCCAACTGTCGGCTCCTTCAAACTCGTTAATGGGCATTAATTCAATAGCATTAATCCCTAAATTCTCTAAATAATCAAGTTTTGTGATCGCTTCTTTGAACGAGTCAGATTCCGTAAAATCGCGTAAATGCAATTCGTAAATTACTAAATTATCTTGTGCTGGTTTGGTGAAATCAGCAATGGCCCATATATAAGGAGTTTCATTGATTTGAAAAGTAGAGACATAACCTTCTGTTAAATTAAAAGGATATTCCTTTAAGTCTGGGTAATTTCCTTCTTTTATATATTGATCGGTCCATTGATCTAGAATYTTTTCWGAGTARGGGTCACRTACTTTAATAGCGTAATCAATAAAATATTGATAAGCATATTCTGTRTTTGGGTCTAAATTAGGWATGGTAATCCAAAAATCATCGCCATCTTTTGCAAGTTGATACGCTGCATTAAATTGCCAATTATTAAAAWCTCCAATTAAAAAAACAGCTTCTTTTTCTGGTGCTTTTAGTAGAAACGATACAGTATTATCTGAATTGATTGTAGTTCCGTAAGTAATTCCTGTTGGTTTTGGTAGGTTTTGAGTGGGAGATTTTATAAAAACGTTTGTAGTTGTTTGCTTGGTTTCTCCATTTGCCGTAGCTATAATTTTTAAAAGATGATTTCCTGTAGTTGTAAAACTATGTGTAGTATTTAAAACGGTGTTGTTTGTTACAGTTTTAAAGGAGACATCATCTATAAATAACTCTAAGGTTGCCGCTAAGGATGCTTCTGCATTTATGTTAAATACATCATTAATATTGTATACACTATTGGGTGATGGTTGTGTAAAAACGACATTCAATCCTTCTTCATACAAAGGAATAAAAATATCAGAACCATTTTTTAGAGATCCATCAGCAGAACGGAATACAAAACTCATTGCTGTAATGTTTGCTGTGGTAGCTGCACCGTAGAAACTGTACACATTAGGTGTAATTTCTAGCGTATAGCTATTAGGATTTGTGGAACTTCTAGTAAGTTGTGGTTGGTCGTTATTAGCGCCCCATTCTCCAATTACGTTTTCCCATGTAGCATTATCTATAGTAATTCCTGTATGAGCGTATATAGTCCCCGTATAATCTTCCAAGCCAGTTCCTGTGGCATTAAAAGTTATTGTGATTTGATTATTGGCCGTAGGTGTACTTGGGACAGTACTGACCTGAGAAAAAACTGAAAGGGAGATAAGTAATGTTAGAAATGTGTATAGTTTTTTCATGAATAAGTGTTTTAAATGTGATATCACCGATTAAAAAAAATGTCTAAAAGATGGAGTTGTAATCCATCTTTTAGACATGAAAATTGTGTTATTAAAGTTTTACTAAAGTGTARGTAGGTGCACTTTCGTCAGTTAAATCTAATACAACATTATATGTTCCTGCGGTAACAGCGATATTTGCAGCGCCACTCTCAAGTGTTCCATCTGCTCCATCATCACCATAGTTTACATCCCAGCTATCATTAGAACGGAATTTAATTTCTCCGTCAATGAATTCAACACCATTAAGGYAAAAGATACCTGGTTGTAAAATGTCTTGGATTAATTTAACGTTAGGTCCGTCCCATCCATTTGGAGCGGCTGATCCAACAATACCCCAAAAGTCAGTACTTTCTACRGTATAAGTGTTGTCGTTAAAGTTTACAGTAACTAGGTAGTGACCTGCTGCTATAGCAATGTTATCTCCACCGTCGTCAATAGTTCCATCAACACCAGTATCGCCAAAGTTAGTTCCCCAATCGTTATTCAAACGGAATTTAAATTCACCTTCGGCTAAAGTAACCGCTGCTTTCCAAGTATCTGTACTTGAATCATAAGTTAAAGGCATATCTGGTCCGTCCCATCCATTTTCAGTAGCATGACCAACAAGTCCCCAAGTGTATGCTTCGACAGTGTATGTTAATTCACTTTGGTCGAATGTTACTTTGTAAGTTCCAGCCTCAACAGCTATGTTTGCTCCACCTGCGTCTAAACTTCCGTCAGCTCCATCATCACCATAATTTACAGCCCAATCGTTGTTTTTTCTGATTTTGAATTCACCAGTAGCCAATGTTACGTATGCAACATAAATACTAGCATCAGATGTTTTGTAGAAAGGTGCATCTGGTCCATCCCATCCGTTTGGAGCGGCAGAACCTACGATTCCCCATTCAGTTGATAAGTCTAATTTATTAGCATAAGGAGTTACGCTTACTATAAAACCTTCCGAGGTGGTTTTTAGTGCACCAATTTTAGAGGCAACAGTAATAATTAATTCACTTTCTACTTTTGGTTCAAAACCTGCTGCTAATAGTGCATTGTTAAATTCTTCAACTTCAAAAGTTTTGGTAAACTCAGTAGTTGTTGCTACTAATATAGCGTCCATTTCAGCTAAGCTAAAATACACTTCGTAGCTAGGTGTTTCACTTGCAAAATTATAGTCTGCTTCTGTCCATGATATGGTGATTGCATCCTGTCCGATAAAATCTTTTGACAGTTCAATACTTGTTTTTGAAGCGACTACCTCTACGGTAGCAGAAGGATCTGCTATCGTAAAGTTTTCATCTTTTGTACAGGCTCCAAATACTAGAGTTACTGCCAATAAGATCAAGGTTTTATTTATAAAATTTTTCATTGTTGATTTCTTTTAAGATTAGTAACCAGTATTTTGAGTTAGGTTTGGATTTACCGAAATCACATTTGCAGGAATTGGGAATATATTTCTGTGGTTTCCTACAGAAGTTCCGTTGATTGCATTTCCTTTAAATGGCCATAAGTAATCGGCAGTAGTAAACTGACCGTAACGTACTAAGTCTGTTCTTCTAAATCCTTCCCAGTACAATTCTCTTGAACGTTCGTCTAAGATAAAGCCTAAGGTTAAATCACCTGCGTCTATATTTCCATTAGAGTTTCCAAAAGCTCTTTCTCTTAATTGGTTGATTAGTCCTACAGCTTCTGCTTCAGATCCACCTGCACCACCACGAGCAACAGCTTCTGCGTAGTTTAAGTATATTTCAGCTACACGAATTACAGGAATGTCTGTATCTACTAAATCTAGGTTTGTATCATGCCCTGGATTTCCGTTTACATCAATGTTTTTGAATTTTGTTACTGCGTAACCATCTTCAAAAGTATTAGCAATTGTAGTGATTTCGTAGTTTTGCTCATCTACATGGAACATCGCTCTACTATCTGCCCAAGCGATTGGGTGACCATTAGTATCTGTTTGTGTTGATTCAAATTTAGAAACCAATGCTTTGGTGGTTCTTAAACCAAACCATCCACCATTTACTCCAAATTCCGTAGGGTCCATATTTCCTCCAATAGCAGCATGTACTAAGAAAGTAGATCCTCCATAAGTTTGAGATTCAATACCGTCAAAGTTTAAAGCGAAAATAAATTCGTTTTGAGCTCCGTTTGTATTGTTATCTGCTAAAAATAATTCATCATATGCAGAACCGTTTCCGTTTCCATCTACAGTATTAATCATATAACCAGAATTGATTACTTTGTTTGAATACGTAATACATTCGTCATATTTAGCTGTTGCTATAAAAGTTTCAGCATTTAAATACAATCTAGATAATAATGCTTGAGCAGCAGTTTCATCTACACGACCATATTCATTAGATTTACTAGAAGCTAATAAACTTTCAATAGCTTTTAATTCACTTTCTACAAAAGCAAAAATTGCTGTTCTATCACTTGCTTCTGGTAACTCAGTTTGAATTTTAGTTACTAAAGGTACATTCGCAAACAGATCCATAAGGTTATAGTAAGCAAATGCTCTTAAAAAACGAGCTTCCGCAATAAATACTTGAACATCTGTATCTTCAGCTAAAGTCTCAGCATTTGCAATAAATGAGTTGGTAAAAGAAACTTCTTGAGCCAAACGATAGTACATACCTTCTACAAAGCTGTTACTAGAAGTCCAGTTCATTTCGTGTAAATCAGGTAGTCCTGGATCTCCCCATCCTACAACTGCATGATCTGTAGTTAATTCCTGTAAGTTATAGTGTATTCTAGTGAATTGAGAAAAACCTTCATCAATTCCTTGAATATCTGGATCTCCAGCAGGGCCTTTTTGTCCTGTTAATGCTAAAGAAGCGTATAATTTAGCTAAAGCACCTTTCGCTTCAACTTTAGATTTGAATACATCAACTTCTGTGAAACTATCTGGGTCAATAGGTGCCTGGTCTAAATCTTTTGTACAAGAGAACAAGACAACTGAACAAAGTACGCTTAGTACTGTTATTTTAATATATTTTGTCATGATTTATTTTTTTAAAAGTCAATATTTACTCCTAACATATACGTTTGTGGACGAGGGTAGAAGTTGTTATCGATACCTCCAGTAATTTCTGGATCAAATCCTTTGTAGTCTGTAATGGTTAAAATGTTTTGTGCTGATGCATAAAAACGGAATCCTACGTTTTTAACAAATCCTTTTGGGATTGTATATCCTAAAGTGATATTGTCAATCTTAAAGAAAGAAGCATCTTGTATATAATAGTCACTTAATAAGTTAGTGTCTGTTAATTTTAAGAAACCAGTATTTAAATAATCAGTACTTAAGTTACTTAAAATATTGTTCTCTGTAGCTCTGTTTTCGTAGSTTAAAGAAGATGCAATATTGTCATAAGCATAGTTTCCAATGCTTGCACGCGTTGCAATATTTAAATCCCATCCTTTATAATCAACACTAGTATTTAGTCCCATAATTACATCTGCGTATGGATCTTCGCTGTAGTAACGGTCATCATCGTTAATTTGACCATCTTTATTACGGTCTACGTAAACACCTTCAAGAGGTTTGTTGTTGGCATCGTATACTTGCTCGTATACATAGAAAGTGTAAGGTGCATATCCTTCTTCGTGACGTTGGATGGTGTTGTTTACTCCTCCAGAAATAGGACCTACGTTTTGCGTATCAGGCATACGAGTCACTTCATTTTTGTTATAAGAGATGTTGTAGTTGATGTTCCATGTTAAGTCATCCGTTATAACTGGGATTACGTTTACCATAAATTCGATACCACTATTTTTCATGTCTCCAATATTCTTGTCAATTCTATTCCCAAAATTGGTAAAAGGATCTACAGTACTAGAAGCAATCAAATCTTTGGTTGTTTTAACATAGGCATCAAATGATCCAGAAACACGGTTGTCAAATAAGCTATAGTCGATACCTGCATTTAAGGTGTTTCCTATTTCCCATTTAAGTTCTGTATTAATAGGGGAAGGTCTATATGTTTGGTAGTATTGGTCTCCAAATTGGTAATTAGCCCCATTTGAACTTCCTGTGTAACGTGTTAAGAATTGGTAATCAYYTAATCCATTTACATTTCCTACTTCTCCGTAACCTACTCTTAATTTTAAGTTATTGATGATGTCTGAACTTTGTAAAAATTCTTCGTTTGATATGTTCCAAGCAAAAGCAACTGAAGGGAAGTAGCCCCAACGGTCGTCTGGATTTAATTTAGATGAAGCATCAGCACGCATAGTTGCTGTAACCAAATACTTGTCTTTATAATTGTAGTTTGCACGACCAAAGTAAGACATTAAAACGTTTCTGTTTTTATCAACAAAAGTTTTTGTGATATTGTCAGAAGGATTTTTGAAATACTCATAGTCTTGACTGTCTCCACTGAAATCAAATTTTTGGTAAGAGTATCCTCCCATTACACCAAATGATTGATCGTCACTAATTTCTTTTACATAGTTTACATAGAAATCCAATAAAGTATTTTCTAGACGGTTTGAATACGCTTTATAAGTACCATTATATTGCTCACTTGCATGAGGTATTGAAGCACTCGTTCTAGTTCTTCCATTACTGTCAGTAGCATCCAATCCTACGTTTAAAACAGCGTTTACTCCTTCAACAAAAGGAAGGGTATAGTCTATTTTTGCGTTTCCAATAAAACGACGAACTTCAGCAGTGTTGTCAACTAAATTTAATAAAGCTAATGGATTTGTTGGAGCTAAGTTGAATTTGTTTCCTGTAGCTGCATCAATCCATGTAGAATATCCCCCGTATTTAGAGTTTGCATCGTAAACTGATTGTGTTGGGTCGTACCCTACGGCTGCACCAATAGCACCTCTGTCTGCAAATTTATTCTCAATATAAGAACCATTTGCATTCAAATCAATTTTTAAAGCATCGTCTAAAAATTTAGGGTTTAAAGATATTTTTACAGTGCTACGTTTGAATTCGTCTGTTTTTAATACACCTTCAGTATCTGTGTATCCAAAAGAAACACGGTATGGAATGTTTTTTGTACTTCCAGAAATACTTAAGCTATTGTCATTACTTACAGCAGTTGTATAAATTTGTTCTTGCCAGTTAGTATTAGAAGTCCCTAAACGTGCAATTGCATCTTCGTCTCCTAAGCTATTTACTAAATTAGTAAATTGAGAAGCGTCTAAAACCTTTACATAGTCGTTTACGGTTGAGATAGAAGTATTGGTAGTGAAATTCACTTTAATCTCTTGGTTTAGTTTTCCTTTCTTGGTAGTAATCATAATTACTCCGTTGGCAGCTCTTGATCCAAAAATAGCGGTAGATGACGCATCTTTTAAAACCGTCATGCTTGCGATATCTGCAGGATTGATTGAGTTCAATACGTTTCTTGATCCTCCAAAATCACTACTACTCATTGGTACTCCATCCACTACGATTAAAGGATTAGAGTTTAAAGATAAAGAACCAGTTCCTCTAATTCGGATTTCTTGTCCTTCACCTGGAGCTCCACCATTAGAAGTGATTTGTACCCCTGCAACTTTTCCTTGAATTAAGGATTGTGCAGATACATTAGCACCTTTATTAAAATCGTCTGAGTTTACTAAGTTAACAGAACCTGTTAAATCCTTTTTACGTGCTGTTCCATATCCAATAACAACAACTTCATTCAATGCTTGAGCATCTTCATTTAAAGAAACGTTGACAATGGCTTGTCCGTTAAAAGAAATACTTTCTGTATGGAATCCCATATAAGTAAATACGATAACATCTCCTTTATTAATGTTTGATAGTGTGTAATTTCCATCAAAATCTGTAGAGGCTCCTTTGGAAGTCCCTTTTATTATAATGCTCACTCCTGGCAATCCTGTGCCGGTAGCTTTTTCTATTACAGTACCCGTTATAGTTTGCTGTGCAAACATGCTAAGGGGAGCTAGTAATAGCGCAATTAAAAAAATTCTAAAATTTTTCATGTATTTAAAAAATTAATTAATGATAAATTGTTTGATAATTGTTGTTTACTAAATATTACATTTCACATCCCGAAGGTACAAACTATGTATGTCGATGTTGGTTAGGGAAGAATTTAGAGCTTACTACAACGGTTGCGTGTTCATAACTTTAACGCTACAACGTTGTAGTGAGTTTTAGTATTTTTTTGCAAAAGTAAATAAAATTATATTTATTTAGGATTTAAACTGATAATTATCATCATTTGATAGTTATAAATTATTATTATTTCTAGTTGAGTTTCTAGGTTTATAACGTTTTAGTTGCCCCTTATTTATACAAATACATTATATTTGTAACGTGCAACTTGCAAGAATAATTTTTCTAATTTTTTCGAATTTTTTATAACAATTGTTTAATTGCTTGAAATTTACGATGTAAGCTGAGTTTTAAACAGCGTATTTTCTTTGTTTTGTTTGTATGCACGTATTCAATTTCAGATTTATTTAAAGTTAACATTTAATTCATATTCATATGAAACAACGTATCACCCTTAAAAAAATAGCCAAAGAATTTGGAGTTTCTATTTCTACTGTTTCAAAAGCTTTAAAAGATAGTCATGAAATTGGGGAGGATACACGTGAGAAAATTCAAGCGTTTGCCAACTATTATAATTACAAGCCTAATAGTTTGGCTTTGCAATTAAGAAATCAGAAAACTTCTGTGATAGGAGTGATTATCCCTGAGATTGTGCATCATTTTTTCTCTACAGTAATTCGTGGAATCGAAGAATTTGCCAATGGAAAAGGATACAATGTAATGATATGTGTTTCTAATGAATCCTACGAAAAAGAAGTTTCTAATATAAATGTGTTAACCAATGGTAGTGTAGATGGCCTAATTATCTCATTAGCTAGAGAAACACAGGAAAATAGGGATTATAAACACTTTAACTCTTTAATAGATGACGATTTTCCACTGGTATTATTTGACCGTGTAAATGATAAACTTAATTGTGATAAAGTGACTATTGATGATGTTGGGGGTGCCTATAAAGCAACCAATCATTTGATAAATACAGGTGCTAAACGCGTGGCTATTTTAACGACCATGGATCATGTTTCTGTAGGGTCATTACGAACAAAAGGTTATTTAAAATCGTTAAAGAAACACGACTTAGAAATAGATAAGGAATTGATTTTTAAGATCAACGATGATCTGGATTTGGAAGATCAAATCTCCCAAATTTTTGAAGGAGACAATCCTCCAGATGCTATTTTAGCCGTGAATGAAATTTATGCAGCCATCGCTTTACAGGTTGCCCAGTCAAAAGGGCTTGTGGTACCTGACGATGTTGCCATTATTGGATTTACGAGTGGATTAATTTCTAAATTTACTTCTCCACCATTATCTATGGTAGAGCAGCATGGATATTTAATGGGCCAGCAGGCCGCAGAGTTATTGATTAAACGTATAGAAAGCGAGAGTGCCTATGCCTATAAAAAAGAAGTAATGTCTGCCAATCTTAAAATTAGGCAATCAACAAAAAAAGACTAATTTATTCGTTATTTCATATTTTTTATTACCTTTGTCCAGTAAAAGAGATTTTACATCTTTACTGAATTTCACACTTCACACCCAAAATACCCGAAAGGATTTTCCCTTTTGGTTATAATCATTTTAATATTTTTTTATGAAAAAACAGAAACTACGTTTCTGGGAAATCTGGAACATGAGTTTTGGTTTCTTAGGAATTCAATTTGGGTTTGCTCTACAAGGTGGATTTATGTCAAGGATATTTCAAACATTAGGTGCGGAGAAAGACGCCATTCCTATGTTGTGGATTGCAGCACCCTTAACGGGATTATTAGTACAACCAATTATTGGATACTTAAGTGATAAAACATGGAGCCCTAGATGGGGTAGAAGAAAACCATACTTTTTAATTGGTGCCGTATTAAGCTCTATTGCTTTATTTATTGTRCCGCATTCGCCTTATTTATGGATGGCTGCAGGATTGTTATGGATTTTAGATGCTTCTATCAATATTTCAATGGAACCGTTTAGGGCTTTGGTAGCAGATAAGTTGCCGAAATCTCAAACTTCTTATGGTTTTGTAGTACAGACTTTAATTATTGGTATAGGAACATGGATAGCGAGTAACTTGCCTTGGGCTATTTCAAAAATGGGAGTGAGTGACGAAGCAGCAATGGGAGTTGTCCCAATGTCTGTAAAACTTGCTTTTGCTATTGGAGCCGTGGTGTTTTTTGCAAGTATTATTTATACTGTGACTACAACAAAGGAATATCCTCCAGAGGATATGAAAGCTTTTGAAGAAGAGAAGAAGAAAAAGAACATGTTTTTAAAGGATATCAATGATAATATCATGAGCATGCCTTTAACAATGAAAAGGTTAGGTGTAGTTCAGTTTTTTAGTTGGTTTGCATTTTTCACCATGTGGTCTATGGCAAATCCTGCCTTAACGGAACACGTTTTTCATACACCAGCTCCTTTAGAAAGTGCGTATGATTTAGCTACTACAGCGGGAGAAGATGCCTTTATGGTGGCAAATACAGCCTTCCAAAAAGCATCCAACAGAGTAGGTTCTTATATGGGTGTATATGGATTGTCATCTATGGTATTTGCATTAATCTTGACTTTTTACACATCGCGTAAACGTATCAATAGAAAATATGTACATATGTTCTCTCTATTTTTAGGAGGWANTGGNNKCWTCTNMTWWRTRTYTTRTNMCWTCRCCRGAAWACTTARMAKRTWSTTTTRYTTTRATCGGYTTTGCTTGGGGWAGTATTTTRTCTATGCCKTATGCMATGTTGTCTAGTTCTGTAGACCCTAAGAAAATGGGAGTTATCATGGGGATATTTAATATGTTTATTGTAGCTCCACAAATTATCGCAGCACTTGGTGGTATTAATTTTATCTCTGGTCTTTTAGGCGAGGAAGCTATTAATGCTATGATTGTTGCCGGAATTAGTTTAATTATCGCAGGTTTTAGTAATTTATTAATTACCAATAAAGAAGCGATCACCTATCAACCTACAGAAGAATAAGTATGAAAGAGAAAGCTTTTATTTTCGATTTAGACGGTGTAATTGTAGACACCGCAAAATACCACTTTTTAGCGTGGAAGAATTTAGCAAATGAATTAGGATTTGATTTTACCGAAGAGCAGAACGAACTGCTTAAAGGKGTAAGTCGTGTAAAATCCTTAGAAATTATATTAAATATTGGTGGAGTAACCCTTACTGAGSAACAAACACAAACGTTCTTAGTAAAGAAAAACACCGAGTATTTAGCTTTTATCAATAAAATGACGGCAGACGAAATTTTGCCAGGAGTTTTAAAAGTACTTGCGTTTTTAAAAGATAACAATATTCCTTTCGCTTTAGGATCGGCCAGTAAAAATGCCCGTTTTATTTTAGAGCAAGTGGGAATTATCGATTTGTTTGATGCCATTGTTGATGGAAATGACGTGAGTAAAGCAAAACCAGATCCAGAAGTGTTTTTAATTGGAGCTGAAAAATTAAATGTTGCCCCGGCAAATTGTGTCGTATTTGAAGACGCTATTGCAGGAGTAGAAGCAGCAAACAATGCAGGTATGGTAAGTATCGGTATTGGGAGCGAGGATGTGTTAACAGAAGCAAACTCGGTATTTGAGTCTATGGACCAAATGTCAGATGCCTTTTTGAACAATCTTATTAAATAAGAACAAATGAACAAAGATTATATAGTAGCAGATAAATGGTCAATTATTGAGGAAGGTTTCAACGATGATCATATAAAAGCCTCTGAAAGTTTATTTAGTATCGGAAACGGTGCCATGGGACAAAGAGCAAATTTCGAAGAAGATTTTACAGGGAGTACTTTTTTAGGGAACTATATTGGAGGTATCTATTATCCAGACAAAACACGTGTGGGATGGTGGAAAAATGGATATCCTGAGTATTTTGCAAAAGTATTGAACGCACCGAATTGGGTGGGAATGCACTTGAAAATAAATGATATTTTATTTGACTTAAACTTGTGTGAAGTAAGCGATTTTAGACGCGAACTTAATATGCAAGAAGGATGGTTAAGTAGATCGTTTACTGCAAAATTATCCAATGGAAATATTGTTAAGATTGCTGCACAACGTTTTTTAAGTATCAAACGCGATGAGGTGGGTGCTATTAAATATGCTGTAACTGCTGAAAATTTTGACGGTAAAATAGAATTTTCT
>NVSD01000036.1 GCA_002401105.1 Flavobacteriaceae bacterium | reverse complement strand
GGATGGGAAGAACTAGATGTTATATTATTTAGTGGAGATGCATATGTAGATCACCCTTCTTTTGGTCCAGCAGTAATTGGACGAATATTGGAAAGCTACGGGCTTAAAGTAGCAATTGTAGCACAACCAAGTGTACACGATAATTTACAGGATTTTGAAAAAATGGGGAAACCTCGTTTGTTCTTTGCTGTAACCGCAGGGGTGATGGACTCCATGGTGAGTAATTATACAGCAAGCAAGCGTCAAAGGGACAAGGATGCCTATACTCCAAATGGAGATAAAGGTTTTAGACCCGATTATGCCTCAGAAGTATACAGTAAAATATTAAAAGATAAATTCCCAGATGTTCCCGTACTTATTGGAGGGATTGAAGCGTCCTTACGTCGTGTTACACATTACGATTATTGGAGCGATCAATTAAAAGCCAACATACTTTCAGAATCAAAAGCAGATATGTTAGTGTATGGAATGGGAGAACAACCCTTGCGTGAAATTGTAAAACAATTGCAAGACGGAACTCCTTTTTCGGAATTAAAAACCATTGCTCAAACAGCGTATTTACAAGATAAAGACTTGGCTATTCCGGAGAAAGATCCTTGGGAAAGTAAATGGATCGCATCGCATGAGGCTTGTTTGAAAAGCAAGAAGGTTTTTGCGAGTAATTTTAAAACAATCGAACAGGAGTCTAATAAGATTTATGGAAATCGATTGTTACAAAATGTAGGTAATAAAACGTTGGTGATTAATCCACCCTACCCTACGATGACAGAAAAGGAGATCGATGGTTCTTTTGATTTACCGTATACAAGATTACCACATCCTAAATATAATAAAAGGGGGGCTATTCCTGCTTTTGAGATGATTAAATTTTCTATTAATATTCACAGGGGATGTTTTGGAGGTTGTAGTTTTTGTACGATCTCTGCACATCAAGGAAAATTTATTGCGAGTAGGAGTAAAGAGTCTATTTTAAAAGAAGTAGATAAAGTGGCTAATATGCCTGACTTTAAGGGCTACTTGTCCGATATTGGTGGACCTTCTGCCAATATGTATAAAATGAAAGGGAAGATTCAGTCTATTTGTGATAAATGTGTAGCGCCGTCTTGTATAAACCCTGTTATTTGTAGTAATTTGGATACATCTCATGCACCTTTAACAGAAATTTATCAAGCCGTAGAYAAGCATCCAAAGATTAAAARATCGTTTATTGGAAGTGGAATTCGCTATGATATGTTAGTGCCAGAATTCAATAAAAATGCAGATCCTAAAGAGTTACGTCAATATACAGAGGAAGTATTAACACACCACGTTTCTGGACGTTTAAAAGTAGCGCCAGAACACACTTCAGATCCTGTATTAAAATTGATGCGTAAACCATCTTTTTCGAATTTTCATCAGTTCAAAGCTATTTTTGACAAGATAAATATTCGTAAAAAACTAAACTTACAGTTGATTCCATATTTTATATCAAGTCACCCTGCAAGTGAATTGGAAGATATGGCAAATTTGGCAGCGGAAACAAAGGAAATGGGCTTTAAATTGGAACAGGTGCAAGGATTTACTCCTACACCAATGACAGTAGCTACCGTAATTTATTACAGTGGATACCATCCTTATACCTTAAAGAAAACCTATACACCTAGAACTAAAAAAGAAAAGGACGAACAGCATAGATTCTTCTTTTGGTATAAAAAAGAAAATGCGGATTGGATTAAAAAYACCTTGCGTAAAGTAGGACGTASCGATTTGTTACAACGTTTAATGCCTGAAAGTGGYTATTCTAAAAAAGGAAAACATCCGAAAGTTAAAAATACGTTTGACGATACRATTGATGAAATTCCAACKACAAGAGGTGGCCGMGGAAAGAAAACCAAAGGAGGAAAAAAATTCGAACGCGTAGAAATAAGGAACTCTAGAAATAAACCTGTAGAAGAGGTTCRAAATGCAAGAGGGAAACGTGTAAAAGTTAAGTCAACAGGTAAGAATTTTGAACGTGTAGATACTAGAAATAGTAAAAATAAGAGAACTAAAGAAGAGGAAGAGAAAAAAACGCCTCGTAACAATAATAGAAAAAGAGCTAGAAATACGTCTAGTAAAACCAGAAGGTAAACATCCCTGAATATATTGAAACTATAATAAAACCCATGAATAAATACTTTTACCTCCTGCTATTAGCTACTAGTTTTTTGTTTGCTCAAGAGCCAGTTAAAGTTGATCTAACAAGTCCGAATAGTACTATATATACACATTTGTATTTTTTACAATCGGACTCCTATGCTCCTGAAAAAGCAGCGAAAACGGTACAAGGCTTAGATCCAGAGTATGCGATAGAAATAGTGGAAAAAATAAAATCCATTATGGATGGGAAAGGGTTGATGGTTAACTTTTCTAAAGTACCTAAAAGTCCAATTTATAAGGATTCGATAGTGTTTGGAGGAGGAAACCGTTATGTTTTATTCCCTGAGGATATTCCCGAAATATACCTAGAGAAGGTTGGGACTGCTTGGCTGTATTCTAAAGAAACAGTGCGTAATACAGAAGATTTGTACAATGCTACTTTTCCATGGTATGCTACCTATGTGAAGAAATTTATACCCAATGCAGGATATCGTTCTTTGTTTGGTATCAAAATTTGGCAATATATTGCCTTAGGACTTTTATTATTAATTTGTTGGGGCTTGTTTTATTTATTACATAGAATACTGTTTTTTCTCTTGAAAAGAATTCAGCAATTGTTTAGTAATATTACGAATAAAGATATCACGGATTCCTTGCGGAAGTTGGCAAGACCTATTGCCTTGTTGTTATTGATGGCTTTTATAAAAACGATGTTACCATCTATTCAGTTTACTCTAGATGTTAATCATTTATTAYTTATAGGTTTAAATATTATTATCACTGTATTTTGGATTTATGTGTTTTTAAATTTGGTGAAAGTGGTCATGAGTATTTATAGAACTTATGCGGCTAAAACACATGGAAAGTTAGATGATCAATTAGTGCCGATTTTGCATAAATTCTTATTGGGATTGGTGTTGTTTTTTGGACTTTTACGTTTTTTAACTATCTTAGGTATGGATCCTACAACGGTGGTTGCAGGGGCGTCTATTGGAGGTTTGGCCTTCGCGTTGGCCTCACAAGATACCGTTAAGAACCTGATAGGTACTTTTATGATATTCCTAGATAAACCGTTTCATATTGGTGATTGGATTGAAGCAGGAGAAGTGATAGGTACCGTGGAGACAGTAGGTTTTAGGTCTACTACTGTACGCGCAGCAGACACCTCTATTTATCAAATTCCCAATAGTACTTTGGCTGAAATTGTTGTGAATAATAAAGGATTACGTGCCTTTAGGCGATATAAAACAGAATTAGGCTTGCGTTATGACACGCCACCAGAATTAGTAGATGCTTTTGTAAAAGGGATAGAAGTAATTATTCAAAATCATCCATCTACTAGAAAAGATGCCTATAATGTGGCTTTTACAGGATTTGGAGATTCCGCTTTGATTATATTAGTAAATCTTTATTTTGTACAATTGGAATGGGGAATTGAACAAGCTTCTAAACACGAATTTCATTTAGATATATTGAGATTTGCTAAAAAATTAGGAGTCGATTTTGCCTTTCCTTCATCTACTATTATGATAGAGCAGTTTCCAGATAAGTCATCTTTTGATTTGAAATACAATATTGATGAAGATCGTATTAAAGCCTTGATGGAATCCTTGAAAAGGTAGCTACGTTTTTAGAAATTATAGAGTATTATAATATTGAATGCCCACCTTTTACTTAAAAAAAGGTGGGCATTCTTGTATAAATTGTTGTTTCTGTTGTGATTGTTTACATCCTTTATATGGGTTGGATAATTATACTATGTTTTAATCGAATGATAGGTATATAAAAACGATATTTAAGCTGTAGCCTTAAAAGCTTAGGTGTTCCTTGTGGGAGCACTATTTTTAAATCTTGCTTTTGCCAGATAAAAACCAGCCATAAAAGGAATCCCAAATAATAATAATATAAGGGTTACTACACCTAGAATTACGATCCAGGCAACTTCTTTTATCACAGTTGAAATACTAGTAGCCGTTTTCTCTATCATATGTTCTCCAGTAGTATTTATATCAGCTACTAATTTTATTTGAAGCTCGTCTAGGTATAGTTGCATTTTTACGCGCTCATCGGCTAACTTATAAATAGAAGAATTAAGGCCTCCATTAAGTTCATAAATCAATGGCATTAATTCGTTCCTTATATTAGAAGAGATTGCCCCTAAAAGCTCTGGTGAATCCTGTGCTAAGAGTGCAAATTTATTGAGTATAATATTTAAAGAATCCGCACGTTTTAATATTTCTTCAGATGGATCTACATCTCCCCATTGGATAGTTAATCGTTCTTTTTCCCATGACAGTTGTTGTGTRATTTGCTCCTTTGCTATTGCAATTCTATCACCAATATCACTTAAGACTTCCGCRCCAGAACCAATGGTTTTAACATATGAAGTGTCGGCAACACCTAAATGAGTAGAAAGAGGTGATAATAAGTTTGTTCTCGGGAAATCAAATGATTTAACAGGGTTTTCCATTGCATTTTTAATCACAAAAGAGTTTAACTTTGCAAACCGCTCCTTTTTTAATAGTGATTTGGCAATATGTGTAATTTTCAGTTCCAAATCGTTTGCTGTATCKAGCATTAACTTGTTTTGAGGACCTAAAAATTTCATTCCATATTCTGTTTGAAGTACGGCTACCAACTGCTTGCATAATATCCATGTATCTACCARGGATAATTCTGGAACTGTTTGAAATGCAGTTTTTCCAGAGGCGGCAACCAGCCCTTTTTTAAACCGAATGGAATTGAGCTTTATTTCTATATCGTTGCTACCGTTTTTAATGCTATCAGAGACTCTTATAATGGCACTAGAAAAGTCATTTTGAAATGATCTAACAGCAATCCGTGTATTTAATTGAGTTTTTTCTAACGGAATCTCTTCAGATTCAAAAGATAATTTCATTAAAGAACAACTTGTGATGGACAGTAAGAAAGTTAAAATGATGATTTTATGTAAAATCGATTTTAGAAAAGTATTGGAAAAAGTCATTTTTAAAAAATTTAAGGAAGATAAATAGTGAAACAAAAATAGAATTTTTTTCTTGCTCCTTATAAGGTCAAACATAAAATATAATTTTAGCTTGTATTTTAATAGGTTTAACAAATAGAGAATCCTATGTATGAGCCTTCTTTTAATATAGTGTTTTATTTATTAGCCTCTTCTAGCTGCACTTGCGGCATTTCCTAGTTCCTCCATAGTTTGATTAAGTTGTCTTAGGAAAGACGTGATTTTTACTCTAAAATTTAAATTACTTGCAATGTTTAAAGATTCAATTTGTGTTTTCATATCGTTAGTTTTTGATGTAAATGTTTAAGTTTCTTGTGCAAATATAATTGTAGATAGAAGCTGTAAATTGAATTTATTGGGTGATTCGACTAAAAAGAAGAGTGAAGCGTCATARATTAAACCCAAAGGGACTTAATCATTCCTAACTAATTGTATTACATATAACTATAGAGATAATTTCAGGTTAAAATTGAGTATGATTCCAAAAAGAAGTTGCGTCTACTTTATATCACTAAATACCGGTAAAATAGTTGTTTACTAAATTGAAGTAAGTGAGATTTATACTTTGAAAAATCAGAATAAAAATATGCTCACAAGAGCTATTAGAGATACTGTATGTTTTTTCAATGATACATTTTTAAATTAAACACAATACTACCGCAGGGGTTAATGCCCTATCATTTTATTCACCTTAATGACTGCTTCGCTTCTTGTTTTAGCTACTTCACCCATGATTGATTGTTAATTTTCATGAATGATTTTACATTTGTGCTAGCAATAAACAATCCCCTGTTTTAATTGATTAAAGCAAGTGATTTATACATAGTAAATAAAAAAASATGAAAAYTTTAGTTAACTTTTTAAGTATAGTATTGTTCTTTAATGTGGCTGTCTGTCAGAATGTTATTAGGGCTAAACAAAACATAAAGCAATTTTCGGGAGGGAATAAAAATCTAGAAAGTGATTCCAAAGAGTTAGAAGCATTTAAATTGAAAATAGCGGCTTTTGATAAGGCCTTTGAAGCGAGAAATTTAGTGGTATCAAATGAGTTAAAACTGAGTCTACTAGAGGATATGGCTCGTGAGGTTCAACAGAGTAATGTAAAAGAAAAACAGGCGCGTTTGGAAAAAGTACAGCGTTCTGCAGAAATTAGAGCAGGAAACAGAAAAGCAATAGGGTGTAAAAACAATGCCAATCAGAGGGATGAGTTATTAGAAAGGAAAGATGATATTAAAGACTCGAAACAACAAATAAAAAGAGCAAAACATCAATCTATTATAGTGGAGACGTTGAAGTTTTATGAATTTTCCTTTGAGCTAATTAATCTTGAATTAGCAGTAGCGAATAAGGAAATGCTACATCATTTTTTGGAATTACTTGAAGAGGACCTACTTGCCGCTAAAAAAGAGTTGACAATTGATCGTAGCGCACGTCCTGTTGATTTAGATTAAAGTAAAGGGAAATGTTTATAACAGATTGAAGTTTTTGAAATATTGATTAAAAGTAAATAATCGTAGTTCCTTATTCTGCTTGCAAAGAACTTGTTGTTTTAATTGGTTTATATAAAAAATGACTTCAATTTGTTATCCTCAAAATAGCTATGCTTTTACTTTTTCAAAAGGGCTACTGAGTTTTTATGCTACAATAAAAACCTGAAATCTAATGTTTTTCAATGCCATTAATATACTTCACTTTTGTTTTGAGCTACTTGACTGTGTTATTAAGTCAATTCAGTGATATTCAGTGATTTTGTTTTTTTGTTTTGAATTATTTTTGTTATAGAAATGAGAAAATAGTTATTATCATTTTAGAATAATTATTAGATGTGTAATTACTCCATAAACGTATGGAAGTATCACAACCGATACCTCTAAAGAACAGCCTGTTTTTCTAAAATAAACCTTTTTTAGTATGTTAAATCAGAAAGGACGAAAAGGACAGGTAATTTAATTAAAATTGAATTTATGAAAACAATAGAACTAAGAACAGGAGTTAAAATAGAGCATGATAAAAATGAAAATATTGTATCGGTTTTTAGTCCATATATGGATTATAGTATATTCAACTGGAGCCTCGCAAAAAAAACACCGTGGATCAAAACTAAAAGGCATGATTTATTAAGTGTTAATTAATAAAACCACTCAAATTTAAAGTGTGTTTTTAGTAATTGAAATAGTAAGCTACATTAAAAATTACAGAATTAATTTAAAATAATATCCAATTGGAAAAGAAACGTTTAGGGTTTAGCGCTGAAGAAATTGAAGAGATACATTATTTAACATCAGAATTTTTCAACAACATTTCTCATGAGATAAGAACTCCAATGCATGCTATTTTAGGCTTTTCTGAGCTGCTAAATGTTTCAGGTATATCTGAAATAAAACGWATGGAGTTTGTGGATGTAATTCAGCGTAACGGTCAACAGTTACTGGATGTTGTTGGTCATATTTTAAAAATTTCTGAATTGGCAACTAAACAAATAATAGTCCTAGAAACTGAGGTTTGTTTGAATGACCTAATGTTTGAATTATTTTTAGATTTTAAAGATAGCGCTGAAGAAAAAAAAATACAATTATACCTTAATACCCCCCTTTCAGGTAATCTAAGTACCATAATTACTGATAATTTAAAACTGAATAAGATATTGAGGATTTTATTGGAAAATGCCCTTAAATATACAAATGGAGGGATTGTTGAGTTTGGATATAAACTTGAAAATAAAAAAATACTAATTTATATAAAAGATACTGGAGTAGGGATTGAAAAATCAAAACACATAACTATTTTTAAACCTTTTTCTAAGGCTAAAATTGATTTATCAAAAAATACTTCTGGACTAGGACTTGGTTTATCTATTGCATTAGAAAACGTAAAATTATTAGGAGGTAGATTGCATGTAGACTCAGAAAAAGGTAAGGGAGCCACCTTTTTTGTTACACTACCGTATAAGTATGTATTTGTAGAAGAGGTGTGAATTTCACTTAAAAATATTTTCAGAATAGATGGCTTATAGGAAATAGAAGATGCATCGAGTCTTAATCAAAGTTGTTCTGCTTTTTGGCTTCATCGAATATGATTTTCTGAGTTTGGAGATACTTTTTTTTAGTATTCAATTTTAATAGTATTTATAAATGATATAAGGAATAGGATTTAATGTAAAATAAATGGGAGGTCCTATCTACATTAAAACTTAAAAGATAACAGCTATAATTAACTAGGTTTCAGGTTAAATATTGAACGTTAAACCACTATTTAACTTTATTAAGATTAACGGAAGGAAACTAAGTTGATTAAAAAGTTAGTGTAAAAATCAAATCAAATAATTTATGTGTAATTTCGTATTCTATAACCTAAAAATAAAAAATACTTTGCGGTTTAAAAACATTAAGCAATTATCACTAATTCGAATTGCAGCTTTGATTGCTACTTTAATTAATTTTCCTAGGCTATTGCAGTTATATGACATAGTAGAAAAATTAGGAAAATCTTTTGCGACAACATCAATAAGCGATGTAGTCGTAAGAACCATATTCCTTTTTGTCTTTTCTTGGTTAATACTACAATTCAACACCAACTGGAAATTTAGATTTTCCGTTTATAGAATGTTTGTTAGGAGTGCATTAACAGTAGTTTTAAATGTAGTATTCTTTTTTTGTAGCGTGAATGTTTTAGTGTTTTTTTATGAAAAGATGATAGGTTCTTTTTTGACTTCGTCTGATATATCAATGCTCTATTTTGTTTATTTTATAGTACAAATTATTCTTATTTTTATTGCTAGAATTTTAAGATTTCAAGTGATTCGTCAAGAAGATATTGCCGAAAAAGAATTGTTAAAGCAACAAAGTCTCCTGAATGAATTGGCCTCTTTAAAAAACCAAATAAATCCGCATTTTCTGTTTAATTCTTTAAGCTCATTAAATTCTTTAATTCGTGAGAACAAAAAAGCAACCATGTTTGTTAATAAATTATCCTTTTTGTATCGCTATATTTTACAAAGTGGAGAAAAAGATTTAGTAACTTTAAAAGAAGAGCTTAAGTTTCTAGATAGTTATGTGTATCTGATTGATACAAGATACCGCAACAGGTTTAGCATTGAAATAAGTATTGATGAGAAATGGATAAACCAGGAAGTTCCTGTGTTAGTGTTGCAATTATTAGTTGAAAATGCTGTGAAGCACAATGAAATTTCCGAAAGTAATCCTTTACATGTAAAATTATTTATTGAAAATAATTACCTTATAGTTGAAAATATAATCAAACCAAGAACTTCTTTTGTAGATAGTACAGGCCAAGGATTGATAAATATAAATAAACGGTATGTATTATTAAAAGATAAACATATTGTTATAAGTAATAGTAAAGGGGTCTTTAAAGTAAAGTTGCCATTAAATAATTAAAATTTGTCGATGAAAGTTATAATAGTTGAAGACGAAATTGCCACAAGTGAAAATTTGATTTTTTTATTGAAAAGTATAGACTCAAATATTGAAATATTGAAAGTATTGGATTCAGTTAAATCTGTAGTTAAATATTTTTCTTCTCCAAATGAGGCTGAACTTATTTTTATAGACATTCATTTGGGGGATGGAATTTCTTTTGAGATTTTTGAAAAAGTAAATATTTTTATCCCGCTTATTTTTACTACAGCCTATGATCAATACGCTATTAAGGCGTTTAAATTAAATAGTATTGATTATTTATTAAAACCGGTTAATGAAGAAGAGCTTAGTGAGGCAATAGAAAAATATAAAAGCAGATTAGCGCCTATAAAACCAATTAACGATCAAATGCAAGGATTACTTAAGTTTTTCCATGCTAAAAATAAAGTGTTTAAAAAGACCTATTTAATTCAAATAAGAGACGAACTTATTCCTGTGAAAACAGAAAATTTGGCCTACTTTTTTATTGAGACAGGAATTGTAAAAGGAATTACTTTTGACAATCAATTATTTATTATTGACAAGAAAATAGAAGATATTGAAGGAGAAATAGATCCTTCAATTTTTTATAGAGTCAATAGACAAATTGTTTTGAACCGAAATGCAATTGTAAATATTAAGTATTATTTTAATGGGAAATTAGTGGTGAATACAAATCCGAAGTTTACAGAGAGGATTGTTGTAAGTAAAGCAAAGGCTACACATTTCAAAAACTGGATAAATGCCTAAGAACATGTTTTTTTTAAATTATCACTATATTTGAAACATAAATAGGAATAGGTAATTACTTTCCCATAGTTTAATAATATACTATTCTAAAATCTTTAAACCTTTCTTACCAAGAGAATATATTGTTTTATAGTGTTTTTTTTAATTTCTCTAATTGAATTTTCTCCGTCTGAAAAAATTTTGAATATCGGAATACTTGTTGATAAAACAAGCGAGGGAACAGAAGTTATGTTTCAAAAGTTACAGCACAAAACCAGGTCTGTAATTGGTCAAAGTAAAACGATTGTCTTTTAAGTAGTCTTCTAGGATATCCGAATAATGTGCACCCACAATTAAAAGAGGATGGCATAGGTGAAGTTTGTGGCGTTGTAGTTGGGATTGCGAGTGATGGTTTTTTATATAGAGAAATGAAAGATTACGCGGACAATTTGCTACATAGACTTATAAGGTTAGAAGATGCTTAGAAAGTAGAAATAAATGAAGCCCAAGCAGAACGGGTATTTGTGAAATTTGATGATACCAAATTAAACGCTTATGGATTAACTTCAGCTAATATGTAAAACCAGATTAAAAACCATTATATTAAATGCAGGAAGTGAAGTTAATATAAAAAAATAGCGTATTACTTTGTAAAAGTAATACGCTGTTTTATTTCTTGTTCTAGTAATACCAATTACATTTCCAAGTGACCATTTGTATCGGTTATTTTGGATTGTAATTGGTATAAGAAGCTTCGTACTTATTTAATCGGATTTAAAATCAAATCAATACGTTCTTCAATGTCTTGTAAGTGGTATCTATTGGTAGTGTTACCATTATACATTACTTTCTTTACATCGCGCTGTAAGCGTTTTAATTCACCTCTAACCATTGCCTTAATGTCAGATTGATTGGTGTTTACAGCCATTCCTTTGCGGTAGCCTCCATAACTTGAGCCTTTTTTAATACTTTTGGACGTCATTACATTTGCTAATTCTTCCACATAAGCACGTTGTAAATTTCTGCGGTATACATCAGCAGGTTTTCCTGAGTAAATTTCCTTCCAAATACCTTTACGTAAATCGGACATCATGTTTGTCAGTGTAAATGCATTGGAACCGTTTTTAGCTTCGTTTTCAATCAAACGTGCCATACGTGTAATGCTTAGAATATTACTTAGTGATTTTACTTGTAAACTTCTAATACGCTCAATAGCTCCAGAATATTCGATCTTACTAAAAATATTTTCATCCAACATCCAATGAGGTGTTTCGAATAACTGAGTTTGAATAAATTGCAAGCTGTTTTTTTGGTGATCTTTATCTACGTACGTATATACTGCACCAGACTGGTCAGTAGCTTTGTAATGTTCGTAAACACCCCCTATATTAGCGGTAACATGTCCCATGTATCGGTTAAATTGACTTAGCACTTGTCCGTACATGTTTTTTAGATTGTCATAATTTTCTCCTTTTTCTGAAGTCCATTCTTCCAATCTAGGAACAATACGCTTAAGGTTAGCAATACCGTATCTACTTGCTACAATAGCATCAGAACCTAAATCTTCTGTTTGTGAGCTCGGGTCAATTACCTCTCCCATTTGTTGGTGTCCAAAACGGTATAATGGATCTCCAGCATGTTTTAGAATCCATGCATCTAAAATCTCTTTTTCTTTTTCAGCAGTGGTGTTTAAAATTGGACGGTATCCCCAGCTGATTGCATATTTGTCATAGCAGCCTACTTCAGGCATCATGGCAACACCTTCATCGCCCGGTTGAGCGATATAATTAAAACGGGCATAATCCATAATAGAAGGAGCTGTTCCATTCTTTTTTGTAAATGCGGCATCTCTTAAGTTCTCTGCAGAATAAGCACAACTACTTCCCATATTATGAGGTAATCCTAATGTGTGTCCAACTTCGTGAGAAGATACAAAACGAATTAAACGTCCCATTACTTCATCTTTAAATTCATTTCCACGAGCATCTGGATTAATGGCTGCCGTTTGGATAAAATACCAATTGTGTAATAACGTCATTACATTGTGGTACCAGTTAATGTCAGATTCTAAAATTTCACCAGAACGCGGGTCACTAACATGAGGTCCGTTAGCATTCGGAATAGGAGAGGCTAGATAACGTACTACAGAATAGCGTACATCTTCAGGACTCCAGTCCGGGTCTTCTTCTTTTGTAGGAGGTGTTTTTGCAATGATAGCATCTTTAAAACCTGCTTCTTCAAAAGCAACTTGCCAATCTTCAATTCCTTGTTTGATGTATTTTACCCATTTTGTAGGCGTAGCTCTGTCAATATAATAAACAATCTGTTTTTTTGGTACGACTAATTCTCCACGCTTGAATTTTTCAATATCTGCTGCTTTTACTTCTAATTTCCATCGGTCTAAGAAAGTTAGTTTCTTGCTTTTATGCGCTTCATTCCCATAATCTACTTGACCAGAAGTAAACCATCCTACACGTTGGTCATGGTAACGACGTTTCATAGGAAGTTTAGGTAGTAAGATCATAGAATTGCTCATTTCTACTGTAATACTTCCAGTACTAGAATGCGATGGTGCCGCAGATGCACTATATGTTTTTACATGACGCGATTCAATATTTAAAGGGTAACTTTTTACCGTTTCAATAAAGGAGTTTAAGCCATCTAATCTAGATATTTTATATTGTTTACGTTGCCAGTTAGGTATTCCTAGAGCTTTAATATCCTTGGAAAATAAATCGGTAACATCTATTACCGTAGAAGTACTGTCTTTTCCAAATGCTTTGATAGGAAAGGTGTATAAAACAGGTTCGAAATTTGAATTAACGACAGCTTCGTGTACAGGCAACGAATCGTTGGCTACTACAGAATGTGATACCACACGCAATACAATTTTTTTTCCTTTTTTCTGCCACCTTAAAACTTGAGTATTGGCTTTTCCTCCTCCAAATCCAAGACCTGAAGCAGTTTTTGCAATACGAGTTACCATAAGCATTTCGCGTTCTAATAAGCTGTCWGGAATTTCAAAAAGGTATTTTTCGTCYAGTTTATGTACTTTAAATAGACCTTCATCCGTCACTGTTTTGTCAGTAATTACCTTATTATAAGGTTGAATRGCTCCTTTTTTATCTTTTTCTTTAGGCTTTGGAGCGGGTGTTTCCGTTTTTGATTTCTTCTTACGCTTTTTTTTGCGTTGTGCATCTACTGTAGACGTCACTCCGAATATTAGCAAAAACGCTAACATTCTGGTGATTAAGGTAAACTTCATATTGCTTTGTTTGATTAATGTTTGAAACATGCAATTTAGATAAAACTAGGGCTGTGAAGTCTTAATTATTTGTTAAAGAGGAGTGAAGCTACTTCAAAATTACCAAACAGATGATTAGTTGCACAAGCACTATTTTTGATTCCTACAAATTGGGTTGTTTATTTCATTTTAATAATAACAAATTCAGTTCTTCTATTCAGCTGATGTTCGTCTTCTGAACACTTTATTCCGTTACTACAGTGATTTACTAAATGCAATTCACCAAAGCCTTCGTAAGCAATAATTCTATTTTGATTGATTCCGTTTTTAACAATATAATCGTTGGTCGCTTTTGCTCTTCTTTGCGATAAATCTAAATTGTAATTATCCCTAGCTCTACTRTCCGTATGRGATTCTAAACGGATTAYCATTCCTGGGTATTTACGCATAAGWGTRACYAYTTTGTTCAATTCRAAAGAGGCGTCTCGTCGAATGTAATGTTGGTYTAAATCAAAGTAAATGATATCTAAATYKGCMAGTATTACKATGTCTTCTATTGGTTTTAAAACGATGTTAATGTTYAGGTTAACRGTCACTRYTTTTGYATYTTCTTGGTTGAATGTGTTAAATGATTTGGTAACACTGGAGTATTTTTCTTTTGAYCCSWGTATGGARAAGTGAGCRTCTCTATCTATATATTCCTCATAATATCCATCAGMTTKAGTTATGAAATAGGCTATTTCTTTYCCGTTTCCATYCATTAAACTTACTTTRGCACCTTCYAGAGGAAGTCCATTRGCATCRTCAAAAATTTGCCCYTTTACCTTAAAAGGAGGRATYCTGTTAAAAGCGTAAATATCATCATCTCCTTTACCTCCTTCACGRTTGGAAGAGATATATCCCTTAAAACCTTTTTTRTCYAAATAATAAGCRAAATCGTCCTTGTTGCTGTTYAAYGGTTTTCCWAGGTTTATSGTGTTTATTATTWRATCGTCATCRTTYTTGACYGTGGCGAAAACGTCTAGCATACCCATTCCAAAATGYCCATCAGAAGAAAAAAACAAGGTGCCTTCATCATGAATAAAAGGGAACATTTCATTTCCTTCAGTATTTACAATGTTTCCAAGGTTTATAGGATTKGARAGTGTTCCGTTYGGAGCTACATCAGCTACATAAATATCGGAACCWCCAACGCCTCCTGGTCTGTTAGATGTGAAATATAATTTAGTTCCATCAATRYTTAAGGAAGGATGCCCAGAAGAATATTGGTCGCTATTTACACKRGTCTCTTGRATRTTTTTCCAYTCTTTATTTATAAGTTCTGCAGTAAATATTTTTAGATTTACGGTTCCTTTTKYATCTTTTACCTTTTTATTRTTTAGGTAATTATTAYGTGTAAAATACATCCTRGTTTTAGYTTGGTTAAACGTAGCTGTACCTTCATGATAAATGCTRTTTACATCTCCTTTTATTTTGCTCACATGTCCRTTTTTRTCMGCRATGTACATGTCTAGAAAAGGCTGATTGTTCCATGCRTATTTTCTWAGKAYWGAYAYTCCTRGGTCTCTMGTGGAGACAAAAAYGATGYTRTYATCTAWACTKGTRGCKCCATAGTCGCTAAATTCKGTATTGATATYCAAGGTYTCTAARGTRTATTTTTCYTGCTTGTTRAAAATAGCACTAGTAATGTCTTKTTTTTCAAAAAACTCKGAAACTCTCGARTCAYTTTGGTTKGTTTYTTTRWATTTTCTCATCCACTGTCTCGAGGMTTTGTAGTCTTTARCCCCTCGTAATGCTTGSGCRTAATAGTAATARTACACTGGAGGRATRTTTTCTCCTTTGACRGCTTCACGGTAATATTTAACAGCCTTTTYKGGTTGTCGTAACATCATATAGGCGTTWCCTATTTGTCGTTGTGCATAGTTTTTATTGAAATCTTTTTCGATAAGTTTTTCATATTTCTCAATGGCTTTAGTRTAAGAAAAGCTATTAAAAAGTTGTTCCGCTTTTTTCTGTCTTCCAGATTGCGCCAACAATGAAGAGCAACTTATAAGCAGTGCTAGGGTGTAAAAGTAAAGTGTTTTCATAGTTACAAAAATTGAAGATTAAAAATAACGAGGTGACCTAAAATTTCCTTTTAGGAATTTAAATTCATAAATAAGTARTATTTCATGTGAYCCTGAGGTGTATGGCCTAATTTCTCCAGTTGGRATTTCATARGCATATCCYACTCTAARYTGTTTGTTTACYTGCATGTCTGCAATCAGTCCTATGGCCCTTTCTTTTCCATTCATTCTATAAGATCCTCCTAACCAAAACTTCTCGTTGTATAAAAARTTGGCTGTTAAATCATAAGATARWGGAGCATTGTGTGTGTACTTRGTAAGGAATGTYGGTTTAAAYTTYAGTRTRTTATTTAGKGTAAATACATARCCMGCAATTCCATAATAATGCATTTCTTCAAAAGTTTTAAAATCGGTGCTATTGGTATATGTTGTRTTTAYAAGTCKTGGTGATGAAACCCCTARATACCACTTGTTGGTATGTACATAAATACCKGCTCCRAAATTTGCWGTGAAYCGATTTAGTTTTTCRTTGAAATAAGGGTCGTTAGAAACGGATGTGTCGTTCATAAGTGCTGCATCAATTTTATAATAACTAAAACCWSCTTTWARWCCRAAKGCTACATTTATAGTTTCGGAAGCTYTAATGGTATAGGAGATATCGGCATAGGCATARGTGAAATTTTCRTAACCTGTTTTGTCGTTTAGAAGCGAYAGACCTASCCCTATTTTTTCATTTCTAAGTGGAGAATGRATAGAYAAGGTTTGKGTATTMGGRCCTCCATCAAAACCAACCCATTGATTTCTGTTGAGTCCGATAATGGACAATGCACCACGGCTCCCTGCATAGGCAGGGTTTACGGCAATGGTATTGTACATGTACTGCGTGAATTGTGGGAGTTGTTGCGCTGTTGTGCTAAATACACCTCCGCAAATAATGCTGATCACTAATATTATAATGCGTTTCATAGTAAGTTTTTTAATTAGTTCCTAAATAGATGTACCCAGTGATGGTTTTCATATCTCCGTTTACCACATCAATAATGTAGTAATAGGTTCCTGATGGGAGTAAAGAATTGGATCCTACAGTCATTCCTGTATTATCGTGATGACCGTTCCAGTTATTTTTATAATTGTCAGAAAAATAGATTCGTTTTCCCCAGCGATTGAATATTTTGACATTGATTCTAAATCCACAATCCTCGTTAAATCCACCTACTTTAAAGTGGTCGTTATGTCCGTCTCCATTTGGAGTGACTACTTTTGAGATTTTAATATCTCCAGCAGTACAGCCTAGTACCTCACAATCGTCATTTACATTGATAGGTATTAGATAGATTTTTCCACAATCGCCTAGTTCTGTATAGGTGATGATGTAATTTCCAAGTGTAACATTTCTTGGTTTAAAATTGTTAGTATTCAATCCTCCTGATTTATCAGTGTCTTCCCATGTACCTGTTCCGTCGTAATCTGGAATTAAGATAGATAAGTCAAAAATCTCATCGGGGTTCCCGACTATTTCATAAATACAAATGCGTTGATTCTTTGTGGTGTTTATTTCAGGGCTTATAGGTTCGTTTATGATAATTGTAGCGGATGTATTAGAAGTACATCCATTTAATGTTGCGGTGATAGTATATGTTCCAGGGTTTGCAAGCACCTCTCCATTGGTGTTGCTTATGATAGCTGGACTAAAGTTATATGTGTAATCAGGATTATAATTACTTATTGTAAATATACCTGTAGTTAAAATACACGTTGGATGGGTAATCGCTTCTAAAATTACTGTTGGGACATCAACTTTTGTTACTGTGATAATTTGGATGTGCTTATCTTGATTTCCACAATTGTCTGTAATTGTCCATGTTCTTGTAATAATAAATGCATATGTATCGCTGTCGGATGTTGTTTCGGAACTAATTACTTCGATAGTTGCATCACAGGTGTCCGTAGCGGTTAGGATATCCATTGTAGGAATGGCGTCACATTCCACAGTTATGTCATTAGGTAATACTTCTATAAAAGTTGGTTTACTAGTATCTTGAACAGTGATTATTTGTACGTGTTTGGTTTCATTGTTACAAGCGTCTGTAGCCGTCCACGTCCTCGTTAATGTATACTTGTTTTCACAAGTGTTTTCTGTAGATGTTATTTCCGTAGTTATTACTTCGATAGTTGCATCACAGGTGTCTGTAGCGGTTAGGATAACCATTGTAGGAATGGCGTCACATTCCACAGTTATATCAATAGGTAATACTTCTATAAAAGTTGGTTTACTAGTATCTTGAACAGTAATTATTTGTACGTGTTTGGCTTTATTGTCACAAGCGTCTGTAGCCGTCCATGTCCTCGTTAATGTATAATTGTTTTCACAGGTGTTTTCTGTGGATGTTATTTCCGTAGTTATTACGCCGATAGTTGCATCACAAGTGTCCGTAGCGGTTAGGATAACCATTGTAGGAATGGCGTCACATTCCACAGTTATATCACTTGGTAATACTTCAACAAAATTAGGTTTACKASTRTCTTGAACAGTGATTATTTGTACGTGTTTGGTTTCATTGTTACAAGCGTCTGTAGCCGTCCACGTCCTCGTTAATGTATAMTTGTTTTCACARGTGTTTTCTGTRGATGTTATTTCCGTAGTTATTACKYYGATARTTGCATCACAGGTGTCTGTAGCGGTTAGGATATCCATTGTAGGAATGGCGTCACATTCCACAGTTATATCACTGGGTAAACTTTCTGTGAATTGGGGTGCTGTATCATCTTTAATTGTAAAAGTAGCGATGCTTGTACTGTAGTTTTTACAACTGTCAGTAACAGTGAAAGTAACAGTAACCTTTCCTGTAGATGCACAACTATTTTCAAGTGAAGTGAAATCATTTGTAAATGTTAAAATGGAACAATCATCCACGGCTTGTGTACCTGCATTGTTTTCTAGCCAGTTTTGTAAGTCATCGATGTTTCCTTCTCCATCACAATTGACTGTTTTACCCGAAGCCTCTGTGGTAATTATTGGAGCTACGGTATCCTGAATAGCATAACTTGCTGAGGTAGTAGAAGTATTTCCACAAGCATCGGTGGCCGTGAAAGTAACTTCGACAGGTGTTGAACAGTCAGAAGTTAGGTCACCGTAATTATTGGTCCAAATTACAGCACTACAATTATCTGTGGCAGTAGCGCCTCCATTATTGTCCAACCATTCTTGTATGGAATTTTGATTTCCTTGGCTTGCGCATTCGATGATTGTGTTTTCGGATTGAGTTGTTATGGTTGGTTTTATAGTGTCCTTAATAATTATTTTTTGAATTACTGTAATGCTRTTATCACAAGCATCGGTTACGCTGTATGTTCTGCTAATAGTTTCAGGACAAGTTGCGTTGTCAGAAACATCGGATACAAATGCCACTGTGATAGTTCCGGTACAATTATCGGCTTCGTCGCTTACCACGGAAATATCTGGGTCTGGGATGTTTTCTGTACACTGAATATTAATATCTCCGGGGTTGGAAGCTGTAGGTTTTATAGTGTCCTTAATAATTATTTTTTGAATTACTGTAATGCTGTTATCACAAGCATCGGTTACACTGTAAGTTCTGCTAATTGTTTCAGGACAAGTTGCGTTGTCAGAAACATCGGATACAAATGCCACGGTGATTGCTCCTGTACAATTATCGGCTTCGTCACTCACCACGGAAATGTCTGGATCTGGGATGTTTTCTGTACACTGAATATTAATATCTCCGGGGTTGGAAGCTGTTGGTTTTATAGTGTCCTTAATAATTATTTTTTGAATTACTGTAATGCTGTTATCACAAGCATCGGTTACGCTGTATGTTCTGCTAATAGTTTCAGGACAAGTTGCGTTGTCAGAAACATCGGATACAAATACCACGGTGATTGTTCCGGTACAATTATCGGCTTCGTCGCTCACCACGGAAATGTCTGGGTCTGGGATGTTTTCTGTACACTGAATATTAATATCTCCGGGGTTGGAAGCTGTAGGAGGGGTGTTGTCCTTTATTTCAATAACTTGATTCACCGTAGTTGTTTTGTTACACGCATCTGTTACACTGTAAGTTCTAGTTACAACAATAGGACAGTTTCCAGATGGAGCGGAATCTGAGTGACTAATCACTAGTGCAATGTTTGCGGTATGGTCATCACTAATTATGATACTTCCAGGAAGTAACAATAAATCTGCAACCGTTGAAACGGCAGAGGGGATATCAGTAATACTACATCCTTCTAAAGATTGTAATAATAATGTCCCATTAATAGTAGGAGTGTCGTTTGGAGCTTCCGTTAATGTAATTGTACTACTAGTTTTACTACAAGGATTTGGAGTGGTGTTATCTGTGGCTGTTATTGTGTATGTTCCATCGTTTAAATTGAGGAAAACACCTGTGTTATTTGTTGTGTTTCCTGGATTTAAAGTATAGGAAATTGGGTTGGTTCCTCCGGATGCTGTTAAGGTTATACTTCCTCCTGTGTTACACGTTGGTTGAATGATGTTGGGCGTACTTAATAGTAAGTTTAAGACGTTTACAGTGACTTTCTTAGTGATATGACAGCCCTTATAATTTGTTAATTTTATATAATAATTCCCCGTTGTTGATATATCGCTTGGGTTGTTTAAGGGGCTTGTTGCATTAGAATCAATCCAATAAGTTAGGACTCCGGAATCACTTCCAGCTGTAACACTATTTGCTGTGATATCCACTTTATTGGGTAGACAAACAGGACTGGGGTTTGTGATTAAAAGGGTTGGGAGTGGTGATTTTGTGATAGGTAGAGATGTATAAGTGTTTGTGTTATTTGGGGTGTCACTATCAATAATTGTWAGTGTGGCTGTATATGGTTCAATTCCATTAAATGTATAAACAGGGTTTGCACTTGTTGAGCTACCAACAATGCTACCATTTTCTATAAAATCCCAGTTATAAAAATAAGGAGTTGTACCTCCATTAGATGTAGAAGTAAAAGACACCTGTGTTTCATTATTTATGTCACAGGAAGTTTCATAGGAAAATTTTACGGCTAAAGGCTTTTTAACGATAATTTTAGCTGGTTTTTCACATTGTGACTTTTTGTATGTATTACAATTGTAGTCAATATCGTTGTTGTTTCCATTAGTTTTCCAAACAATCAATGTGTTTTGTAAAATGATTTCTTCTCCACAGGTCCATGTAAATGGCCCATAAATATTATAGGTTCCATTTCCAGCGCTTATTGTCCCTATGTTTATGTTTAGTGTTGTGAGCACTCCACCTATACTTAMGTCTGTCATTATTCTGGTGTGATTAATGTCAGAATTAGAATTAGATGTGTAATCTAGCATGATGTATACATCAGATGTGGCTCCTATTGTACAGGTTCCAGTTAATGGTGATAGTCCGTCGGGTGTTGCGCTTAAGTATACGTGATTTAAGGTGTAATTGTTTGAAGAACAATTAAAGTAATCTTGATAGTAATTGGGAGAATTTCCACACAATCTTAAATCAGGTTTTCCGGAAGTAAATTGAGAGAAAACACTATAACTCCCACCAATGAACAATAAAATAAACAGTAAATTTCGTAACATGTAATCTCTTTTCATAATTTCTAAGTATTAATGACGGTATTTTAATATGCGAATTGGATTTAAAGCCCAATTATTTGTCATGTTTATTCCATACAAAAAATGTATGGGATAATCTTAGGTAATTTAAAAAGAGGGAAAAGTCTCGCCTATTTCTAGGGGTGTGTAGGGGTGTTTTTTAGTATTAGATTTAATGTGTAAATCGTACCCTACTGAGGTTTTTTATGTTGCTTTTGTTTTTCTAAGTTAGAAAATAAATTCAATTTAATGAATATTTAAGCAAGGGACTGGTAATTTGAATTTCTGAGTGCTTGATGTGAATCAATTACTCAAACTTAATTTATTCGCTTTTTTAAATAAAAGGCAACCATTACACTATGTTTTAATTGTCGTCCTCACAACTAAGTATAGAAAAAGTTATAGTGAATGGTTGCCGTCTAATTATTTCATTTTAATAATTATAAATTCAGTTCTTCTATTCAGTTGATGTTCGTCTTCAGAACACTTTACTCCGTTACTACAGTGATTTACTAAATGTGTTTCACCAAAGCCTTCGTAAGCAATAATTCTATTTTGATTGATTCCGTTTTTAACAATATAATCGTTGGTCGCTTTTGCTCTTCTTTGCGATAAATCTAAATTGTAATTATCCCTAGCTCTACTATCCGTATGGGATTCTAAACGGATTACCATTCCTGGGTATTTACGCATAAGAGTGACCACTTTGTTCAATTCGAAAGAGGCGTCTCGTCGAATGTAATGTTGGTCTAAATCAAAGTAAATGATATCTAAATCTGCAAGTATTACTATGTCTTCTATTGGTTTTAAAACGATGTTAATGTTTAGGTTAACGGTCACTGTTTTTGTATTTTCTTGGTTGAATGTGTTAAATGATTTGGTAACACTGGAGTATTTTTCTTTTGACCCGAGTATGGAGAAGTGAGCATCTCTATCTATATATTCCTCATAATATCCATCAGATTTAGTTATGAAATAGGCTATTTCTTTCCCGTTTCCATCCATTAAACTTACTTTAGCACCTTCTAGAGGAAGTCCATTAGCATCGTCAAAAATTTGCCCCTTTACCTTAAAAGGAGGAATTCTGTTAAAAGCGTAAATATCATCATCTCCTTTACCTCCTTCACGGTTGGAAGAGATATATCCCTTAAAACCTTTTTTATCCAAATAATAAGCAAAATCGTCCTTGTTGCTGTTTAATGGTTTTCCTAGGTTTATGGTGTTTATTATTAAATCGTCATCATTTTTGACTGTGGCGAAAACGTC
>NVSD01000035.1 GCA_002401105.1 Flavobacteriaceae bacterium | reverse complement strand
TATCAAAATCTAAAATTTCTCTTATGTTATTTAAAACGTATTCCTCGTCAAAATTTACAGTTTTGATTATCTTATTAAGATGTCTAATGTCTTCTTGTTTAAATTCTGTCATTTTTTCGAACTTTTTGCCAACACCTATATATCCACAATAGAAACCAAAACATGACGGTATATCTATAGTACAGGGATATTATTAATTTGTTTTTAAACAAGGTCATACAAAGCACCTTGCCTTCCAAAAATAGCAATAATTAGAGTATACTCACTTGTTAAACTCCATTATTTACATATAATTAAGAATAGGAAAAACAGGTTTGAGTTAAAGTGTCTGTAAATACGTATGTTAATATGCAAACCGTTACAAAAAAAAGACCCATTCATAATTGAACAGGTCTTATAATGTAAATATGTATTTATGTTTTATTCTTTTTTCCTGAAGATTGAACTAATGTTTCTACCGAACCAGGTTCTTGTTTCAGGCACCGTCACAGAATCAACTACAAAACCAATCTGTGAAGTGTCAATTTTGGTTAGTTCAGCTTTACTCTCAGGAGAAAAAACTAGACTGGAACCTCGTTTTAGTTTTTTCCGCTCACGCACGATTGTATCGTGTGGTCACCCTAGCTTATACCCCTATGATTAATTATATTTTTAATAATCCAATTTCTCCTGTACAATCAACAGACCTTACTTATTCCTTAATGTTGTACGGCTTACTCGTGGCCGACACACGATAAAATCGTGCGGTAGCGTTGCGGTTATACGTGCGGTAGCGGGGTTTGGCCTAACGTAGTGTGGTATAAAGAGCACGCAACTTAGAGTTAGTATTTAGCCAAAGCTTTTTATTTTTTTATTCTAATTCCAAATCAAATGATTTGGCGGACTTTGTAAATAGCACCGAACTTTAGTAAACCTCTAATCGCCTGAAACACTACATACAGTGTTGTCAGCTTTATTTAATTCAGAAGAAATTTAATCTTAAAACTTTTGTAAATGTCCACATTTTTCAGTTTAGATTCAGTATCAATTTTCTCGTTTAGTTTAACTAATTCTGACTCTTTCAATGTTTTTTTAAATATTTCATTTATTTGTTCAATATCTTCAAATTCAACAGTGTTTTTATCTGAATTATCATTGTCAGTTATTTCAAAATCAAAGAATTTTCCAGTGCTAAATTTTCCAGTTTTAAAATGGGTTCCTTTGTTTAAAATGTTAAAGACTTCTTTACGTTTTTCATTTTTCATATTATTTTGTTTTAAAAGAGTGGGTCTGACTCAATTGCACTAATCTTTAATAAATATTTTTCACCGTAAGGTGTTAACTTCCAATACGTATTTTTATCTGAAACAGTCCTTTTTTTGTTTCCATATGTAATTAGCCCTAAAGCCTGAAGTTGAATTTTAATCGCATCAAAAACTACTGTATAAATAACTATATCATCATGTGAATTTTGTTTTTTATACTTTGCAGGAACAGAATGCCAATACACAAGTTGAATTTTGTCCCGAAACTCTTCTTCAGTGCATTCTCCAATCATTGCTGAACCTGAATAAGAAAATATTTTATCCCAACTTGCTTCTAAAGCTATATCTTTATTTTTCTGATTCTTATCATTTAGAGAGCATGGTTGAGAGTAGGTTTCTGGACCTTGAGCAAGTCTTTTTGTACCTTCTGGAGGTTCAATATTTATTGATTTTTTTTCGTTTTCGAGTTCTAAAATTTTGGATCTAAGTTCCTCTAGTCGTCTAAATAATTTTTCATCAGCTGCATATTTTCCAGGAATCCACCCATCAGAAGGGTGTTTCTTTTTAAGTTGAACTAGACTTCTTGAAACTTTGCCTCCAAGATCTTCTGAATTAACCCAAAAGTTACAGTGTTTTGCCTGTGCTTTTTTTGTGAATTCTTCAAGTTTTCTTTGTAATTCTTCTTTTTTCTCAGTTTTATTAGTGGCTAAATTTCCTATATCTTTGTGCAAAAAACACATTATTGGTTTGTTAATACTTATTGCATAATCATACTCCATTTCAGTATAACTTACTCCTTTGGTGTTGGTGCTACCATATTTCCCAGCTATTATAAGAAGATAATAATCTGAGTTATCAATAACTTCCTTTATTAATGTCCAAGCATCTTCATCCGTTGCTGGAAATAATTCCATTCCTGCAGGAATGCAATCAAGTTCCAAAAGAGCATGTATAACATTCTGTCTTTCTTCGATTAAATCTTTATAAGTTGAAGAAACAAATACTTGATGCTTTCTTTCCATTTTGAATATTTTCTTAAATTGTTGCTCTCTGTATAACCGAAGTTTTCATTAAAACATGACGGTAATTCAATGTAATCTACACTATAAGGGCCTTATTAATTTATATTTAAACAAGGTCAAATAAAGCACCTCGCCTTCCAAAAATACATAAATTAGGGTTATGCGCACAAGTTAATATCTTTTATTTACAGGGAGTTAAGAACAGGGAAAATCGGTAAGATTCAAAGTGTCAGCAAGGACACTCGTTAATACGCAATACGTTATAAAAATAAGACCCATTCATAGTTGAACAGGTCCTTTAGTGTATAGTGTAAGCGTTTATTGTTTTGTAATAACCACTCGGTTAGGAGTGGTTTGAGAGTGATTTAACTGTTTTTCTCTTTTTCTTTAGGTTTAAAAATCTCGTACCCGAAACCTATTCCTAGCCAAGGTCTGTTTCTATGAATCCAGTTTCTACCAATTTCTCCAGACATGGTATCAATTCCCATAAAAAGGCTAAACTGAAACTTTTCAATTTCAACAATAAACCCTCCGTTTAAAGTAATAGAACTTTGTGTTGATTCCGTTAATATGAAATTGTTTGTTGTTTGGGGGGTTACTTTAATAGCTGTATAGCCAATTCCTCCGACTAATGATAAAGAGAAGTCTTTCATTTTAAAGCCACTAAGTCTTACGCCTGCGGTAATTCCTAGATTGAAATCGTTTCCAAATTCTGAATAAATGGCATCATCTCCATCTTTACCGTTCCCAAAACGTATTTTTAATAAACTGGTTGAAGCCCCTACAACAAATGCCTTTGTGGCTATTGCCCTTTCAGCACTGTCTTCATATTGTTCTTTGGAAATCTTATAGAATATTGATGTTCCGTGTTCTGTTCTAAAAGTTTTTTTATTCTGAATTTCATATCCAGATCTTTTCTTTGGGAATTTGTAAATATGGATTACAAAATCTTTGGTGGTGACAAGAGTAATAGCGAATTTCCACCCCATTTCCATTGTTTCCACAAGAGGATCACGTTGCAAAATTTCATTTCCCATTCTATCACATTCCGTTAATGTGATAGGATACTTAAATACATGACTTCCGTCTCTTCCATCTCTTTCGTCACCTTGCCCGTAAATGGAAAAAGCAATTAAAAAAAACAATAAAAATAATTGATTTGATTTCATAATTGTTATTTAGTTGGTTTATATTTGTGATAACCATCTATATATCCACAATAGAAACCAAAACATGACGGTATATCCATTATGTCTACGATATAGGACGGTTATCAATTTATTTTTAAACAAGGTCAAATAAAGTACTTCACCTTCCAAAGGTATATAAAAAAAAGCTTTGTGTAAAGGGGTAAAACCCCTTATTTACAGTTGTTTAGGGGGTGTTTAATAGTCCGTACGGTTAAAAGAGTCAGTAAGGATACTCGCTAATACGCAATACATTATAAAAAAAAGACCCATTCATAGTTGAACAGGTCCTTTAGTGTCAAAAAATATTTATGTGTTATTCTTTTTTCCTGAATATTGAACTAATATTTCTACCGAACCAGGTTCTTGTTTCAGGCACTGCCACAGAATCAACAAGCACTTAGTCATTAATCATTAATTGAATCTCATAATACAAATTCATTGCAATAATCAGTCTTACAGTTTTGTCATCGTAATCCTTGTCTGGTATTGATTCATAAAATCCACTAGCTAAAATATTTGGACTAATATCTAAAATATCTCTTATTGCAATTAAATATTCATTGATATATTCATTCTTTTGGTTATTTATAAGACAATCAAAATATGCTCCTTTTGGATTAATTACATAAAAATCTTTAGGCTCATAATCTGTCTTATTTTCCATATGAGAGGAATTGGTTATGGCTTGTACTTCTTGTGAATCATCCTCATAATAAATCTCGGAATATTTAACCCAAATTTTATCAAAAACACTAGAATTTCTTAATTTAACCGAAAAATCATTAGGTGAATTTCTCATTAAATCTATTGGCTCATTTAATGAACTTATGTCTTTAAGATAAAGTTTGTATTTAATTCCGATTGACTCTTTTGGGTAATGTTCATTTAATTTAGATTCAAATAGGGTACAAGCCTCATTTAGAATCTCAATTTCATTCTCTGAAAAGCAATTTTTTAAGTTATTTGTGTACTCAATCTTTTTGTCAGTTTTGTTACAACTTAAACTTGTAATTGTAATCAAAATTAGAATAGCAATTTTTTTCATATCTCGTTTTTTTATATTGTGGGCAGCGCTAAGTATAAACGGATGATTTAATGCCGTTTATACTTTGTTAGATAATGTTTTTTTTAGGTCTGTAAATATTTCTTCAGCATGTTGAAATATGATCAAGTGCCCTTCTTCTGGATATTTTTTCAGTTTTGAATTATTAATTTCATTATTCATTAGTTCCGCCCATTCATAAGGAACATTATTATCTTTTTCTCCCTGCCAAAATGTTACAGGCACTCGAATTTCATCTAATTTAAAGTCCCATTCTCTTACTAATAAATTAGAAATCTCATAAGCAACTCCTTTACTTCCATTTCTAAACGCTTCCGTAAACATATTTTCAATGACTTCCATCACTGAATGATTTTTTAGAATCTCTTGATCTGGCTGCCCCATGATTTTCAAAAAACCTTTGAGAGCTTTTTTAGGATTTTTGTTCAATTGCTTAACTTGAATTTTCAGCAGCATTTTCAATAAAAAAGGAAATGTTTTAGCAAGATTAAGCATCATTTTTACATCTTTTGAAAGGCATTTCTTACTCTCTTTATTAAAAGGTGCAAACCCACTAATTATGGATGTTTTGTAAATATTTTCAGGGAACAAATAAGATATTCCTAGGGCAAAAGGTGAACCTGCTGACATTCCTGCAACAGAGAACTTGTCAAGTTCTAAATACTCAGTTAATTGATTAACATCTTTTGCAAAACTAAGTATAGAGCCTTCTGGGTTGAAATCCGAGATCCCATGTCCTGGTCTATCAATTGTAATTATTCTTAAATCGTTCTCAATAGCAAATGACATATCATAATGCATTTCTAATCTGGAACTTTGAGATCCATGACAGTAAATAATAGGGAATCCTTCAGTATTTCCATACTCTGCAAATCCTAACTTTCTGTTGTCTTTTAAGATTATATGTTGCTCAGTTTTTTTCAATCTAGCTGCGTCTTTTAATATTGCCTAACACCCATATATCCACAATAGAAACCAAAATATGACGGTATGTCTACAATACAGGGGCCTTATTAATTTATGTTTATACAAGGTCAAATAATTGCACCTCGCCTTCCAAAAGTAGCAATAATAAGAGTATACTCACTTGTTAAACTTCATTATTTACAGTTAATTAAGAACGGGAAAAACAAGAGTGAGATAAAAAATAAGCAAGGGTGCTTGTTATGGATAGGGTAGTGTGTTTTGTTACGGCCGTTTAATCGGCGCATATCAATAAACCGAGATTTTAAAAGATGGGTGAATTGCAAATTGTTATTGCTTACAATAAATGAGCGCCGTTCTCTGATAGGCGTACTTTTAAAATCAAAATTCCCGAACAGGCGGTTTTGAGATTCCYKKATAKAGTCTCCTGTWTCTTGTAAAACATYGTCTATATAACGACGTTCTATAATTGATTTATTKCTGTTTTGTAAAGCTTCYTGTGCACCCATANTRYAAGTATAGGGYTAGGAKTGSSGTTTAAAAAGGACATAAAAAAACCACTCGATTAGGAGTGGTTTATTTGTTTTTCAATAACTATTGTCATTTTTATGTAACGGTTTTTGTATGGAAAGTTGCGAACTTTGGTCCGTGTAACTTTTCGATTAATAACTAAATTTAATAATAATTATAATAAACTTTGTTGCCACACGTTTTTTATAATCCGTTGTTTTTATTCATATTAATTTCTGCTTTGTCAATCGTTAAAGTGTCACTTAATTTAAAATATGAATCTTTTAATTCTAGCAATATATCTTCTTTTATTGATTTCGTGATTACTGGTATATTTGGGACATTTTTCAATTCATTATTATTCTGAAATTGTTGATTTATGAARTCGCCTATTGTTCCTGCAACGATTAAACTAAATAATCGAAATGATTTGTTCTTAAGCCAATCAGTAGTTTTTCTGTTATTTATGTACAGCCTAATCTTTTGTTTAAAATTTGGTTTTAAATATACTGTTTCTGGGATGTACTCTTGGTCGGTTATGATTCTGATTTCGTGTGTTACTTTCGATTTTTTATATAAACCAGATGCTTTAGATGTTTTTTAAATTCAAACAACACATTTTCAGATAAATTATTCATGGAATTTATTTTCTCAAACCTAAATATTTTATGATGCTCAATAAACAAATATCCACCTCTTTTTTCGTTAAGTATAAGGTCTTTGTTTTTTATTCCTTTTATGTGGTATCTAATTTTCATCAAATGTGTGGCAAAGGGATTGTTTATGAAAAGTGGCGGAGTTTTACTCACGAGATTTTCGGTTTATAACTGACCTTTATTTCTATTATTTTCTTCTTGGTTTTGGTCTATAACCGTTATTTTTTATATTCGCTGTTAGCAAATGTTGATTAATAATAATTCCTCAGATAACTGCGAAGCTCTTTTATTGTAATGTCATGAAAAAAGGATATTGTAGTATAAGTATTATACATGAGATTATAGTACAATGACCCTACAACAATGACACTGCCATCCTCAAGCTCCAGATACACAAATTGAGGGTTTATAAAAGCTACATTTTCGATATCTAACAGCTTAAACGTTGAATCATATTTTTTCTCAAGGTCAGCTATATATTTTTCTCGAGAATATTCAGATACTTCCAATGATTTCTCTAAATTCCCTTTGTAAATCCTTTTATAAAAAGTTATTCCGATGACAGTACTGTCATTCTTTAAATGCGCTAAAAATTTACAATTATTAATGTGTCCATTCTGATGGTATTCGTCTAAGTCAAACGTTTTTCGAGCTACTTCTTTTACCATGGGCAGATTAAATTTTTTCCCTTCAAATTTAATCTGGGTAGTATCTACTTGACCAAAAAGAGTAAGATTAGCCAAAATGAACAGCGTTGTTATATAAATTTTCTTCATGATTTTATATCTATATTAAACGATCTAAATATTTTCAAACGTTTCTTAATTTTTGTTAACGACTACAATATGTGGAAAGCAGGCAATTACGAAGCACGAAATTTTCAGTTAAGCGCAAATTTTGATATGAGCTGAAAGCCTTGAATTCACTATTATTTCGCCTATTATATATATATTGTTGTGTGACGTTTTCTTATTTTACGCGGATACTTTTGGTAAAAATGATAAATCTACCGAATATTTTTTAGGGTTATTTCGGTCAATTAAAACATTGATTTTATCTGTTTTTATTAAATCAGTAGGGTCAGACCAAACATTATCACTTGTAAAAACATGTAGTTCAGATGTTTTTGGGTTTTCCCATTCTGAAACAACTACAAAAGGGGTTCTCCCATTAACAGCCATAGCTGGGTTGATCCTTACTCTCTGAAAATCAGTCTTTATTTTTATTCCATTTAGTTTAAGATATTCTAGCGTATTCTTTTTAGTCATATTATATGCAATAATACTCCCTCCAATGATAAAAAACACCAGACCTAATGTTCCTAGTATAGTTGCACCTCCCCAAAGTGAAAAAAAGCTTTTTATTTTTGCCTCATTTGGATATTCTGGGATGTAAATAACATCTACCTTTTCATTAATATTATAGCTCGGAGTATTACTACTTGTTGATGATAAAAACTCAATCTGTGTGCCATTAGTATCTGTAAACTCAACTAATGACTTGTACATCATGGAAATATCAGAAGAATTACTAGAATCCGATCCTACAAAATCTACTACTATACCTTGAGTTTCAATGGACTTTTCTATAAATTGGCTAGTATTTTGATATAGAAAAAAGGCTCCTATTAGCATTCCTGCTCCTACAATTGTAAAGACGTTTTTTATAATATCTAGTGTTTTCATTTTTAATAGTTTGTTTTTTATTTATGTTTAAACAAGGTCAAATAATTAGACCTCGCCTTTCAAAAGTACCTATAATTAGAGTATGCTCACTTGTTAAACTCCATTATTTGCATATAATTAAGAACGGGGAACAGGAGTGAGATAAAAAATAAGCAAGGGTGCTTGTTAATACGCAATACATTATAAAAAAAAGCCCCATTCATAGTTGAACAGGTCCTTTATTGTTTTGTAATAACTCCTGTTATTTAATGTTGTTGTAATTTTTGATATTGCAATATCAGCTATGCCATAACCGAAGTAGTTTGCAATCAAACTAATTCTATCAAGTTTAATTTCTTTTGTAAAATCATCTGGATGACATTTAAAGTTTTTTTGCCACCATAAAGCATCCTTACTTTTGAAATCATCGCCGTAAGGTGAAAATATATCTTCTACAACTTCTCTGATTGATGTTCGTCTCATAATAACTACTGTTATTTAAATAATTCTACTTGTGTTGTTTTAACTTTTGTTAATCGTTTTGATTTATTATTGGTGTTGTATTTCTATTTTAAATATGCTGAAAACACTTAACAGCCCATACACGGGGCTTCTAAGCAGCAGGACGTCGCTTTACAATATGGGCATGGGTATAATTTTTTTGGCATAACTAATGTTAATTTGTATTTTTAACTTGTCAGGGCGTTCTAGTCTTTTCATAGCAATTTTTTCCATCTCTTTACGAGGTGGATTTTTTTTTGCTTCAGGTTTGTTATTTGATGAATGATTTTAGAACTTCTGATACTGCTGGAGTAGTAAGGCATCCAAGAACAAAGAATAAAACAAGTCCAATCAAAACGGTTTTCCAAATAAGTTTCCAGTGTTTCTGCTTTTCAATTTGGTTGATAGGTTCACCACATCCTGCACGAGCCACATGTGTTTTCTTGTAGCTATTTAATGCTTCGTCTACCACAAGGGTTAATTCTGAATGGGGATATTTCATAAGACATCAAATAGTACTGTTTCTATTTCTTGCTCATTGTATCCTGACCAAAAAGGCATGCCGTTGCCTAACTGCAAGATTATTTGGTGGCTCCAATGTCTACCCCTTAAAATTTCAGAAAACACTTCTTATTGCCCCCTTAAAAACTTAATAAAATATTTTTCACTTGTTTTTATCCATAGAATGTGAGAACGGAGCGCTCCTTTGATAGCGTCCCCTGTTTCTTGTAAAACCTTGGCGATATAACTAAGTTCTATAATTGATTTATTGCTGTTTTGTAAAGCTTCCTGTGCAGCCATAGTGTAAGTATGAGGCTAGGGTTTAGGTTTTAAAAGGACCTAAAAAAACCACTCGGTTAGGAGTGGTTTTTAATGATAATGTTTCGAATATTAATAATACACAAAATTCATTTTTTTGAACCGCGGTTTAGGTTCATGAAAATTACAAGTGTTTTTACACTTGTAATTAAAAATGACCGAGCGAAGTTCTCGTACGTACGGTGGTACTTCGACTATCGCTCCGTATGTATGTGAGAGGCGCCTGCCGACTAGTCTAGTTGGAGCTGTCTACTTGATTGGAAAATCGTTTATTTTTTTAAATTTTCACAACTTTCTATTAAGYATCCTCCGAAATAGACAGAACATATCTCCAAATTRGAAATKCAGAACGTTACTTTTTCTCATTCATTTTTTTTATGAATGCTTTTATTTCATCCAAATGTTGCTGTTTTGTAACTTTTGGACTAAGTCCTTTTACTTCGTTAATAGCTCCATTAAATAAATGRCTAATATTTAATGAAGAACCACTAGCAGCATTATGACAAGAAAAACAATTTCCCATGGTGGCTGTAGACTGTTCGTAAATATATGTAGGTGGAKAAAATCCTAGTTGCTCATAGGTTTCCATGGTTATATTGTAYGCGGCAACTGAACCTTTAACCAATTTACCCTCATTAGGGGATGCATCTGCCAATGTTYGTCCTAATGTTACTAATAATTGTGCTTGTTYTGTTGGGTAACTATGGTGTTCAGTATTGATCCAAATAGAGCCATTGTAAAAATAATTATTCCAAATACCAGTGAGTTGAGACTTAACATCGGTGTTAATAGAATCAATATTATTATAACTTTCTTCTCCATCTTGACTAGTTTCCRAAAAAGCATTTTCTGGTTGACGTGGAACTCCATATCGGTTGACAGCAAAGACGTTGGTACTATCGGTTTTGGGATTGCTATTACTTGCAATATTTGCAATGGTCGCTGTTGCATCAGARTTGAATAAGAGTTTGTTGGTTTTWGAGGTAACAGGTATATCTGTTGTTGTGGTAGATTTCCAATCGTAATAAGGAGCTAAATCATTATGTTCAAAAGTAGCCCATAYAAATTCAGGATGATTATAAACAATACCAACTACATGCATCCCTAGTAAAGCAATTTTAGTGTCTGTTCCTTCTACAATGGCATCAGTTACAAAATAGGAGCTAGTGTCTTCAATCGCTTCAGCATTTACCCACGCTATTTTTAACTCTAAAGCCCCAACAGGGAAGGTTGCATCCGTATACTTACNTTTATCCATTGGAGCATACTTCTGAATGCTATTGTATAAAGTGCTGTCCACATGGATTGAATAGTAAACAGTATAACTAGTATCATTTGTATTAAAAGATTTATTTGTGTTTAGTATATCACCCGTGGCTTGRACATTATCTGTAGAARWCAGAAYAATTTTTTTATCTACGGTAGGTACWGGTACGGTATGACTGTTCACTTGAATTAGACTATCCATAAAWARCGGTGTMCCCTTGGCATTTTCGTTGGTTARCCAAAGAAATTTTTGCCAAGACCATTGGTGAAAATCACAATTTGATACAGTGATRTTWTTTCCGAAAACACTCGTGCTACCTTCTTCTGGTGCAGGCGTWTTTCTCATTCCAGTGGTAGGGTCAATCGCAAACCAAGCAGGATCTGCCAAACATGTATCGGTTGYTAAAGCTTCATCATAAACTGYAGTTTCTGTACTTTCTTTTTTTTCTTTACATGAAATAATYATCACTAAAACTAATACTGATATGCCAATTAAATTTTTAAATTTGTTCATGATTTTTTTGATTTTGTTAGTTAATTTTTTATCAAATTCTATGTATTAATGTTTGCCAACGTCTGGCTAAGCAAAGTGCGGATTATAGAAATACGAGGCATTTTGATAATCACGAGCAAAGCTGTTGGTTGTTTTTTTTTATTTTTCATTTTTAGAAAAACAAATCAATAGATTTGCTTTTCGATATGCAAAAGAACTATTGGAATAAAAAAACTATTCCGCATTGCGTTTAGCTTTTATTGTAACACGTATTTATTTTTTTAAATTCGCTATGTATTTGGCAACTTGCTTTTCAGAATAATGCCCATTGTATTGAATATAATATCCTTCCCTGTTTAATACTAATACTCCAAAACAGGATTTTTTTCTGCTGAAAAAGATTTTTAAAAGAAAATCATTCTTGTCGTCAAAGTAATTGATATTGTCTAATTTATTTTTAACACGTTCTCCGTTAGCAAGCACTCTAATATTTAAACAATCTTCAGTATTTATTTTGGAATAAAAGTTTTTCCACCATTTTATGCTTTTGGATGTAATTTCGTTGTTGTTAAAATGGCAGCTATACAATGGTTGACAGTAGTTTAATATTAATATTTTTTCGTTATTCCATTTGTAGCTTTTTTTTATGAAATTTAATTGTACAGAATCGATTTTATCAGCGTAATCATAAGTTATTGCTTTTTCCTTTTGAGAGTCACCTTTTTTGTCATCTACATTTTTGGTTGTTGAGCAAGAAATGATTGTAAGTCCAATAATTATCTGGAGTATAGTTTTTTTCATATGTGTTACAATACCTTTATATCCACAATAGAAACCAAAACATGACGGTAACTCTACTATGTCTACACTATAGGTGGCTTATTAATTTATATTTAAACAAGGTCAAATAATTACACCTCGCCTTCCAAAAATATATAAAAAAAGGTTATGTGTAAAGGGGGTAAAACCCCATTTTTATAGTCAGTGTGATTCAGAAAATTAGCAAGGGCGCTAGTTGATACGCTAAACGTTATGAAAAAGACCCATTCATAGTTGAACAGGTCTTTTAGTGTAAAAATTATTTATGTTTTATTCTTTTTTCCTAAATACTGAACTTATGTTTAGTCCAGACCGGCTTCTTTGTTTTGGTAATGTAAGAGAATCAAAAACACCGCTCTCGTACGATTGTATCGTGTGGTCAGCCTAGCTTTAATCCCTAAAAATAATTATATTTTTTAATAATCTAATTTCTCCTGCGCAATCAACAGATATTACTTGTTTCTAAATGATGTACAGCCCACTCGTGGACGCCACACGATAAAACTATTCTCATGAGCGTTAGCGAGAGGTCGTATGGTAGCGCTGCGGTTATTTGTGCGGTAGCGGGGGTGAACATAAAATTTATGAGGTGTTGTAATATGTTTTACGTTTTTAAATTCTCAATAAATTTAGCTACTTGTCTTTCTGAGTAATGTCCATTATATTGAATATAAAAACCGTCATTATTTACAACCATTATTCCGAAACAAGATTTTTTTCTGTTAAAAAAATTATCATATAGAAAATCATTCTTGTCGTCAAAGTAAATTATATTATCTAATATATTTTTTACTTTTTCTCCATTAGCTAAAACTTCAATTTTTAAACAATCCTCAGTGTTTATTTTAGAATAAAAATCTTCCCTCCATTTTTTTCCAGAATCAGGTATTGTTTTATAATTAATATTACAAGTTGAAATTGCAATAGGTTGAATGTAACTTATAATTAATATTTTTTCATTATTCCAGTTATAACTTTCTTTGATGAATTTTAATTGTTCATCATTAATTTTATCTGCATAATCATAAATTAGAGGTTTCTCCTTATGGGAGTCATTTGTTCTGTTTTCTGCATTTTTAGTTGTTGAACAACTGTAAAATAAAAAAATAATCAATCCTATTAGTATCTTTTTCATATGTGTTACAGTGGTTTAGTACAAGGAAAGTAGCAGTTTTAATTTTACTACTTTCATTTTAGTTACAAAGTAACAGAAAAGTACAAATTATTAAAACGTGTACGCATTCTGCTATTTTTTATATTCGTGGTTGTGGTTTGTATTAATGGTCTAATAAACTTTTTTGTGCTGTTATATTCCACTTATCATCTATTTTTTCAAAGATAAAGAATCCCATATAGACATCTTTGCTACTTTTTTTTGGATAAGTTTTATGTTTTATCTCAAAGCCAATTAGTACCTTGGTTTTTGAAACAGAAAAAGGGTAGGTAAATAAATAAATTACTTCAGTTTTATTTGTTCTAGACTTTCTTGCATTAAATTTATATTTTTCAATAAAATCAACATTAATTTTAGACCTATCAATTCTAAAATCCCATTGATAATCCTCAAAAACAATATGATAATTAAGTTTATCTAGTTCAACTTCATTTAAAATATCAGAAGGCTTAATATCTTCAAGCTCTCTATCAATCAGTTTTGATTCTCTCGGGTAGGCGTAAGTTTTATAATATTTAGAAGTGTCTAATGGAAATTTATRAAATAATTTTTGTTCAGTTTCATATTTAAGAAATAGGTCATAAAAAGGAACACTAGATGCTACAACTTCCAGCTTAATCGTTGTTTTATGTTTTTCGGGCTGTTTATTTTCTTTACAAGAAACGATTGCAAGAAAAATAATGAAAAAGTATTTTTTATAATTTAAATTAATTCCCATATTCTAATTGATTTTTCTGACGGAGCAAATCGTTTATTGAATGTTTGTCGGTGTGTTGTTTAGTTTAAAAGTAAGCATAAATTTTATATGGTGTTAGTAAAAGTTTATTTGATGCTACTAATTTTTGGTTCGACTGTTCTAACTCACCTAACGCCTTTTGACCTGCATTACCATTTATAATAATTTTTAACCTTAATTCTTCGTCTTTAATTTTAGTCATTACATTTATATATTAAGTTCGTTTGAAATTGAGTTTCTAACATCCTGTGTAAGACCGTAAGAAAGCTTATTTATTAATCGAGAGTAATAACCCATAACCACACTATTATGGATAGGATATTGTGTTTTGTTACGGCCGTTTAATCGGCGCATATCAATAAACCGAGATTTTAAAAGGTGGGTGAATTGCAATTTGTTATTTTTTACAATAAATGATCACTGTTCCCGGATAGGCATATTTTCAAAATCAAAATTCCCGAACAATCGGTTTTTAGATTCCTGGATATAGTCTCCAGTTTCTTGTAAAACATCGTCTATATAGCGAGGTCCTATTATTGATTTATTTCTGTTTTGTAAAGCTTCCTGTGCACCCATAGTGTAAGTATAGGGCTAGGAGTGAGGTTTAAAAAGGACATAAAAAAACCACCAAATAGGTGGTTTTTTTTTAAAAATAACTATTGTCGTTTTTATGTAACGCTTTGTATAAAGGACGTTTTAATGCCCTTTATACAATGTGTGTGCTATCGTTTATTCCATTATATTCGATACTTGCCTTTTTTGCGAATTGTAAACTGTAAAGCTTAAATCGAAATTATATTGAATAATGCTTTGTGTTGTTTTACTATTTACATAATCAATATAAACTACATTGGGTTTACTAGCCTTTTGGGTAACGATTTGGTCGTATAATACGTTCGGGAGGTTGCCATTTGCCTTTGCCGCCAGTGTAGTAATTGTAGCTCCAGGAGGGCTAGGTGTTAGTGTCCAAGATAACAGGAAAAAGAATCCTTGTCTCAGACCACCATAATCTTTCCATTGACTCAACTGATCAACACTCATTTTGCTGTAATCACTAGTTTCACTGTATTGGTCATGAACGGTTAGGTTGGGTTGCGCAGAGTTACCATCCTGATATCTGAACCGACCTGTTGAAGGATTAATATGTTCGCTGTATCCGAAAACAAAAATCATTTTCCCCCTTACATTGCCTAGCGTATCTTCAGCCAGATTAATACTCGCATTAGAGTTTGTGTACATGAAAGCACTATAGCTATTCAATAGGTCATCGATTTTCTGTTTGGTGACAGTAGGGTCGTGRTCATTGTAATTTCTAATGTGCGAAAACTTCAAGAATACGGTTTCAGTAGGGTGAGCTCTCATGAATTCCTTAGTCTGATTAAGAACAGATACTAAACTTTGCCCGTTACATCCCCATCCATCAGATCGGTGACAGGTAACCAATTCGTTATAATCATAATCAACACGGATATCAAAGTATCTTGATCCATCAACAAGTTGCTGACCAATGGAGCCACTTTGTGTTTGTGTATAACCATCTCCAAATAGGGGCGGGGCGCAATGGTGTAGTTCGGACATACCCGCATCATGACTTCCTGGCATCATTATATCATCAAGTCGAGTAGAGTCACTTAGTTTGCTCATCCAGTTTGTTGTATCTACTAGTGTTGTTGGGGTTACACCAACAGTGCTTACGTTATTCCCACCTCTCAAAAAGACAAAGGAAACCTGATCTCCATTGGAATTTACCCCTTGACAAGTTACCTGGTTACTTTTAATGTAAGAACAGTTTTGTCCACCAAACCACCAATTATTGCTAGCACCGCTATGCCCCTGAGCAAGTGCTATATTTGAAAAGGTGAATGTGTCCTGCCCACCTCCAAAAATACCACCCGTAAGAGTCAATTTAAGGGTGCCTAGAAATGCAAAATTCAACTTTCCTGCAGTATGATTAAATGTGGTTTGTGAGCTAGGAATTCTATCGTTAAACCAACTCCCAACGCCGYTTGAACCTTTACGGCCGATGCTAAAGTTCATTTTACCATCACTGCCACATTTAACTTGTAGTCCAGCATGAATATGTCCATCAGGATCCTGGCCACTAGTAACAGAAGAACCGTCTACTGTATATGATGCGCTAATTAATGAATACCCTGTGCCCAGGGAGAAATACACATAATTGTCTCTGTAAGTCATGATTTTTTAATTTAATTGATTTGTTAGTTTAATTTATATGATTGCTAACCCCATATATCCACAATAGAAACCAAAACATGACGGTAACTCCATTATATCTACAGTATAGGACGGTTATCAATTTATTTTTAAATAAGGTCAAATAAAGTACCTCTCCTTCAAATTTATATAAAAAAGATTATGTGTAAAGGGGGTAAAACCCCTAATTTCTAGTTGTTTACGTATTTTTAGATGTGTTTTTTAAACCTGTGTGATTCAAAATTGTSTGMAARGAWRNNTKTTMAYNCTCTTTTTTTTNATAAAAAAAANGACCCGCTCATAGTTGAACAGGTTATTTATTTTTTTTCTTGAATACTGAACCTATGTTTCGTCTAAACCAGCTTCTTTGTTTCGGTACCGTAACAGAATCAACCACAAAACCAATCTGTGAAGTGTCAATTTTGGATAATTCCGCATGTCTTTCTGGAGTAAAACTAAACTGGAATCTCGTTTCAGTTTTACTCCGTCTAACTTATTTTCTATTCTTATATTTTCACGCTTGGTCCTTTCAAAAACTACGGCATTCAATGCCTTAATGTCTTTTCTATGGAATTCAACCAAAGCTTACAAGAGCGTGCCGTTTTTTAAAACCGAACTCTAAAAAACAAATTAGGTGTCATTCCCAAAGAGTATTTTGTAACGGTTCTAAGTGTTACTGTGGTATTGTGAGAGACTGGTTTTAAAGATGGTAATTCAATTATGGTTGGGTCAAAAAAGGGGCCTCAGAACCTGGATTCTGTACTTAGTTTTGTAGAAAGACTAGTCTCTGTACGGAAGATTCAAATTGTACCTTGTATGAGGGAAGGCCTTTAAGTATTGGAATTAATTTTTTTAATCCTTTTTTTTTCTAAAAATACAAATCCTCTGTAAAATAATTTTCACAGAGGATGATTTTGGAAAAAAGGATATTGTTTTAACTACTAGTTGTCAGTTCTTTTAGTTTAGTACGATGCTGCAGGAAGTAGTCCTTTAAATATTAGTATTACAAACATGTTTAATTAATGTCTTGTTTTGTGGAAACTACAGGTGTTTATAGGAGTTGTAGTTTTGTGTGAGTTCTTCTGTATAATTGATTGTTTGGCTCCTTCTATCTCAATTTTTTGTTTTATTCCATTTTTTCTAATGTAATCTCTAATTGATGTCAGCTGTTTACTTTTATAGAAGGATAAAATTTTCTTTTCTGCAATGGTTTTACCTTTAGGTTTATCATTTAAAACAAAATACATAAACGTATCTGCAAAATCTTCTTCTGGACTGCTGCTGGCATAATAGGATACAAATCTATCTTTATACTTCTCATAGAAGTCATCTAGTTTCATTTCTCTAGATTCTTTATCAATAGATTTCCAGTAAGCACTATAAAATTTATTTAAGTATGAATTTTCATAGGTACAACCTTCCATTATATTGTAAGTTTTGCATTTTTGCCAATTAATATCTGTGTCTATTTGWGTGTCATTTAAACTTAAGACATGTGCAAATTCATGTATAATGGTTCCCTGAAAAGTACCACCCGAATTAAACCCATCTATATATGCAAAATCAATGGCAAGACATAATTTCCATTCTTTTAAATCTGGTTTAAGTTCTATCACAGATCCAGTAACTAACGCATATTTTCCACGAAAAATTAAAAGCTCAGCTATATTTTTTCTTTCAGTTGGAGGTATAATTTTTTTAACTAAATTCCATATTTCTTGATGTTTACCCGTTGCTTTTTGAAATGCTAAATCCTCGCCTTTTACATTGTAAATGATTTTTTTTTCAAGTTTTTCTCCATTCATTTTGTACAGTAAAATCTGACCATTAAGATCTGTTTGATCTTCTGTTTTAACATTGCTATCCGTGCTTTCGGATATCTCCTCATCTACATTAATTTCATCATCTTTAGTACAGGCGGTAAAAAACGTAATTAGGGTAATAATAAGAAATAAATTGTAAAATTTCATGGTTTTCATAAAAGTTGTTTTAGTGTTATATAATTACAACAACACTAATTATAGATACCCTAATTAATAATCAGAAATAATTATTTTTATAAACGTAAGGCTACATTTTATCTGAAGTTTAGTTTTATAATAAGAATTATTCTAAATGTACAAACTCCCCAAAAAAACATAAAATTTAGATGTTTTATTTTGTGTTTATTAGAGGTGTTTTATTTCCCCTGCTTTGATAGTGTAAACGGCGTGTGTTTATTGTATTGTTAAGTATTGTGTTGTAAATTAGAAACGTACTCTAAAAAATAAATTAGGAGTCATTCCCAAAGAGTATTTTGTTACCTCTTTTGGTGTTGCTATTGTGTTATTATTAATATCGATGTTTTCGAGTATTGAATATCCTTTGGCTAGCAATTTTTTTTTATTATAGATATTCAGTATAGAAAAACCTATTTTTCCTTTGACAGCACTTCTTTTTTTGGAGAACTCGAAATCATATAATAAAGAAAAATCCAAGCGATGGTAATCGGGTAAGGTTTCTGCGTTTATGGTCGCATAATTGATGAAATATTCATTATTTGTAGTTGTGACACCTACTGCTTTGGTATATGGAATTCCTGTTCTGTATTTCCACCCAAGTGAAAATTGAAACTTGTTTAAGCTAAGGGAATGAGACCAAGTAAGTGAATGCGTGATGTCGTTATTTCCTCTAAATTCATTTCCTTGGTTGATATCGTCAAAAGTATACTTGTTTGAAGCATAGGTGTAGCCAATCCAACTGACATAGTTGTTGATTTTCTTTTTTAAGAGGATGTCTATTCCTTTTATTTCACTAGTCCCTTCGAAAAGACTCTCCTTTTCCTCAGTGGATTCAAATCCTCTTGTGAGCGATGTAAAACCATCTATGTTTTTATAATAAAAGTCGGTATCCAGTTTCCACCCGTTTTTGTTATAAATAAAACCAAGAGTGAGTTGGTCACTTCTCAATAGTGGAATGCCTGTTTTATGTGCGAGGGCCCAAACTTGATTTTCTAATCCGAAATCCAGTGTTGCAAATTCAATGATTTGGCTGATGGATTGGTTTCTTATTTCTGCCGAACCTTTGAAACGGAAAGTATTACTGAGTATCCGTTCTGCATATATTCTAGGTTCTATATAAATAGTATTAAAACTCGTAGCATAGTCGGCTCTCAGCGCAAGGTCAACATACCAGCTGTGTTGCTTGTTGTAATTTAAACCTGTATACAGCGTGTGCGTGGTAGCTTTTTTATGGTCTTCTGTGGTAAAATCAATTTCTTTTAATAGATAACTAACATCGTTAGCGAAAAATTGATAGCCATTAGAGAGCGTAAATGATTTGTTAAGTACTAAATCGGAATGAAATTTAAAACCAATTTCTTTAATGCTATTCTTCTTAATAACCGTCTGCACTTCTACTAAATAAGGATTTATCCCATCATAGGAAAAATCATACCCAGTATAATAAAATTCGGTTTTTGATGAAAATTTGGGATTCCAATCTCTTTTCCATAAAGCACTCATTCCTTTATTTTCAATACTCAAATTATCGCTGAACCCCTGCTCAAAACCTTCTAGATTAATTACATAGTCTAGTTTGTTTTTCGTGAAGATACCGGAGATGCTTAGGTAGTCCTTTTCAGAAACAGGACTCATAATCTTAAAAGTGAAATCAGTAAAATAAAACCGAGCGATTTCTTCTGAAATATCAGTGGTGTATTCGTCATGAGTTGCCGAAATACTTGTGTTTTGAAAAATCTTATCTGCAAACTTATTAAATGTAGGTGTGTCTAGTATGTCTGTCAGTGACCTTCTTGCAGATACTTGGATTCCAAGTTTTTTTGAAAGCGGAATTTTCAAATAAGCATCCGCAAGAATCATATTTACACCAAGCCCTCCTTGTAATTTTGTAGGTATATCAGTATCTGTTTTAATGTCGATAATTCCAGCGATACGGTCCCCATATTCAGGTTTGGCTCCGCTTCTATATATTTTGATATTGTTGGTGATGTAGGGATTGAAAGCGGATAGCATTCCGAAAAAATGATTGGAATTGTACATTTTTATGCCATCCCAAAGAATTAAATTTTGATCGGGAGATCCTCCTCTAATGTATAAGCCGGCGGCTGTTTCGGAGGGACTTTCAATACCTGGTAATAATTGAATGTTTTGTAAGATGTCTGGCTCCGGTAATCCTGCTAATACCGCTACACTATTGGGGCTAAATCGTACGGCTCCATCTTTTGTTTTTACCACGCCTGCTGTTAAATACTCTTGGATTACAACTTCGTTTAAGGCGTAATTATCTGATAAGAGGGTATAGGTGTTACAGTTTTTATTTCTGCTATTTTTTAGGGGAATCAACAGTGTTTTAAAACCTAAAAATGAAACGGATAAGGTATCCGTAGGTTTACAGTTTTTAATCCTGAAAAAGCCCTTTTCATCAGTAATGGTTCCTGTTGTTTTTCCTTGATTTATAACCGTAGCATCGGTTATTGGATTTCCGTCTATTCCATTTTTGATATAGCCACAAACAACAACCTTGTCTAAGATTTTAACACTGTATAATTTCGGGTCTATTTGTTTGAAAATTATAGGGTAGTCTTTTTCTATGCTAGCAATTATTTGGTTTAATGATCTCCGATTTAAGTGGAGGTTTATAGCTTGCYTTTTTATGTCCGTAGCATTGTAGGCAAATTTAACAGCAAACGTTGTTTCAAGTGCATTCAAAACTTCATTTAAAGGCGTGTTTTTATATTGGATACGTTGAACTGCTTTTTGGGCATAGGTATTCACATGGAGGCTAAGAAAAATAACAATAAAAAGGTTTCTCATTTATTTTGCAGCAAGAACAATGTTGTTCTTGTCTACAAAAGTAAACTTAATTTTTAAAGGTTCAAAAACTGATTGCAASGCTTTTGCTAGATTTGTATGTGTAAACCTACCGGTATAACGGAGTTTACTATTTRTTTTTTTGCTGTCGATATGAATATTATATTGATTTTCTAAGGCTTTTATAACTTGGTTTATAGGAGTGTTTGTGAAATCACTGTRTTGTTTTTTCCAAGAWGGTTCTTGTGTGTCCAGGTTCCATTTTTCAAAAGAACTATCAAGGAGTCTAATGGCTTCACCTTTATGGATGGTTTTAGAGATTTGCYCTGTTTCAACTCGTACGGTTCCTTCATAACAACGGACTTCAAAAGTGTTTTTATGTGCATTTACCGTRAATTGTGTTCCTAACACTTGTACATTTCCCTGAGGGGTAAGTACTTTGAAAGTAGCTCCTTTGGCCACTTTAAAATAGGCTTCTCCCTTTAAATTTAAGGTTCTATTACTTTTCCAWTTTCTTTTCTTATAGGTCAATTCCGTGTTTGCATTTAATAAAACYTCKGAATTATCAGGAAGTGTTATTGCTAATTGTTCACCAAAACCTGTTTGGAATTCAAGCGAAGTATTTAAGAAAAATACGCCTCCAATTAATAAGGCTACGGCAGCAGCAACTCCATAAGTCCATCGTGGAAATAAATATATTTTTTTAGTAGTTTTTCCTCTGTTATCTTGTATTTTTTTGAACAAAGTTTGCTTGTCAAAGTCAGGAAGATCTAACAAGTCAGTTCCCTTTAAAATGGTCTTGTATTGGCGGTATTCTTTTGTTTTTTCAAAAGATTTTTTTTCGGTATCGGATAAGGTCCCATCAGCCCATTTGGCTAAAAAAACATCTGTGTTATTAAATTGTTCCATGGTAATCGGTATTAAATAGCGAATCCTATTTTTTCTTTTAATTCCTTGAGTGCCAAATGCATTCTTCTTTCTACTGCTTTTTGTGTTATTCCTATGATGTCGGCAATTTCTCTATAGGTTTTTTTATCTTTTCTGCTGAGTAAAAATACTTCTCTTTGTTTAGGTGCTAAATTAGAAATGCACTGTTGTAATTTTTGTAGAAATTCTTTTTCTTCCATCAGAAATTCAGGACTATGGTCATATAATGTAGTCGTATCTAGACTTTCACTGTATTTTAGAATCACTTTTTTGTGTTTTACTTCATTAAAAAAGGTGTTTTGTGCAACCTTCATAACAAAGGACTTTGCTTTTTCAAAGAGCACTTTCTTACAATTGTTCCAAACCTTTATAAATGTGGAGACCTGCAACAAGCAGAAGACATTACCCAAGAAGCATTTATAAAGCTTTGGAACAATTGTAAGAAAGTGCTCTTTGAAAAAGCAAAGTCCTTTGTTATGAAGGTTGCACA